>JBAZTH010000001.1:306997-613994 GCA_041661965.1 Candidatus Margulisiibacteriota bacterium
TGTCGAAGACATTACGGTCAAAATGATTCAAACGATATTTGATTTGATGAAAAAGGAAAGGGTTTCGCCGGCGACCATTCGATCTCGCTATGCGATAATAATGGCGTTTCTTAATCATTGCTATCGCCACAAACACCTGAAATTCAACCCTTCTTTTACTATTAAAAAAATCAGGAAATATCGAGCCCAAAAAATCCCTTTGAATGGGCTGGCATTGCGCAAGATGTTGGACGTTAATATTAACTATCGTTATTGCCATGATTTTCAATATTATCGGAATAAAGCAATTATTGGCCTGCTGATTTATACTGGCTTGAGAGTCGGAGAGGTTGATCGTCTGCGGAAAGACGATGTTCATGACGACTATGTAAATATAATTGCCGGGAAAGGGCGGTTTGATCGGGTCGTGCCTATTCAAGAGCCGCTGATTTCCTGGCTAGCCAATTACTTAAAAAGCCGTAAACACTTTCATTCAAACCGTCTCTTTATCGGTCTGTTCAAAAAATCGCAATTCAATCGCAATACCGTAAACATAATTGTTAAAAATGTGGCGCGCGCGGCTAAAATTCGAAAGAAAGTATATGCCCATTTGTTGCGGCATTCGTTTGCCAGCCAAATGTTAAAAGGCCGGGTCGATCTGGAAGACTTACGGCAAATAATGGGGCATCAGAACCTTGAAATGACCGCGATGTACGCAAAACCAGATTTTGAAATGGTGAAGGAAGCGTTATTATCAAACCCAATGGTAAAGATATTAGGAGGTGAAAAATGATTGCGATCAAACAGGTGTGGTCGAAAAGGAAAATCATTGAAGGGATAAGGCTTTTATTTGTTGAACATGGGACGATAACTCCCCGTGAAATACGAAGAGATTATGCTCGTTTATATAATGCCACCCAGAAGCGTATTTATTTTGGCGGCTGGCTGAAAGCGGTTGAAGCTGCGGGCTACGCGGATAAATACGAAAGGATCCTGGATAAAGCACGCAGGCAAGCTTTAAATCGGCGGAAAAATACTAGGGACAAGTGGAGTAAGGAAATAATTCAGGAGAAAATCCGCGAGATTCATGCTACCGGACAGTCATTGTATGGCAAATACATCAAAAAGTCTCATTATAATTTATTGCATGCGGCTCACAGTAAGTTGTACTTTGGAAGTTGGAAAGCGGCGGTTGAATCAATAGGAGTTAATTACAGCAAATATGAGCGAGGATATCGCAAAAAGAAAAAAAGATTTGTCTATGTTATCAATGACCGAAAATACCGCGAGTTTCTTAAGGCTTGGCAGAAACAACTTGTTTTACATAATTATCATCGGGTCACGATAATTAAAAAGCTGAGAGACGCGCAGAAATTTATTGGATTCTTTGTGAATAAACGTCAAATAAAGTCGTTGGCCGAACCCGATGTTAGAAAGTATTTATGCTCAAAAGAGATCAAGCGATTGTCGGCTAATACTGTGGGGGGTACCATTCTTTCTCTCCGTCAATTTATGGAATTTTGCGTCAAAAACGGAGTGGCCAAAAACAATCCGTTTGATGAGATCGAACGCCCCCAATATAAACTTAGTGGCTCTGCAGCGTTAAGTGAACAGGAATTGGCGCGTTTTGTCGGTGCAATTGAAGAATTGCCTTTTAATGAATTGCTGAGAATACGGGGACGATTAATGATTGAGTTGATCGTATATTGTGGTTTAAGACAGCAGGAAGTGACCTCGCTAAAACGGCAAGACATTGATCTGGTTGAAATGACTTTGAAAGTGGAGCAGGGGAAGCGAAAAAAGGACCGGCTTATTCCAATAAACGAGGCGTTATCTGGAACAATAACAAAATATCTGAAATTGAGAGGCCATAACTATGGTCGCTATTTGATAACCAATCGAATGAACAATCGACAGATTAATTCGATTGTGTTTTATAATCTATTTCGTTTGCTTTCAATAAAAGCGGGGTTAAAGATTGTTGTTACCCCTCATCTTTTACGGACCACCTTTGCTACGATCTTATTCGATCGGGGGGCGCCCATCAGGGCGATACAAGAGCTTATGGGGCATACATTTGTCAACACAACTGCAAGATATATTCAGGTCTCAATTGGTTACTTGAGAAAGGAGATGAGTAAGCACCCTTTATTGGCCGCGAGCCTCGATAATAAGAAGTCATAATGACGAAAAATCGCCACCTTACAAGAAAAATCGATTGCAATTATTGACAGAGATGGGCGATAATACAGAGTAGTCGTTAAGTTGCTTTAAGAAATGAAAGGGAGGAAAAAAGATGAAGAGAATAATTGTTGGACTTGTTATGTTTTTAGGTTTTGTTGGAGTTGCTTTCGCGGGGCCATTTTCAGGTGTTGGCGGTGACGCCGACTATTTTCCTAAAAATGGACCGATCGGTTCTTTTTTTCTGGTCCCAATGTTAAATCTTGAAAGCACCTCTGCCAGCTCTATTTATGGGCTTGAGGGGGTAATTGGTTGGAGCGATCTTTCATTCTCCATTAAATATGGAAAACAAGGCGATTCCAACTTTACTGGCTTGGGAATAAGAAAAAAGATATTAGGTGAAGATAATATGCCATTTTCTTGTGCTTTAATTTATGATGTAGATGGAATTTTAGCGCAAAATAGTAGTGTTAATGGTTCGTATCTTGGTGCGATTTTTAGTAAAAAAATTGATAACTTATTCCCTTATATTGCGATCCTTTCAACTACTTATTACACCTCGGCTAACGTTGGTGGGACAACTGTTTGGAATTATATTTATGGAACTGGGTTAGCTGGTGGGGTGCGTTATGACTACAGTGATAACTGGGCAATTAAGGGGGAGCTTAATTATAATATCCTCTCGACTACGGCATCGATGCCGTCGCCAAAATCAGTTATGAGTCTAATTGTAGCCGCAAGCTTTAGAAGATAATATTTTGAAGGCCAGATTGTAATTTGAGATGGCTCAATTGCTTAAAGCAATGAAAGGGAACGATAATTTGATGACAAAAATATTTAGTAAAGGATTGCTTTTGACGGCGATATTGATTGGGGGTGTGCTTTTTGGGGGAATGGCGATGGGAGGATGTGGAAGCTCATTAAGTTCAAGTACGAGAAGTGTTTACTGTTTTCCTGATTGGACACCTGATGGGAAGATCCTTTGTGTAAAAGCTAAGGTTTCTACTTCTACGGGTGCGGGGTCGAATCCAAGTGTTGATTCCAGCGCGGAATATTTTATAACAATTATGGATATCAATGGAAGTAATGAGGCGGATTTGAGGCGAATTAACTCTTATGGAGTTGCTGTTATGTCGCCATTAGGGAATTATATCGCTTATTCTGAAGGATCGAAAATAAAAGTTATAAAAGCAAATGGGGATGATTTGCATACTATTGGTCTTAATGATGGGTTTGAAGTAATTGGTCTTGATTGGGGTTCCGATGAATCAAGTATTATTTATTATGCGGGGAAATCGCCGAATTTTGAACAAGCTGTTGTCGGCATTGATGGAGCAGGTAAGGCAATTATTTCAACAAACGGCGGATCGATTGCTTGGAGATATGGAGACAGGATTGTTATGCAAAAGCCGATTTCAACGGAAGTCAATAGAGTTGTTGCCATTGATAGGAGAACTTTAAATGAAATATCATCTTACCCTAATGTTGTTGGAGGCAATTTCAACGTTAACAGAACAAGCACAAACGAGGTAGTGTTTTTTGGGGAAAAAATAGAAAAGTTTGATTTAACCGCGCCAAGTATGCCCCCTGTGGTGATAATAAACAGAAGCGATATTTATGATATTAAACTATCTCCCGATGGTCAGAAAATTGTTGGAGATAATGTTAACAAAATCGGTATTTATTTAATAAATATAGATGGCACGGGGTTTGAACAATTGAGATGAAAAAGCTTCTGTTAATGGTTTTTTTCTGTGTATTAACTTTAGTGCAAGCTGCAATCTCTGACGATGCGGCTTGGATAAATCTTAATAGTAGAACAGAAGGGACCGCTACATATAAGGATTATCTTTTTATCCTTGTCCATGGCATTAATGGAAGTAGCCAACATTTTAATGGCCAGGATGATCGAGATAAGGGTTTGCGGCTTTTGCAGCAGTTGCGAGACGACCTTCATTTGGACGGGCATATCTTTGCCTATTCATTCAGCGAGAAAAGCGGAAGCAACTTTACCAGAGTGCGCGAGTTTGCGGATAGGACTTATAATAACTCAGCTTCATATGTTGATGAGAATGGCAAGCCTGTTTCTATGGGTGGAAAATGTTGGTTGGACAAAGCAAGAGAGGATTATAAGAGATGGTATGCACGAACCCACCCCGAATATTCAAGAGATGAAAATAAGTGGGAATCTGTTCCCGATTCAATTGTTCCCAAAAAATATATTATCCTCACTCACTCGATGGGAAACATGGCGGCAAGATTATATATTTACTCAAAAGATTTATTGGGCGAGGATTTGTATAAGAATGACGTCGCGAAAGTTGTGTACATCGCTCCGCCATTTACGGGCAGTGATTTGGCATATTTAGGGATGGTGCCGCAGGGCATATTTTGGGATCTTCAATTGTGGTCTAAAGCCAATGAATATAATGTTCTGTGGGAAGCGTTGTTGAAAAACCCGACTAATTTTGCCCTTGATCCCCGAAAGACCTACAAGATCGCCAAGGAATATGCTTATTGGACGTTGAATGGGCCAGTCATGCTGGATAATGTGACTGCTCAAATTGGAATTAAAGGAGCTAGCTTTCAATTAAATATTAATGAGCTAATTCATACGGAAGAGAGACCAGGTGGTGCGTCATTAGTTAAAGGGTCGGGAGCTTGTTATCAGGATCCAGGATTATACGAATTAATGCCGGAGATGATGATGGGGGTCTTTTTCCCAAAACTCCTTGACGCGAAACTGGCTGACGATGGCAACGAACCCCT
Source organism: Candidatus Margulisiibacteriota bacterium (assembly GCA_041661965.1). NCBI lineage: Bacteria > Bacillati > Candidatus Margulisiibacteriota > Candidatus Margulisiibacteriota bacterium. The sequence goes on from JBAZTH010000001.1 coordinate 311,927, forward strand.
CTATAGTGTGGTCTACGGACAGGGGTCCCCGCTACCTAATGTAAGAGATTCGGCAATTGGGGGGATCGTTACGCAGGGGATAAAATATTCTTTGAGTGATGTTAACCGCTCGAACCTGATTGCCGGTGTCAAAAATCTTTCCGGGACGATAACAACTACTCCTGGTGAGTGGGGAAAGGTCTTTGGCGCAGGAAAAAATGTATTTGATGAGATTTCCGACTCCGCAGAGAATGGGAAATTAAGCTTTTATAATGGGTTTATGGGTGAGCTGTTGACTGTATTTGGCTCGGGGAATTTTGCTAAATTACCAACCGAACAGGCGAAATTCTTGGCCTTAATCCAAAGCAATCCGGCTTTTGTCTTTTCCGATGATGGGGATAGCGCGGTGCCGGTTGATAGCGCAAAGGGGCTATATCAGGGGAAATCAACACGGGCCTTGCGAAACGCCAACTTTTATCCCGTTTTACTTAAAAGTGGATTTGATGATTATTTGAAAACGCAATTCCCAGGTCAATTTGAAGTGGTTGTCGCGGCCTATTACTTAAGCACGCAATTTGTTCCGGAGCCCGCGAAGACACCGATTGCAATTGGTTGCCAATATGGGCTGTTATTGTCTTTTATGGAAAGGGTAAATGCTTTTACGCCTGAACTGCAGGCCACAACTTGGTCGCATACTAATACCATGTTAAGACAGTACGATGTAATCGAAAAAGCAATTTTAGATACAGAAGCTATTTTTACTGTTAATGATTTGCAAACGACTGCTACTAATGACGCTAACACTTTAGAGGCGAAAACGGTTAAAGTTTTTACCACAAGCGTAGTGGTGCCGAGCGGTTACCACTCTGTTCAAGTTAAAAGCGCGGTAGAAAACCGAAATCCAACCGGACTGACTAATCTGCCGATTCCAATGACTCTCGATGGCCAACGAATGTATGTAACGCAGATGACTGTGACTAAGCCGCCAAAGCGAATCGCTGGGAAGCTTAATTACCTCATTCCCAGGTTGATGAAACAATTCGAATATTCATTTAATTTTGCCGCCTGGAAGCCGATAACTGGTGTCGACCAAGAAACGGGAGAATTTGAATTAGATGATCTGCCCTTTGCCGAAGGGCAAAATATACTTGCTATCCGTTCCGAGAACGGGGTTGGGATTAAATCCCACCAACTCCTTAAGATCATCCTCAATACCATTCCGATGCAGCCGAGCCAGTTTAAGCCTCTGCCGGAATATTACGTTGCCACTGCCAATCCCGAGATCTCGGTTGAGTTCAATAAATCGGAATATACCGGGGATTACGATTCGGAGAAAATTACGATCAAAGGGATGACCTTTGACGGAGAAGAAGTAGCCCCGCAGGTTGAATCGAGCATGGAAGCCTACCACCCCTGGGCTAAAGCAAGTTATAAAGCCAATGGCTTAAGTGATGGGGAGCATAATGTTGCCGTCAGAGCGGAATCAAATGTCGGGGTTGCCCAGGGGCTCTGGACATTTTATGTCGATACTACCGCTCCGACGATCTCGATCGAACCCTTAGCCCCATATAGCCCGCGCGGACCAACGACGATTCGCTATACCGTTTCCGATGAAGTTTCTCCCAACCTCCGCTTTGTCCGCTGTGATCTCTACGATAAGAATGATACCCTGGTAACTACCATTGCGACCGCTGACTCTCTCTCTAAAGGCGAAAACTATTTTACTCTTGATCCTCGATCCCTTGATGTCTCTCTTCTCGATGGCAGTTACAAAATTAAGATTAAAGCTTTTGATCTGGCCGGTAACGTTGCCGTTGCCGAAACGCCGTTAATTATTGACGCTACGCCGCCAAAGGTTGGGCCAGTCGCTTTGACCCCAAACCCCATGACCTCAAATACCAACGAATTAAAAATGAACGCCGAAGTTAGTGAGAAAGCGTTAGTCGTAATCAAACTTAATAACTTATCGAATAAGACGACCACAGCGTATTTGGCTCAAGCGGGAACCTCTTCCTCAACACTTACAACTTATAGCTTTCTTGCTTCTTATGCCTGGCCCTATAACAATTCTTTTGCTCCTGGGCCTGAAGATGGGATCTATCGGGTCGAAGTGATTGCTCGTGACGAGGCCGGGAACGAAAGTGCGCCCCGTACCCTTGAAGCGGTCCGGATCGATCGTACTCCGCCAACCATTTTGGGGCAGATCGCTAATCCATATGTTCTTACCAATATTGGCGCTAATGCTTATAAAACGACACTGACGTACAATTTAAGGGAGAATGGATTGGGAGATAAGGGGGAGGGGGTAGGGGTTAAAGTTAAGATATTTAATGCTAGTACTGGCCTGCTGGCCGATGCCTATGAAGAGGCTCCGGCATCGTTAACAGAAGAAAATAAGATCGTTTGGCATTCTGTTTCTGATCTACCGAAAGGAGCCTATAAATTCCAAATCACCGCGACCGATGATGTCGGTAATACCGCGACCGCGTATTCTTCCTGTGTCAAAGACGGGATCGCCCCTAGCCTCTCTTTCCCGGCGGAAGATGGGGCTGAAATTTCCGGGTTGGTCGCTATCCGCGGCACCGCCATGGACCCCGACTGGTCAAACGATAAACCGTTCAAGCAGTACCGGGTTTATTTAGCCAGGGGCGATAAGTCAAAAATGGAAGCCGCGACGATCTTGTCGCAGGCTTCCGAGCTTGTTTTTTCCGCCATCGAAGTTCCCTTGATCAATAGAGGCGGCGGCGCCTCAAACATCTCTCTCCGGCCATTGCAGAATGATGCCACTCTGGCTTATCTCAATACCAATGGGCTGGAAAATGGTGACTATACCATCCTAGTTGTAGTTGATGAAGAAAACGGCGACTCTTTAGCGGTCACACGACTAATAAAGGTTAATAATGGTTCATTTCGCGCATCAGCCATGACTGCTCCTTATGTTAAGCTCAAGCCGCTGGCTTCTACTGTAGACTTTAAAGCCGACGATTCGGTAAAACTTCAGATCGGCTTCATTAATAGCGTCAAGTCGGCCAATGTCTATGTGGAGATTCTCAAATCGCAGGACGAAAAGCTTGTTTATTTTAAATATTTCCCCAATATTCTTGGCGCCCCCTTTATCGGAAAACCTGATTATAAGGCGGGGACCGACCTTGGTTATTTTATCTGGAGCGACGAATCTGGCTACCATATTCGCTGGTCGGCCGATGGTTCAAGTCATAAGTTCAGCGGTAATTTGATCGCGATGGGAGGAACAGTTAACATAACTGGTGGCAACTCTTCTGTTTCCAGTGGGAGCATGATCAGTTGGAATAAGACACTTTCCGGTGGTGAAGGAGGCTTCGATTTTACCGCTGATGGCGGCCAGCTGATGATCACCCCCAAGCTTGATGAGGACCCAAGTTCCCCTTCGATCTACGCTGATAATGTTTACCTTGGGATAACCAAACAAACCCAGCAATACCTGCCGTTGGTGATTGATGTCGCCGGCCAGCGACTGGTTAGCCTTGCTGGAATGGGGCAGACTTCTTCTTCGATTGCTGGTCAGCCTCCTTCCGGGATTGACTGGGATGGTCGTTTGGATACAGGAGCTTATGTTGATAACGGGAGCTACATTGTCAAAGTGATTGCCGAAGGGGTGGATGGACAGGGACTGGCCTCTGCCGAAGCGGTGGTTAATGTGACCACGCCGTTTGAATTGAAGATTAAAGAGGCGACCAATAAAGAGTTTAGTTCTCTTTCAGTTCCTGACCGGGTTTCCATTTTTTACAATGTTTCCAAAGATGCTCTTATAACCGCGCAGGTTCAGAAAGAGAATGGCGATTTTGTTGCCAGCTTGGCCGCCGGGAAAGAGAGCCTAGGGACTCTCCCAACTAATCCCCTTTCCTTGGTTTGGACCGGGAATTATCCCGATAACGACTCGACCCAGGTAGTGACCGGCGGCACTTATAAACTTATTCTGACTGCCGCTGCGAAAGACGGGTCCGGAAACCGCACCGAAACGATTAGTGGAATTAAAGTTGTCTCTTTTGCCAGAAATGAAGCCTTGGTTAAACTTGAACCGATTGGCGAGGAGGTTGATTATAACGATGGACTTGGCTTGAAAAAGATCCGTTTAGCAGACGGAGAATCACCGTTATATTTTGAAGCTAAGGGTTATGGCAATTACCATCCAGTAAAAGATCTTACATATACTCTGTCCGCTCAAGGGAAGCAAAAGCTGACCGCTTATCCGTATGTGTCGTTCGCCGGCCTGATGCATCGAGGGTTTAATGAAGTTGATACGAAAATAAAAGTTATATTCAAGATTCATGCTTGGAATCATTATTTGGGGGCTGAAGATTATTGGGCATTAGGTAGGTTTTGGAATCCTATGAAGTGGCGAAGGGAAACCAAGGAATGGGTTGAGGAAAAATGGATTGCTGTTGATAGCCTTCCTAGTGGGGCTGGAGTAGGGACCGTTTTTAAAGTAGGGGATCAGGTAAAAAATTATACATTCAATTTTGACAGTTATAATTGGTGGCCCCAAAATGAAAATGATCATTATTACAATAAAGATAAATTTGGTTGCGGGATCGACGCTGTTGATGTCCAGGTTGAAGTCTACACAAAAAATTCAGGATTTATCTTGGATAAAAATGTTGATTGGCTTCTTGTAAGTCAAGAAAAGCCAACTAGCAAAGGCATATTTAGAACGGCCTATAGCGGAAGCAATGGAGAATCTCATTATGGAACCTTAGTGTCTGGCGGAAATCGATATGATAAAACATACGGCACTTATCAGGTAAATTTAACCATTAAACTTGAGGCTCCTATTGCCTATTCCCGCCTGACCAACCGTTTTGTCCCTTGGTTTGGGTTTGTCAGGGCCAATGAAGCGAAACAAAAAGATTTTTCGGAGTATTTAACCGACATCAATCGTGGCTTAGGTTTTCCAGGGAAATTGTTTTTTGATGATCCTAGTGCCAAGCCTGATGTCGCTTATAAACCGAAAACCGAGATCGAAGCGGAATTGGCAGGGTTAACTTGGGAAAAACGAAGCCAAAAATTAAAAGAAATGAGCGAACAAGCCAATCTGCTTGGCTACAAAGACGCACTTGCTTCTTCAGTCGGTTATGATAGCTATCTTTCTGACGGATACTATGAATTTGTCCCGATTACTTATCCGGATCAGGCGAATATAAGCAAATCCGGCTTTGATTATACCAATGATTCGAGCTTAGTTAAGGTCCACACCGATCTTACCTATCACGGGGACGGCAACCCCCAATCGCCTTTTGAATTCAGTTGGCCGTGGCGGGAGAGTGAATATACAGCCTTTCTGGCCACTCAGGAAACGCAGCGAAAAAGATTGGACAAGGATTACGGCGGTGAACCTCAGAATTATACTGCGCCAACGATTGATGGGACATTCTGGACGCTTGATCCATCACAAGTCAACCAACGGAAAATCGACCAAAATAATAGCAAGGTTTCCGGCGGCCAGATTCATTACAACAAAGCGACCAGAAGAGGGGAATGGAGCTCAACCCAGAACCCGGTAACTAGCCGGAGCGTCGATCAGATTATGCCTTTGCCCAGCTATGTTTACGATAAATCCTTCAAAGTCGAAAGCAATACTCCAGGGATCAAGCTTATGCTCTCTTCTTCAGCTCTCAGCGCGGTAGTTAAGGCCGAAGATCAGGATATCAACGGCTTTCCTTGGACGACCGCAGATGATACCAATCTGGCCGCTAACCGCGGCTACGTCAAGAGCCCTGCGCTGATCTTGAATCCCGATGCTTTTCGGTCCAAGCGGTTGATTAAACTTTCTTCCGCTTACCAGATTGTTGATGATTATAAATCGACTGGAGCGGCAAGATTCACTTTCCTGAAAAAACACCCGTGGGAACCGGACAACCAGGATAGCCCGGTCGATAACCCCAATCTTGAGATCGACCGCTGGGAAGTCATAGTTAAAGATAAAAGCGGCGCGGTCAATAAAGATGTCGCCCTCGAAAATGTTACGACTGGCGCAAAGCGGTTAGACGATGCCCTTTCTCTTAAGCTGAAAATTGACGCTTCAGAAGCCCGTTATGTCGAGATTAAAGGTTCGGCTCCCGGCCCGTACGAACTCCTCTATTATGATGGTAAGAGCTGGCAGTCGATCACCCAATCGTTTGATGAGACTCCGACCAGCGGGCGCCTCGCCTGGTGGAACGTCTCTCGCTTGAACGGCGAATACACGGTTATGCTCCGTGCCGGCAGTTACATTTCAACTCAAAACGTTTCGATCGGGACCCTGATCAAAAAAGACGATGGGGGAGACGCCTGGAGCACATATAAACGGGCCCAGCTGAAATTCCCGCCCCATGCTTTTGGCAACCGTGATCAGCTGGCGACGGTCACTCCGGTGACCATGAAAGAGATCAAGCTCCGTAACAAGCCGATCATCCTAACCTCCGGGCCGATCGTTGAGATCAAGCCTTCCTGGAAATTTACGGTTAGCTCCCTCGAAGGGGTTGATCTGCGGCCGACTCTCCGTTTCGTTTACACTTTTGACGAATTGAAAGAACTGGGGGCTTGGAATGGCGAAGGAGAGCCTAAAAACCTCCCCTGGAACATCCATCAAGTGACCGAAGCGGGAGACCTGCAGATCGTTTCCGATAACCAGCAGACGATCGAAGAAAATAACGGTGAAAAGCATTACGTTTTCTACGCCGCGCTTGACCATTTTTCAACTTACGCGCTTCTGCCTGGTAAATTTAAACTTTCCGCGCCGATCGTTCTGGCTGATCGTTATATTACCAATAAAAATAGCGTCACTATTTATGGTACGGCGGAACCGGGTTCGGTTTTAGGTCTTAAGGTTTCGAAAGAGCCAATCTCGGACACTTCAAAAATTAATAGCCTTGATGAGATAACGGCTGACGAGAAAGGGAATTTCCGGATTGAAAATGTTCCTCTGATTCAAGAAGGAGCCAGCTACATTTATGTGACCGCGCACCCTCAAGGGAATTCAGAGATCTTAACTTGCGGCGACGTTATGGTAACGAAAGACACAATCCCGCCAACGGTTGGCATTGCTCCAAATCTTTACGCCTTTTCGCCTAACGGCGACGGCAAATATGACAGTGTCGATTACCTTTTGACGATGAATGAAAAAGGGAAGATATACTTAGGAGTTAAGAGCGATTCGAACGACCTAATCAATATTGACGCGCCGCTTTTGGCTGGAAAAGAGCTCAAGGTCAATTGGTCGAAAGAAGGCTTTAAACTATATCGTCGGGATAACGCGACCGGCCTTTGGACTCTTTATTCCCAGGTCCCGAATCCTTCTAATCCAATAGACGGAGGATATTCTGTGGTTGGTTACGCGATCGATGAGGCGGGGAATATTTCCGATAACATCATGGTTAAAACTATAATTGATCTCACCCCGCCAAAGGTTTTGGGCTTAACCGCCGATCCCAATCCATTCACCCCCAATGACGATGGGGTAAAGGATGCAACTAGTTTCTGGTATAAGTTTAGCGAGCCGGTGACGGTAAGCCTGGGGATATACCGCGAAGATGGCGGTCTCTTTAAGAATACTGAAGGGGAAACGGAGAAGTTTACTTATCCAACAACAGATAGGAACCGCGACGTTCAGTCGCAGGTTCCGTCGGTTGGGCAGTGGTCCTGGGATGGCCGGGGGAATCGCAATGAACTCCTTGGCGGAAACTATTCATATTTTATTTACGCGGAAGATTGGGTTGGCAATACTGTTTCATCGGAGGTCAAACAGATCGTTGTTGATCGGGCGCCGACCCTTATCCCGTACGTTTTTTTCGAGCCCGATCCATTTTCCTCGGCAAAGGGGACGATCATTAAATACTATCTTGCCCAGGACGACTTGAAAGTTACTGCGGCGATTGTTGGGGAAAGGGGCAAGGTTATTAAAAACCTGCTCAATGAGTCTGTTCAGGGGAAGGGCGAACATCAGCTGTTCTGGAGTGGCGATCTTGATGGCGCCAGCAAAGCGGTTGATGGCTCATACACCATTAAGATAAAAGCGGTTGGTGACGGCTTGTCGGCGGAAGCGACTAATACTGTGCGGATCGATAACACCAGCCCAACGGTGATTCTCCAACCACTGCAAATCGACTATACCAGCAAACAAGGAACAATAATCTTTTCGATCCCGGAAGAGGCCAAAGTCGATGTTTCAGTCGTTAAGGCTGATGGTAGTATCGTTGTTTTAATGTCCAGCGAAGCTAATGCGGCCGGAGAACACCAATTGTCATTTAGTGCGGCAATAGTTGGCAGCGATGGGCAAGTAATGGTTTCAGCGGTTGACCGGGCGCAAAACGAAGCGGCCGCGACGGTCCCATTCTCTTTCCTGCCGCCGAAACTGCAGATCACCGATCACCTGGCCGATCCGGCGATCTTTACCCCCAACGGCGACGGTCATACCGATACCACCCGGATTGCCTATAAGCTTAGCGGTGGCAGGGCTCCTTACATAGTTAACGTGAACATTGCTAACTCCTCCGGGACCAGTGTAAAGCGCTTGGCGGATAATGACGAGCAATCCGCCGGTAGCAATTCATTCTATTGGGATGGGAAATCAACGGTCCTTTCATCCGTTGAAACGTATGTTTCCGACGGCGATTATCAATACCAGGTTTCTGCGGTTGATGCTGATGGTGTTAAGCAGGAGGTTGCTGGCAAGCTCGAAGTCGCGGGAGGGAAGATCACTTCCAACTTCAATTTGAGTGCCCAGTCGTTTTCTCCTAATGGCGATGGGGTTAATGAAACTCTGGGGATAACTTATTCAATCAATTACCCGCCGTTTTATAACGTGCCGGGAGAGCCCCAGGTCCTACTAGCGATCCTGGCGGCGAATGGTGACCTTCTCTATCAAACCGGTTTAGAGCGCGCTCCCGGTACCTATACGTATGTTTTTGACGGGAAGAGTAATTTTGACGCGCCGGGCTTGCCTATCGGTTCATCTTTAACAACCGGTAAATATTACGCCCGGATCACTATTCAAGACTCGCTGGGGACGGTTACTTCGTTGACCAAAGACTTTGCGGTTGACGTCACCAACCCGGAAGTTGTTATCTCCAGCGAGGCGGGGATGATCGCCAATCCGTCAAGCTTTTCGACCAATGCTAATCCAGATGGGAGCGACCGGCCGCGCAGCACAACTCTATATTACAAGCTGACCGAAGATACACTGGTTTCGGTCAAAGTCTATAAGATTGACGGCAAGAAAGATTACCAGCGAACTGACTTCACGGCTGACAATCTAATTGCTACGCTGGTTAATGGCCAGTGGCAGAGTGGTGGCCAGCAGTACCAGGTTAATTGGGACGGAAAGATGGCTAGCGGAGTTTATGCCGATCCCGGTAAATACGCTTTCATTGTCGAAGGAGCAGATACCTTGGGAAATACTACCCTCCGGAAGTGGGGCGGAACGGTCTGGATCCAGAACAATGTTTTGACTCTCCGTACTCCAGAACAGCTTGAACTGGCGACACTTGCGGTGACCAACAATCCCGATCCCCGCGCCATCTCGCCGAACGGCAACAGTCAAGAGCTGGCCCAAAAACGGGCTCGTTTCTACTTTATGATTGATCTTTCGTTGGCACCGGCGACGGTTGAAGCGGCGGAGCGGATCGAGGCGATGGGGGTAACCGTTAATACCAAACCAGTTGGCAAGTATTCCGTGAAGGTTTATAGCGACAGTGCTATGGCTAACCTGGTTCGGACTATTACACCTGACGCTGTTGCTCAATCGGGGACACTCTCCTGGGAAGATTGGGACGGGAAAGCTGATGGCGGCGCCTACTCTCCAAATGGCAATTACTGGCTGGCGGTTGAGCTTCAGGATTATGCGGGGAATAAGCAACCACTGCTGATCGGCCAGGTAACTGTTGATAACACTTTGCCCGAGGTTAAGAATGTTTTGGCTGCTCCATATTTCTTTGCTCCGGGCGGGACGAATTCGAGCCTTAAAACGACCACTTGTAGCTATGAGGTTGCCGATAATTCCGGCAAAGTTAAAGTTGTGATTGGAGCTTATAGTGGGAGTGCGTTGGTAAAAACTTTAACGGCTGATGCCTGGCAGGTAAATGGTAATTATTCGATTGATTGGGATGGGTCCAGCGTGACCGGCTATGTTGGCAGTGCCAATGGAAGCGGCTTTATTGATGGAGAATATACCTTGAAAATTATGGCCTATGATGAGGCCGGCAATAGTTCGGTTCTCCAGTCGGCAAATGTAAAAGTTGATACTTTGCCTCCCGATGGAGTAGTCGTTATTGGCAGCGGGAATCCGCAATTTACTAGTTCGCCAACTGTTGAGCTGTTTGCTTCTGCTAGTGAGCCAACTTCCGGGGTCAATAAAATGAGCTTTAGCAACGACGGCGCAAGCTGGTCCTCCTGGGAAGATTATTCAACGCTGGGTAAGGCCTGGCTCCTTCCCGCTGTGGATGGGACCAAAACGGTGCGGGTAAGATTAATGGATAACGCTGGGAACTATTCGACCGCTGTTTTTGCCGATCAGATTGTCTTAGATTCTGCCGCGCCGGTTATTAAGTCGGTAGTCCAGCCTCAACCGGTTACTATCAATAGCCCTACAACCAGTTTGCTTGGGGGCATGGCTGATTTCAATGGCGGAGCCGATACAATTTCCGGCATAAACAATTGGCAGATAAAGATCGTGAATTCCGGCGGCAGTGTTGTTAAAACCTTTGGCGCGACGGTTACTCCCGCGCAAACCGGTGATCTTGTTATTAATCAGGAATGGGTGCCGACAGGACTTGATGGTTATTATTACTATTATTTTACCGCGACCGACGCGGCCGGCAATGCTTTTGATTCCAGAAAAACCGGCTATGGCGCTTATAAGCCACTAGGTGGGAACGATACTTATTATCGGGTCTTTGTTGATAAAACCCCTCCAGCGGTCGATATAACTAGCCCGACGCCAAGCCAATGGTATAAAGGGACAATAAATATCAGCGGCAGTGCCTCTGACAGCAATCCCGGACCTTACAAGCTTGAATACGCCATTGCCAATACCAATAATTGGACTTTGATTTCCAATGGGAATTGTCCAGTCAGCGGGGTCTTGGCAGCCTGGAACACGACTGCTTTAAACGGTGATTATGATTTAAGGTTGTCCGCGACCGATGAAGTTGGCAATTACGCGGAGAAGAAGATAACCATTAGGCTTGATAATACTCAACCGGTTATTACGATTATTCCGGTTTCACCGATCACCTTTAACCCTTATGTCGACGGCAGCGGCAGAATTGATTTTACCGCGACCGATCCGGCGCCAAGCGGTGGTTTTTCGATTGGGAACATTTCTTCGGTGGTTAGATATAACGGACAGATTGTGAAATATCTGCCTATTTACAGTAGTGGCGGCAACAGTTATTACGTCTTGTGGGATGGGACCAATATTAGTGGTGATTACGAAAATGAAGGGAGTTATTCGATCGAGATCGGCGCTGTAGATGTGGTTGGCAATAACGCGGCAACGGCTAGCCTCGGCATAAATTTGCAAGACAATCAACGACTGCTTTACAACCTTAATAATACCGAATTAACAGGTTTTGATATTGTACAGATTGATATAGTTTTGCAATGGCAGCAAGGGCCTTCATATTACGAGAAAAATTGTGGCAAAGAGTATCAAATTAATCTTCCTAATGCGCCAGTTCAGCCAAGGACGGTAGCAAGATCGAAATATACTAATTATGCGGTTGGAAATTACCAACATGTTGTTTCTGTAACAAATGGGAATGTTTATTATAAAAGAATCATTGGCAACGATACATATGGCCCAATAAAAGTGTATAGTGGTGGGAACGCGATCTCTGCCGCTATCTGTGCTGAAAACACGAATGACTCATATATTGCTTGGTTAATTAATGTTGGACAATTTTATGAAATCTATTTCCAGAAAATCCCGGTTAATTTTGCCCCCAGTACTGGAACGAAATTAGGAGCAAGCGCGATTAAAAAAGGAATAATGGCGATTGCGACCCTCGAATCTCCATCCCTCCTTGCGCCCGCTAAAGATCGCCAGGATGTCCAAAACATCCGCCCTGCGTTTGAATGGCAACACCATAAGGCGGATACCACCGAATATCGGGTCGAGGTTGCGAAGAACGATAGCTTTACGATCGACCACCAGACTTTCAGCAAAGCGGCCGGGACAGGGACACAAGATAAGTCTGATAGTAATCTCTACGCCTTTAACTACGCCATCCATGAGTTTGATCCTGGCTTAGAGCGGAATACCGACTACTTCTGGAAGGTTACGGCACTTTCTCCAACCAATTCGGCGACCTCGGAGACCTGGGGCTTCCGTATCCAACCGGAGCTGACCTTGGTAGGGGTGACCAATTATCCAAACCCATTCAATCCGAACCGGGAGCAGACCAAGATCCGCTACCGGCTCTCGGCTGACGCCGATGAAGTGCGGATTAGGATTTACGATATAACCGGTTCTTTGGTGACCGAACTTGACGGAACGACCAATGGCGAAGGGATGAGCGTCTGGCAGAAGTATAACGATGTTTCCTGGGATGGGCGGAATGGGCGAGGGGATCTGGTCGTCAACGGGATCTATCCGTTCGAAATCATGGCGCGGATAGGTGATAAGACCGTGAGCGGGAGAGGGAAAATAGCGGTGCTCAAATGAATTGCCAAGATACATGCCGCAATAACCAAGGTACAAGATACAATGACCAATCAATAACCAATAATCAAATTTCAATCTCTAAACTATTTTCTTGGTTATTGAGATTTAGAATTTGTTTGGTTATTGTTTCTTGGTTATTGATTATTACATCCGCTAATGCGATTGGTCAATCTGGTGCCGACATCGCCGTCCTCAATGCCGGTGTCGGCGCTCGTCCGCTGGCCATGGGGGGCGCTTTCACTGCGGTTGCCGATAATGCCGACGCCCCATATTGGAATCCTGCTGGTTTGGGTTTTATTAGTAGCCAGGAGATAACCAGCAGTCAAACCAGACTTTCGACCGACGCCGATCATTATTACCTAAGTTACGTGACTCCGGCTCTGGGTGGAACGATCGGTCTTTCCTGGATTCAGGTTGGGCTGGGAAATATCGCCCAGACCTCTAGCGAGGTTGATATTCACAATGAAGTTCAGAATATTAGCTTGTTCAGCTACTTTTCTAGCGCCTACCTTCTTTCCTACGGAAAAAAACTGAACGACCATATTGCCTTTGGTCTAACTGCCAAGTATCTAAGTTCCGAGATGTTTGGGATCAGTGGTGGGAGCGGCTGGGGCTACTCATTAACCCCCGGGATAATGCTCCGCCTTGACCCTTGTCACTTGACCCTTGGTCTCAAGATCGACGAACTGATCAATACCCAGCAGTGGGGGACCGGGACGGTCGAAAACGTTCCGCCCAAGGCGCGGCTGGGCTTGAGCTGGCTTCCTTGGTCCGAAAGCCGGGTGGCGGTTGATATCAGCCAAACTGTTAAATCAGGTTATTCTCCGGAGGTTGTGACCGGCTTTGAGTGGGCGCAAGGGGGAATTGCTTATCGAGCCGGATATAATTCCAGCGGCCTGACCGCTGGCGTTGGCTTTACCGTTGGCCACGCCAGGCTCGATTATGGCTATGTTCAAGACGCAAATTTTTCCTCGAACAATGTTCACCGGATCTCTTTAAGCGGGATTTGGTAACGCCCTCTAGCCTCTTCCCGCCAGAAGCCGCCATAGGCGGGCCTTGGCGGAATATTACCTCTACCTCTCTTTTGCTGGGTCATTATCCCGAGTTACCACCCCTTTTTTTTCAAAGCGGAGGGAAAGGGAGGGGGTAGCAAATGGTTCGTGGCTTGAAAGGTGACGGAGCGGGTTGCGGTTAGCGGGGAAAATGACCAGCTAAGCCCGCCAAACAGCTCTGGCTGGTTATTGGCCGCTGGAAGGCAGGCAATGCCTCGAAGAGGCGGCGGGCGGGAGTTCTCCCGACGGTAAAAGGCCAACTATGGGAAGGACGGTTTTGATAAAATCAATTAACGACCGCTATTTTTTACCTCCTGCTTAATATGAGCGTTAAATAAAACTGAAGGGGCAGGAACGCTGATCATTAATCATGGCGCAAAGAGCTTGAGACTTCTTCTCAAAGGCTGAATAAATGAGCTGTACGCTGGTTTTGTTTGCTAAGGAAGGAGAACGGATGCTGTTCAGCAAATAAAAGCAATAATGAGTTATTAGCGCTTTATAGCAGGCAGCAGCAGCGCGCAAGGTAAAAATATATAGGGATGTTGCGATCTTAGCCGGTAGCTTGGTCAATTAATGAGAGCTTAAAAATTAATTCCAGGGCGGCTTTTAGCTTATGGTAAACTTCAGGCCAAGTGGCCATCCATAGGTCTTGATATAATATCGGCGCGAATTTTCCTTTTCTGTTGCCATTTATTGCACTTCCTTCTTCTAAATTCAGCTTGTTGAACGGGGAATAAAAAAAAGGGACAATTCGGGACGCGGCGGCGGCGCTTTTTGCGGCATTTATTGTACGGCCTGCCCGCGGCTCGCTTTTTACTCCTGCTCATCCTTTGGCTCGCCGCACTGCAGGCCTCATTCAGAATTGTATTGACAACAACTGTAAACACAATTAAACTATTATTGCGTATGGCAAAAGAGCAAATTATTTACAATATGACTGAGTTGGCGAAAGAGCTTAAGGTTACGCGGCAAGCAATTTATAAGTGGATAAAGAAGGGTTGGGTTAAACCAAAAAGGGATTATCGTGATTATCCGGTATTTACCGAAGCTGATGTTAAGAAAATTATGAAATGGAAATCAGCAATAAAATGAAAACAGCCATCTACACCCGAGTTAGCACCGAAGATCAAGTTCGCGAGGGGTATTCTCTTGAAGTTCAGAGGGAATATCTTCTTAACTACGCTAAACAGCAGGATTGCGAAGTGTTCGAGGTCTATTCGGACGAGGGGATTAGTGCCGGCACTACCGATCGCCCCGCTTTGCAAAAACTTCTCAAAGATGCCAAGGCGAAGAAATTCGAGCTGGTTATCGTTTATAAAATTGATCGTTTCAGCCGCCGACTCAAGGACCTAATTGGGCTTGTTGATCAGTTGGAGTCGTATGAGGTAGGGTTTAAGTCTGCTACCGAACCTTTTGATACCACCACCTCTGCTGGAAAGTTGATGTTTCAACAGCTTGGCAGTTTTGCTGAATTTGAACGGAATCGTTTGGCCGAGAGAGTTTTCCCTGGTATGGTTAAAAGTATTCAAGGCGGGAACTGGCATGGTTCCCGAAATTGTCCGACCGGTTACGCTTACAACAAAGAAAAGAAGCTATTAGAGATCAATAAGCGGGAAGCCAACCTTGTTCGCTTGATTTACAGATTATATCTGGAAGGGAAAAGTACGACCGATATCGCTGAATATCTGAATAAAAGTAAGCATGAAACAAGGGTGGGTCGGTATTTTTACCAAAAATATATAAGAGACATATTAAGAAATCGTATTTATATCGGTGAGATTGTTTGGAATAAGTACCATTACGATAAAAAGCAGAAAGTTGGCAAAGGGCATAAATATGTTAAGAACGATTCTTCAAAATGGATAGTTGCCAAGGGAAAACATCAACCGATTATTTCAGTAGAAGATTTCGAGAAGGTCCAGAAACTATTAAACGAAAACAACCTTGCGCCTGTTCGCAGGGTGCAAAAAAGTAAATTTGCCTTTAGTCGATTACTTTATTGCGAAAAGTGCAATTATCGTTTCTTCGGGGTTTCAAATATAGCTAATCATCGGACGGGTGAACGCAAAACCTGGTATCGTTGCGGTGGCCATCAACAGCGACATGTAAGATGTGGGACTGGAGCGATCAGAGAAGAAGTTTTAGAAATGGTGATTCTATCGGCTATTAATAATATGCTTGATTCCGATAGGTTAAAAGGGAGCCGATGGACGAGTATGACCGACCTCCAAAACCAATCAGAAACAAGCATTTCTAATGCTGACCTTGCCAGCATTAGAAATGCCCTAAAAGAGAACCGGGAAAAGCAGTTAAAATTAACCGATCTTTATCTCGGCCGGCACCTTTCCGAAGATACTTTTAAATTGAAAAATGAAGCTTTGCGACAAGAGGAAGAGGTGCTCCGCTCAAAACTGGCCGGCCTCGAAATATTGTTGCTGGAAAAGGAAAATTCCTCCGACTATTTGGATAGGGTCAAGTCGTATCTTGCTTCCTACGACCCTCAAAAAAAGGCATTGAGCGCCGCCGATAAAAAACAAATTCTTGGTCTCTTTTTGAAGAAGATTGTTATTAAAAATGCCGCAAAAAGCGCCGCCGCCGCGTCCCGAATTGTCCCTTTTTTTTATTCCCCGTTCAACAAGCTGAATTTAGAAGAAGGAAGTGCAATAAATGGCAACAGAAAAGGAAAATTCGCGCCGATATTATATCAAGACCTATGGATGCCAGATGAACGTCGCCGACTCTTCAAAATTGGCGGAGGTCCTCGAAGAATATGGCTACCAGAGGGGAGAGAGCGAAGAGACAGCCGACATTCTTCTGATCAATACCTGCGTTGTCCGCCAGGGGGCGGAAGACCGGGCCGCCTGGTATGTGATGTCTAGCAAGGGATTGAAGGAGAAACATCCCGGGGTGATGATTGGGTTATGCGGTTGTATTGTTAATGAACCGGGGCGAGATATTAAAAAAGACTTTCCTCACATTGATTTTTTTATTCCACCTCATAGTCCTAATAAATTAAAAGAGTTTTTATCCTCTTTATCCCACTTTCCCCCTTCCCCCTTAATAAGGGGGAAGGGGACAGGGGATAGGGGTGGAGTGGTGGGTGAGGGGCGCCATGAAGACGTTACATACATTACTGTAATGACCGGTTGTAACAACTACTGTTCGTATTGTGTCGTTCCTTATGTTCGGGGGCCGGAAGTTAGCCGGCCGATGGCCGAGGTCCTGGCCGAAATTGAACAGGTGATGAATGGGGGAGCAAAAAATATTATTCTTCTAGGCCAGAACGTCAACGCTTATCAATACGGATTAGCTAATCTATTAGAAAATATTGCTTTCGCGACTAAACGTCGCGGTTCCGAGTCCTTACGAGTTGGCTTTTTAACTTCCCATCCCAAAGATATGTCCGATGAGATCATTGAGTCTGCCGCTCGCTTCCCTTTTATTGCCCGGGAGTTTATTATGCCGCTCCAATCCGGGGATGACGCGATCTTGGAAAAGATGAGACGCGGTTATACTCTCGATTATTTCCGGGGCCGGGTTAATAAGCTCCGGGAATTGATGCCGGACGTGCGGCTGGTCTCTGATCTGATTGTCGGTTTTCCCGGTGAAACTGACGCCCAGTTTGAAGCGACCCTGCGGGCGGTCGAAGAGTTCCGGTTCTCGGCGGTCAATATGTTTGCTTATTCTCCCCGACCGGAGACCGACGCGGCCAAGTTCCCCGGCCAGTTGTCGGAAGAAGTTCGGCAGAAGCGGCTCAAGCGCCTGATAACCCTGGTCCGCTCCACAGTAAAACCCCGGCAATCCCTTGTCAACTAAGGGGGTATTGACTATTGACAGCCGGTCGAAATCAGATAAAATTACCATCGTTAAAGAGAATTTCACGGTCAGCGGCGGTTTGAACGTTATCGAAACGAAATTCTTCGGTTTCCGGGAATACGTCCGGCTCGTTGATAATGATAAAAAAATAAATTGGGGGTGAATAGAAGATAGCTGTTGGATCAAAGATCGCGTACTATTAAAAAAGTTGATTAAGGAGGAAAAGAAGATGAGAAAAGTCATCGCGGTGATAATTGGTTTATGTCTTATTGGGTCGCTTGGGGTTTTAATAACGGGGTGCGGGCAATCGACCCCGACCATTAATACCTCTAATTCCCAGCCTAATGGTTTGAAGATCAAAGGAGTGGTTCGGGGCTACACTATATCCGGGTCGGTTGGCGATCCGGTGGCCAACGCCGTGGTCGCCCTTTCCGGCGACAGCGTCAATAAAACGGTTGTGACCAACGCGGTTGGGGAATATTTAATTGAGGGGATCCCCGACGGAGTTTACAATTTGATCACTACCGCGGAGGGCTATTCTCGAGATCGAAATAATGGCGTCACCATCAAACCGACCAGCGGGGTTCCGGCCGATAATACTATTACCGTCTCCGACATTTTATTAAATTCGAATCCGATCGTGACCGCTTATTTGCCCCTGCCGAACACGATCATTGCCAGTGACCAGGCTTTTACCGTCACCTTCAACGAACCGATGGACACCTCGACCGTGACCTTTACGCTTGCTCCTTCCGGTGTCAGGACCTTTGTCGCGACCAGCGGCGCGGTGCCGATCAACGTTGCCTGGAACGCGACCAATTCTATCGCGACCATTACTCCGGTCAGCAATTTGATCGTTAATAATACGTATACTTTAACCGCTTCTCCGAGCGCTAAGGACCTCTCCGGGTTTACGATTGGCACTTCGGCCGATCAGGCGCTGGCCTTGAGCCAGCTCTACCGCGTTTCAACGGGCGGCGTGCCGGCGGGAGCGGGGGATATCAGCTTTTCAATTGGCGGGACGACGCTTGAAGCGGCGACTTTCGCTAATGTTTTCGGTGCCGGGGCTTTGAACATATATTGGAACCCGGCGTCAGGTGTTGTGACCGGTTATCGGATCTACGTGGCCAACAGCGCGACCGGCAACTATACTCTGTTGACGACCTCGACTGTCAACTATGCTACCCCCTCAATGAACAGCGTCTTAACCGCTCTTTATGGCACTACCAATATCGATCCAATCTCGACCGGCGCTAATTATCCTCTGATCAATACCCCTTTATATCTTAAGATCATTGCTTACAACGGTGACGGGGAATCGGGAGCGGTCGCGAGCGGCGCTCTGCAGTATAAGAAAGGCCCGGCGGTTATCGAAGGACACGGCTGGAACAACGCCAATTTTACCACTGCCCACGCTAACGCCAACAATTATGTGCTGGGCGACTCAACCAATCGACTGGCCTCAACTAACGAGGCCTATATAGGCTTTGATACGCCGCTTGTTTCTTCGACCGTGACCGCCGCGAACTTTACGATCGCCGGCGGCTCGGTAACGGCGGCGACGCTTCTTACCAATCATACGGCCGATCTTGATCCGGCTGCGTATTGGACAGGAGCGAATCTTCGTTCGATCGTTAAAATAACGGCTGACGTGACCGTTTACGGCAACACGATCGAAGCTGGGACGGCGGTTAAAGATTTAGCCGGGAACAGCGTTCGGTCCGGATCAACTTCGACGATCGTTACAAACTAAGTTCAAACCCTCCCACCCTGAATCAGCTTAGGGTGGGAGGGCGTTTCATTAATAAAAGGAAATGCGATGATAAAAAAACTTGCCGTAATATTTTCAGTTGTTTTCCTGACTGCTTCCTTGGCTTATGGAGCGGAAAAAACGGCGGTGAAAAAGGCCCCGGTCAAAACTACTGTAAAGAAAGCTGCGGCCTTGCCTCCAGTTGCGGTTGTTTCAACTTCGGAAGCGCCGGTCAAAAAGCTAATTACTTTCAAAGACCTGAAGAAGGGCCCGGCTTACGACTTTGTCATGAAAATGGTCAATGATTATCAGGTGATCTCCGGTTATCCGGACGGGACCTTCAAAGGGACCAAGACGATCAACCGGGCGGAGTTTGCCAAGATCGTGACCAACGCCCTCGATTATGTGGAAAAGAAATATGAGATATCTTTAGCCGATGAGCCGGCCGATTCAAATGTGACTTTTAAGGATTTTAAGGCCAAACACTGGGCCTATCCTTTCGCTTCAAAACTTATTGCCAAATACAAGCTCTTCTCCGGTTATCCGGATGGAACTTTTAAGCCCGGCAAGACGATCAACCGTTTTGAGATGGCGACGGTCCTCTCCAAAACCTTGAGGTTGATCTATGATCGTTGCGAAGTGACCATGCCCCAGCCGTCGAGCAAAGAGGTGGTCGCGCTCAAAGACGTAAAAAAGAACCACTGGGCGATGAAAGATATTCAGCTGATGCTTTATACCAAGATCATGACGGCGACCTCCGCGAACAAACTGAAATATTTCAAGGGGAACGCCAATGTCAATCGCTATGATGTGGCGATCGCCGGCGTTAAACTAATCAAGCTATCCGACTCGGCAATCGCTTCTCTTTCGGCCGAAAAGCTGGCCGCCCTCCGCAAGAAGAGCGCCGGTCCGGCGGCTGCCGCGCTCCCGGACGAAAAGGACTTGATCGCGAAATCGGTTGTTATTCCAAGTAAACCGCAAACATCGCTGGCCGGCGGCTACGGCGGGGTATACGAGAAGGGCTCGGCAACCGATAATTGGCGCGGCTTAAGCCTGGCTGGAACTTACGCCGACAAGTTTTCAGTTTTAGGGCTTTCCGGTAACTACGAGATGACCGGCAAATATGGTTATAATCAGGTTGTTTACACCGTGCCTAATAGCAACGGGGGGGGCGGCCTATCCGCTTCGATCAATAACGAACACCGCCTGGAGCTGGAAGCGAATACCACCTATCCAGTGCTTGATTTCTACGGAATTAAAGGGAAGGTTCTGCTTGGAGCTAAGCATTTTTACTTGCGGAACGAATCGGCTCCGTCCAGTTTTACCGGCTTTAACGCCGGGGTGGTCAGTAGCGCCAAGATTTGGGATCGCGATCTGCTGGTCAAAGCTTTCTATTCGTTGCCGCTGATCAGGACCCAGCTGACCCCGTCAGTTCAGGGCCAGCCGATCCAGCTTTTCGATTACGAAGCTTCGGTTAACGCCACGGTCTTTGACTTGCCGATGCTAGTCGGCCTGACCGGCGAGACGATGCTCTTCTCCGGCGGCGATAATCGCTACTATAATATGCTCTTTGCCAGATATTTCTTGTAGGGTTAAGAGGAATAATTTATTGCTTAAAGCTGTAAGCTTACAGCTTTAAGCTTTTTTATTATATTGCTCCGTATCTTCTTTATTGCTATAATCAAATCGGAGGGAAATTAATGATACAAAACTCAAATCTTTGTGTTTTTTCCGGTACTTCCCATCCCGTTCTCGGCGATAAGATTGTTGAATATCTCGGTCTTAAAAAGGGGGAGATTAAGATTTCCCGCTTTGCCGGCGGCGAGATCTACGCCCGCCTGCTCGATAACGTCCGCGGCCATTCCGCGGTTATCATCCAGACCTGCACGGAAGAGGTAAACGAGAACCTGATGGAGCTATTCATTATAATAGACGCGATGAAGAGAGCGTCGGCCAAGTCGATTACCGCGGTGATCCCGCATTTCGGTTATGCCCGCCAGGACCGCAAAGCCGCCTCCCGTGAGCCGATCTCGGCCAGGCTGGTCGCCAATCTTTTGGAGACCGCCGGCGCCGACCGGATCATTGCCATGGACCTTCATTCCGACCAAATCCAGGGTTTTTTCAACATCCCGGTCGATACCTTGACCGCGTTGCCGCTCTTTACTACATATATTAAGGAAAAGAAGCTCAAGGACCCGGTTGTTGTCGCGCCGGACACCGGCCGGGCCAAGGTCGCCAAGAAAATGGCCGATCGGATCGGCGCCAGCTTGGCGATCCTGCACAAGGTCCGTTCCGGCCACCACCAGTCCGAAGTCACCCACGTTGTCGGTGAGGTCAAAGGGAAGACCGTTATTATTACCGACGACATGATCGATACCGCCGGGACGGTGACGAGCGGGGTCGACGTTCTGCGCAAAGAAGGGTGCAACGATGAGATCTACATTGCCGCCACGCACGGGATCTTTTCCGGGCCGGCGGTTGACCGGATGAACAAAGCCGGTTTTGCCGAGGTGATCATCAGCGATTCCCTGCCGATCAATAAACCGATCAAAAACCTGAAGATCCTTTCGACCGCGGGCTTGCTCGGTGAAGCGATCAAGCGTAATTACGCCAATCAGTCGATCAGTTCGCTTTTTGATTAAATTATGAAGCAAATCAATATCGGGATAATTGGTTTAGGGGTCGTTGGAGCGGCGGTCGCGGAAGTTCTTCATAAGAACGCGTCGGCTATTGCCGCGCAGTCCGGCCTCCAACTAAAAGTTAAGAAGGGGTGCGATCTCCGTAAAGTCAAAGTTCCTTGCCCGGTGACGACCGACGCTTATGCTCTGATCAATGACCCGGAGATCTCCATTATCGTCGAGACAATGGGGGGCGTCAATCCGGCCAAGAAATTTATCCTTGACGCGATTGCCGCCGGAAAACATATTGTTACCTCCAATAAAGAATTGATCGCCCTCCACCAAGACGAAATCATTGCCGCTGCCCGAGAGCGTAACGTTTCCGTGCTATATGAAGCGTCGGTTGGCGGAGGCGTGCCAATCCTAGCCGCTTTACGCCGTAATCTGGCCGGCAACGTCCTGTCGGAAGTCTACGGTATCGTTAACGGAACGACCAATTATATTCTCTCAACTATGTCGGAAGAAGGGAAAGAATTTTCCGATGCCTTAAAAGAGGCGCAGGCCAAAGGCTTTGCCGAAGCCAATCCGAAAAAAGATATCGAGGGCTACGATGCCGCTTATAAAACGGTCATTTTGGCGGCCGAGGCTTTTGGCGCCCGGGTGAAAATGGATGCCGTTTTCCGTGAAGGGATCGAAAAGATCACGATCGAAGATATTTGCTATGCCAGGGAGATCGGCTACGCGATCAAGCTCCTGGCGATCGCTAAAGAGAGCGCCGGTTCAGTCGATGTCCGGGTCCATCCGGCGCTGGTTCCTTTGGCTCATCCGCTGGCCGGGATCAGGCAGAATTTCAACGCGATCTACGTGAAGGGTTTCCCGATCGGCGAGCTGATGTTTTATGGGCCGGGGGCGGGGGGGAATCCGACCGCCTCGGCGGTCATTGCCGATATCATAGAATTAGGGCAGACCGGACGGGTTTTTCGCCGTGAGATCAAGGCGGCGACGGTCAAAAAGATCGACGACATTAAGGCCCGATATTACCTGCGGCTCCAGGTCTCCGATAAGGTCGGGGTTCTGGCCTCTATTGCCAAGGTTTTCGCGGAGAAAAGCGTCAGTATTGCCGCGGTTATCCAAAAGGAGACCGCCCAGAATACCACCACGCTCGTCATTATGCTTGATGAATCGAGCGAAAAGAACATCCAATCGGCCTTAAATTCGATCAAAAAACTGTCAGTGGTCCACCGCCTCGGCAATCTGATTCGGATTTTGTAACCCTCTCCCACCGTTCCGAGAATCGGAACGGTCCCCCCTCTCCATCGAAGATGGAGAGGGGCGGAAAAGGCTTTTAATTTGGCCTTCTCCACGAAGTGGAGAAGGGGGACCGTCGCCGAAGGCGATGGTGGATGAGGTGGCAAATTCCGTATTGACAAGTTTTCCCGTTTGCAGTAGAATAATAAGGTTGTTGTGCCGTTTGGGATAGCGAGCCAAACCTTCCAAAGATGCTGGAAGGGTCACAAATCTCCCTATTTTTTCCCGATGAAATCGGGGAGCGGGGGAGTTTGTGTTTTTTTATTGGGAGAAATAAAATGAGAGAAATAATTACCATGGTTTGCGGTGAATGTAAACGGAAGAATTACACAACCACCAAGAACAGAAAAACGACCAAAGAAAGAATTGAACTGACGAAGTTTTGCAAGTGGGACCGGAAACATACGGCGCATAAAGAGGAAAAGTAAAGGGCTAAAGCTCGCGGGTTCTTCTGGGAGTGTCGGTTAATGGCAAACCACTGGTCTCCAAAACCAGGACTGGGGGTTCAAGTCCCTCCACTCCCGGTTTTAAATTTGGCAAGTTATGAAAAATAAGATCGTTACATACTTTAATGAGACTCTGGCCGAGATGAAAAAGGTTGCCTGGCCGGACAGACAGTATGTGGTTGCGGCGACCGGGATAATTTTAGTGATCGTGCTCATGACCGGTTTCTTTGTTTTGTTCGTCGATTACGTGCTCGGCGCGATATTTAAAATGCTGTTAGGTTGATTATTTAATGAACGATAACCAAGAACATTTGAAAAACGAGTCTCCAGAAGTTGCCGCTCCGGAACCCTCCGTAGCGACAAACGAAGCGGCTCAACCTGTTCCAGCGGAAGCGGCGCCGGTCGAGGTCAATGTCCAGCCGGTCGGCGAGAAGCGCTGGTACGTTATCCAAACCCTGACCGGCCAGGAAGATCGGGCCAAGCTGGCCATTGAGCAGGCAATCGAATCGGAAGGGTTAAAAGAGCGGATTTTTCAGGTTTTGGTCCCGATTGAGGAAACGATAGAAATTAAAGGCGGCAAGCGATTCGAGCGGATCCGCAAAATGTTCCCCGGTTATGTTTTCCTCGAGATGATCCTGGACGAAAAGACCTGGTATGTGATCCGGCAGACCACCGGGGTCGCCAGATTCATCGGGACCAAAATTCAACCGACCCCGGTTTCCGATCGGGAGATGGCCCGGGTCTTGAAACAGTTGGGTAAAGAAGAGAAGTTCGAGGTCTCTTTCGAAAAAGGCGAAGCGGTCAGGATCATTTCCGGTCCGTTCCGCGGTTACACCGGCAACGTCGACGAACTTAACGCGGAAAAAGGGAAGCTCAAGGTCTTGATCAACATTTTTGGTCGGGATACGCCGGTCGAAGTTAATTTTGAGCACGCCCAGAAATTAGTGTAAAGGAAAAACAATGGCAGCGAAAAAAGAAATTTTAACCAAAGTCAAATTGCAGATCAAAGCCGGGGCGGCCAACCCGGCCCCGCCGATCGGTCCGGCCCTCGGTCAGCACGGCTTGAATATCATGGAGTTTTGCAAACAGTACAATGCCGCGACCAAGGACAAAGGGGATATGGTCATTCCGGTCGAGATCTCGATCTACAAAGACCGTTCCTTCACCTTTATTCTGAAAACTCCCCCGGTTGCCGACCTGCTCCGCAAAGCGGCCGGAGTGGAAAAAGGTTCCGGTGTCCCCAACAAGAACAAGGTTGGGACCGTGACCAAGGCCAAGGTCAAAGAGATCGCCGAACTTAAACTGCCGGACCTCAACGCCAATGATGTTAATGCCGGAATGAAAATCGTTGAAGGGACCGCGCGAAGCATGGGGATAAACGTACAATGAGCGGAAAAAAATTCACTGAAAAGAAAAAAATAGTTGACAGCAACAAAAAGTATACTTTGCAGGAAGCGGTCGGTTTGGTCAAGCAGGCGGCTTGGGCCAAGTTTGACGAGACCGTCGACCTGGCGATCAAGCTCGGGGTCAACACGACCAAGAACCCGTCGATCCGCGGCGCGGTTTCTCTCCCTTCCGGGAGCGGCAAGAGCAAGAAGATCGCGGTTATTACCAGTCCTGGCGGAGTTAACGAGGCCGAAAAGGCCGGCGCCGCCGTGGTCGGGTCCGAAGACCTGGTGGAAAAAATTAAAGGCGGGTTCCTCGATTTTGATGTCTTGATTGCTTCCCCCGATATGATGGGTTCGGTCGGTAAGCTTGGTCGGGTACTCGGGCCGAAGGGTTTGATGCCTAATCCGAAGACCGGGACCGTGACCGAAGATGTCGCCAAAGCGGTCGCCGAGTTCAAAGGCGGCAAGGTTGAGTTCAAGATGGACAAGGGTGGAGCGGTCCACATGGTGATCGGTAAAGTTTCTTTCGCTCCCGAAGCTTTGGCCAAGAATTTCCGGACCGCGCTTGAAGCGATCAACCGCCAAAAGCCGTCCGGTCTCAAGGGAATTTACATTAAGTCGATCACGCTCTCTTCGACCATGGGGCCGGGAGTAAAGCTTGATTTACGCAAGACTTTGGAAGAGGTTGAATAATGAGCGAAAAAGCGATCGCGCAAAAGAAAATAGTTGTTGATGACCTGAAGGATCGGATAACGCGGGCCTCGCTCGTGGTTATTACCGATTACGTTGGTTTTACCGTGAAAGATCTGACCGGTCTGCGCAAGAAACTGCGGCCGTCCGGCGGCGAGCTTAAGGTTCTAAAAAATACCCTGATCCACCGGGCCGCCAGTGAATGCGGCTATGATGGGCTTGAGGGCAATCTTAAGGGTTCAACCGCGCTGCTCTTGGGCTATGACGATCCAATCATTCCGCTCAAGGTCATGGTTGATTATTTCAAGGAGATCGAAAAGGGTTCGATGCGGGCCGGGATCGTCAGCAAAACCGTATTCGACGAAAAACAGCTTAAAGAAATTGCGAAACTGCCGCCGCGCGAAGTCTTACTGGCTAAGGTGGTTGGCGGATTGCAGTCGCCGATAAGTGGCTTGGTTAACGTCTTGCAGGGTCCGATCAGGAAACTGGTCTACGCGCTGCAGGCGATCAAGGACAAGAAAGGGGGGGAATAAGTTATGTCTAAAGTACAGGAATTGATTACGTCCGTTGAGTCGATGACCGTTCTGGAGTTGTCTGAATTGGTGAAGGCCCTGGAGGAAAAGTTCGGGGTTACCGCCGCCGCTCCGGTCATGATGGGTGGAATGATGCCTGGCGCCGGCGCCGCCGCCGCGGAAGCGCCTAAGGATGAATTCGACGTCGTGCTCACCGCTGCCGGTGACAAGAAGATCCAGGTGCTCAAGGTTCTCCGCGAGCTGACTGGTCTTGGTCTGAAGGAAGCGAAAGATCTCGTTGACGGAGCGCCCAAAACCGTTAAAGAGAAGCTGAAGAAAGCAGAAGCTGAAGAGATGAAAAAGAAACTCGAAGCTGAAGGGGCAAAGGTAGAAATTAAGTAATGACTGGCAGAAGGAAATTTTTTCAAACAAGAAGCCGAAAGGTAATCGATCCGCCGGATCTTCTGGAACTGCAGAAAGATTCTTTCAAGTGGTTCTTAGAGGAGGGCCTGCCGGAAGAACTGCGACTGGTCTCCCCGATCAAAGGCTATCAGGGGGGCTTGGAGCTTTCGTTCACCGGTAAGTGCACTTACGGCAAACCGAAATATCCGACCGAAGATTGTTTGATCAGAGAGACGACTTATTCCGTGCCGATTAAGGTCGAGGCCCGCCTGCTCAACAAAGAGACGAAAGAGATCAAGTCTCAAGAGGTCTTTATCGGCGATCTGCCGATGATGACCGAGCGCGGCACCTTTATCATTAACGGAGCGGAACGGGTTATCGTTTCCCAGCTGGTTCGTTCGCCGGGCGTTTATTTCCGCGAATCAAAACGGAATGAACGGACCGGGAAGATAATTTACTACGCGATGGTCGTTCCCGACCGCGGTGCCTGGCTCGAGATCGAGACCGATGCTTCCAATTCGCTCTCGGTTAGGATCAACCGTGCCCGTAAGATCCCGGTGACGATGTTCCTGTCCGCGATCGGCGCGACTGAAGCTGAAATTCTGAAAGCCTTGCCGGAAGGGGAATACCGGCGCAAATCCCTTAAGGATTGCGTCATCCTGCCGCGCGATGAAGCGCTGATCGAGATCTATAAGCGGCTCCGACCGGGAGATCCGGTAACCCAGGAAGGGGCCCAGGTTTATTTGAACAATCTTTTCTTTAACGCTCGGCGCTATGATCTCGGCAAGGTCGGCCGCTATAAGCTGAACCGCCGGCTCGGGGTCAAGGTCGAAGAAGAGAAAACGATGCTGACCAAGCCGGATATTCTGGCGATGGTCGAGAATCTGGTCATGATCAATAATGGCGAAGGGATGCCGGATGACATCGATCATCTCGGCAACCGCCGCATCCGCGCTGTCGGCGAGCTCTTGCAGCGCCAGATCCGGGTCGGTTTTGCCCGGGTCGAGAAATTGGTCAAGGAACAAATGATGGTCAAAGGGGCTGAACCTTTGACCCCGGGCCAATTGGTCAACGTCCGGCCGCTGCAAGCGGTGATCAAAGAATTCTTTGGTTCCAGCCAGCTGTCGCAGTTCATGGACCAGACCAATCCGCTGGCCGAATTGACCCACAAACGCCGTCTCTCCGCGCTCGGACCGGGTGGGTTGAGCCGCGAGCGGGCCGGCTTCGAGGTCCGTGACATCCATCCTTCCCACTACGGCCGTATTTGTCCGATCGAAACCCCGGAAGGTCCGAATGCCGGTTTGATCGGGTCCCTGGCGACCTACGCCCGGGTCAACAAATACGGGTTCATCGAGTCCCCTTACCGGAAAGTGGAAAAGGGACGGATCACCAATAAAGTTGAATACCAAACCGCCGACGTCAGCGACTTTTTCCGGATCGCTTCGTTCGACGTCAAGCTCGATGATGACGGGAAGATCATCGACAAGAACTGCACTGTCAGTTACAAGCGGAAATTTATTTTGGCGACCCCGGACGAGATCGACTATATGGCGGTTGCTCCGGAACAGGTCATCGGCGTAACGACCGCGATGATCCCTTTTGTCGAACACGATGACGCCAACCGCGCTCTCATGGGCGCCAACATGCAGCGCCAATCGGTGCCGCTCCTTTCCCCGGAATCGCCGATCGTCGGCACCGGCTGGGAAGCCAGGGTGGCCAAAGATTCCCGCTCGCTGGTTACCGCCAAGAATCCCGGCAAAGTTATCCGGGTCGACGCGACCGAAGTCGTGATCCAGCGCGATAACAAGACCAAAGATGTTTACAATTTGACCAGTTTCGGCCGCAGCAACCAGGACACCCTGGTCCACCAGCGGCCGCGCGTTAAACTGGGGCAGAGCGTCAAAGTCGGCGAACCGATCGCCGACAGCTCCGCGACCAAGGATGGTGAACTGGCCCTCGGGAAAAACGTCCTCGTCGCGCTGATGCCGTTTGAAGGCTACAACTACGAAGACGCGATCATCCTGTCGGAAAAATTAGTTAAGAAAGATGTTTTCACCTCTGTCCATATCCAGCGTTTGGAGGTCGAAGTTCGGGCGACCAAGCTGGGTATGGAAGAGATCACCAGAGAGATCCCGAACGTCGGGGAAGAAGCGATCGCCAACCTCGATGATCGGGGAGTAATTGTTGCCGGTTCCGAAGTCGAGCCGGGTGACGTTTTGGTCGGTAAAGTGACGCCGAAGGGCGAAACCGAGCTGCCAGCCGAAGAAAAGCTCCTGCGCGCCATTTTCGGCGATAAAGCCAGAGACATGCGCGATACTTCGCTCCGCGTTCCGCCTGGCGAAGTCGGCAAAGTCATCGCGGTCCGCTCGTTCTCCCGCGAGAACGGCGACGAACTCCCGCCGGGCGTTCATGAATTAGTCAGAGTTTACATTGCCCAGCTCCGCAAGATCAGCGTCGGCGATAAGATCGCCGGCCGCCACGGGAATAAAGGGGTAGTCGCCAAGATCATGCCGGAAGAAGATATGCCGTATCTCCCGGACGGGACTCCGGTTGACGTGATCCTGAACCCGCTCGGTGTTCCTTCCCGTATGAACATCGGGCAGATCTTTGAATTGATGCTCGGCCAGGCCGGGTGGTCGCTCGGCCGCAAATATGAAATGCCGCCGTTTGACGAGGCCTTTGAAGAGTATGCTTCGATCAACACGATCGAGAACGAATTGCAGGAAGCCTCGACCCATAAAGATTTTCCGTGGGTCAACAAGAGCGGCAAAGTCGATCTGATCGACGCCCGCACCGGTCGGCCGTTCGGCCGCAAGGTCGCGGTCGGTAAGATGTACCTGATGAAACTGATCCACTTGGTCGACGATAAGATGCACGCCCGTTCCACCGGCCCGTACTCCCTGATCACCCAGCAGCCGCTGGGCGGTAAGGCGCAGTTCGGCGGCCAGCGGTTCGGTGAAATGGAAGTCTGGGCCTTGTTCGCTTACGGCGCCGCCCACACTCTCCAGGAGATCCTGACCATTAAATCCGACGATGTGGTCGGCCGCTCCCGCGCCTACGAAGCGATCCTGAAAGGTAAATCGATGGGCAAGCCGGGGATGCCGGAATCGTTCAAGGTTCTGCTGAAAGAATTGCGCGGTCTGGCCCTCGACATGAAGACCATTACCCGCGAAGGCAAAGAAATAAACATTGACGAGGACACTAGGTCTGCCAGAGAAAGATCGCCGCAGATCTTTGGTAAATCCCGAGGAGGGGAAAAACTTGCCGATTAGAAAACCAGAAGATAAAGAATTCGATTTTATTAAGATCGGGTTGGCTTCCCCGGAGCAGATCCTTTCCTGGTCGCACGGTGAAGTCGAAAAACCGGAAACGATTAACTACCGGACTTTTAAGCCGGAGCGCCGCGGTCTGTTTTGTGAAAAGATCTTCGGGCCGGCCAAAGACTGGGAATGCCATTGCGGCAAATACCGCCGGGTCCGCTATCGCGGGATCGTCTGCGAACGCTGCGGCGTCGAAGTTACAACTTCCCGTGTCCGCCGCGAGCGGATGGGGCATATCAAGCTGGTTGAGCCGGTCGCTCACATCTGGTTCCTGCGCGGCATCCCGAGCTATATCAGTCTCCTGCTCGACATTTCGACCCGCGCGCTGGAAGAGGTCATTTATTACGATGCCTTTATCATTACTGAAGTTGACGAAGACGTTAAAGGCTTGCGGGTTGGGACCGTCCTCCGCGAAGCCGATTATCAGGAAGCGGTGGAGAAATACGGCGACAGCCTCAAGGCCGAGACCGGCGCCCGCGCCATCAAGGAGCTTTTAGGCCGGATCGACATGAGCGCCCTGGTTGCCAAGCTGCGCCGCGAACTGAAAGGTTCCGTCGGCCAGAAGCGGATGAAGATCATCAAACGGCTCCGGATCGCCGAAGCTTTCCTCAAATCAAACAATCGCCCGGAATGGATGATCCTGACCAATGTCCCGGTCATTCCGCCGGATTTGCGTCCGATGGTCCAGCTTGAAGGGGGACGTTTTGCCACTTCCGATCTGAACGATCTTTATCGCCGCGTTCTTAACCGGAACAACCGCTTGAAGAAGATGATCAACATGGGCGCGCCCGAAATGATCATCCGGAACGAAAAGCGGATGCTCCAGGAAGCGGTTGATGTTCTCATCGACAATGGCCGCCGCAAACGGGCCGTGACCGGTTCCACCGGCCGCCCGCTCAAATCGCTGACTGACGGGATCGAAGGAAAACAGGGTCGTTTCCGGCAGAACCTGCTCGGTAAGCGGACCGATTATTCCGGCCGTTCAGTTATCGTCGTCGGCCCGAGTTTGAAACTTCACCAGTGCGGTCTGCCGAAAGAAATGGCGCTGGAGCTCTTCAAGCCTTTCGTGATCCGTAAGCTGGTTGAGCGGGGGATTTCCCAGAACGTTAAATCGGCCAAGCGGATGATCGAACGGCAGGAAGTCATTGTTTGGGATATTCTCGAAGAGATCATCAAGGGGCACCCGGTCATGCTGAACCGCGCCCCAACGCTCCATCGCTTAAGCGTTCAGGCCTTCGAACCGATCCTGGTCGAAGGAAAAGCGATCCAGCTTCATCCGCTCGTTTGTCCGGCGTTCAACGCCGACTTCGACGGCGACCAAATGGCGGTCCACGTGCCGCTGACGCCCGAAGCCCAGGTGGAATGCCGCATTCTGATGCTTTCTTCCAACAACGTCATGTCGGCCGCTTCCGGCCGGCCGGTCATTACCCCGACCCAGGACATGGTCCTCGGCACCTATTACCTGACGGTCGACAACGAAAAAGAACTGCTTGGCAAAGACATCATTTTTGCCAACGATCAAGAAGCGATGGTCGCCAACGATCTCGACGAACTTCACCTGCACGCCAAGATCAAGGTCCGCCGCGGCGGTCAGCTGGTTGAAACGACCGTTGGCCGGGTCAAATTCAATTACACCCTGAACCGGGTTCTTCGGAACCGGGGAATAAAGGAAGCTTATCCGTATCTTAATAATGTTCTGACCAAGAAAGAACTGGAGAAGCTGATTACCGATTGTTATGCCCGCTACGGCGCCGCGGTCACCGCGGAGATCGCCGACGAGATCAAACGGCTTGGTTTCAAGTACGCGACCCTGGCCGGCGTTTCCATCTCCATTGAAGATCTGAACGTGCCGAAGCGCAAAAAAGAGATCGTGGAAAAAGCCAACTCCCAGGTCGAAAGCCTGGAAAACATGTTCCGCAACGGCCAGCTGACCGACAAAGAAAAATTCATCCGCTCGCTCGATATCTGGAGCACCGTGACCGAAGAAGTGACCGAATTGATGCTGGCCAATCTCGATAAGCTGAATTCAGTTTACATGATGGCCTTCTCCGGCGCCCGCGGTAACGTCCAACAGGTTCGTCAGCTCTCCGGTATCCGCGGTTTGATGGCCGATCCGTTCGGGAACATCATTAACATCCCGATCAAATCGAACTTTAAAGAAGGTTTGAGCATTACCGAATATTTCATCTCTTCTTACGGCGCGCGTAAAGGCCTCGTTGATACCGCGCTCCGCACCGCCGATTCCGGTTACCTGACCCGTCGTTTGGTCGACGTGGCCCAAGACGTTATCGTCACCGAAGTTGATTGCGGGACCAAGGAAGGCGTTGAACTGGTCGCGATCCGCGAAGGCTACGACATCGTTGTGCCGATCTCGCAGCGGTTGATCCATCGCACTCCGACCAAGAATATCAATGACCCGCTGACCGGCAAGGCGCTGGCCAAAGCGGATGAAATGATCGATAAAGAAACCGCTGAAAAGATCGAAGCGGCCGGCGTGGAAAAAGCCGAGGTTCGCTCGGCCTTGACCTGCCACACGAAGAAAGGTCTCTGCCAGAAATGTTACGGGCTTGATCTCTCGACCATGAACGTGATCAATGTCGGCGAAGCGGTCGGGATCATTGCCGCCCAGTCGATCGGTGAGCCCGGCACCCAGCTGACTATGAGAACCTTCCATATCGGCGGCGTCGCGCTCCATAAAACGACCAAGACCGCGATCAAGGTCAAGCACACCGGGACCATCCATTTCGGCGAAGGGTTCGAACTCCGGGCCATCGTCGATGAATTCGGCGCCAAACGGAAAATGGTCACCCGCAGCGCTTCGGCCTTCGTTAAGGTCAAAGACAAAAAGGAAGAGTACTTACTGCCGGTTGGTTCCCTCCTGATGGTTGGCGACGGCGACAAGGTTGATGCCAACCAGACGATCGCCGAATTCGATCCCTCTTTCGAGTACGTGATCGCCAGTACCCAAGGCAAGGTCAAGTTTATTAAGCTGGAAGTCAGCAGCAAGCGCGGCGAAAAGACGACCAAGCGTGACGGCGAGATCTTCACCTATAATCCGAAGGGGAGCAAAGAATATTCCATCCCGAAAGACGCCCAGTCTTTTGTTAATGTCGGGGACAAGGTCAAAATCGGCGATGAGATCGCGACCGGCGTGATCTGTAAGACCAACGGCGTTGTCCTCGAAGCGAAGAAAGAATATCTGATCGTCGCCCCCGGCGAACTTTATCTGATCATCGCCGGTTCCAATGTTTACGTGGAAGACGGCGACAACGTTGAAAGTCATGACGTGATCGCTAAAGTTGAGGCGATCCGCCGCGATCCGAGCAAGACCCGCGACATCATTCAGGGTCTGCCGCGCGTCGAAGAATTGTTTGAAGGACGCCGCCCGAAAGACCCGGCTATTCTCTCCGAGATCGAAGGGGTTGTTGAGATCTCCGAAAAGGAAGGGGAGCGCTCCGTTCGGGTCCGCGGCAAAGAAGATTCCAGGGAATATTTCGTGCCTTACGAAACCCGCCTGCGCGTCGCCACCGGCGACAAGGTCCATGTCGGCATGCAGCTGACCGAAGGGACCGTCAATCCGCACGACGTTTTGAGCATTCTCGGTTCCCGGGCGGCCCAAAGTTTCATGGTCGCCGAGATCCAGAAGATCTATCGCTCGCAAGGGGTAACGATCGCCGACAAGCACATTGAAGTGATCGTGCGCCAGATGACCAAGAAGGTCCGCGTCGTTCAATCGGGCGACACGACCTTGCTCCCGGGCGAATTGATCGATGCCAATGCGATGGCTCGGATCAACGACGCTTCCAAGGGTGAAAAGGCCGAAGCCAATGAAGTGCTTCTCGGTATTACCAAGGCGTCGCTTAGCACCGACAGTTTTCTCTCCGCCGCTTCCTTCCAGGAGACGGCCAGAGTGCTGACTGAAGCCGCCGTTCAGGGGAAGATCGACGAAATGTACGGGCTCAAAGAGAACGTCATTATCGGCAAGCTGATCCCTGCCGGGACCGGCTTCGAAGATTACCGCTATATTGAATTAGTTCCGACGGCCGGGACCGTTTCCGAACTCGAGGAAGAAGTTAAGCAGGAGGAAGAATAATGCCGACAATCAATCAATTGATCAGAAAAGGGCGGGGC
Source organism: Candidatus Margulisiibacteriota bacterium (assembly GCA_041661965.1). Taxonomy (NCBI): domain Bacteria; kingdom Bacillati; phylum Candidatus Margulisiibacteriota; species Candidatus Margulisiibacteriota bacterium. Next base: position 346,018 of record JBAZTH010000001.1, read on the forward strand.
TTTAAGAAGACAAGGAGCAAAGCTCCGGCGCTCAAGTCTTGCCCTTTGAAGAGAGGGGTCTGTACCAGGGTCTATACAACCACTCCTAAAAAACCGAACTCGGCTCTTCGTAAAGTCGCTCGCGTTAAGCTGGCCGGCGGGATCGAGGTCAGCGCTTACATTCCGGGGGTCGGGCACAACCTGCAGGAGCACTCCGTGGTCCTCGTTCGCGGCGGCCGCGTTAAGGATCTCCCCGGGGTTCGCTATCACATTGTGCGCGGCGCGTACGATACGGCCGGAGTCGAAAAACGGATGCAAAGCCGTTCCAAATATGGGGCGAAGAAACCGAAGTCTGGAGGTGGCGCCAGTGCCTAGATACGGAAGGGTCCCTAAAAGAAAAATATCGCCGGACTCCGTTTACAATAGCGTGACGGTCTCCCGCTTTATCAACAAGATGATCCAGGACGGAAAAAAGAGCAAAGTTGAAAAGATCTTTTACGAAACCATGGAAATCGTCGAGAGTAAGTTGAAGAAACCGGCCCTGGAGGTCTTCACCAAAGCGCTCGAGCACTTGATTCCGCTGGTCGAAGTCAAGCCCCGGCGCGTCGGCGGCGCGACCTATCAGGTCCCGGTTGAAGTTTCCAAGCTGCGCGGCGAAGCCTTGGCGATGCAGTGGCTTAGGGAATCGGCGCGGCAACGGAGCGGTCGTTCGATGGCCGAAAATCTGGCCGGCGAAATGATCGATGCTTACAACGGCGGCGGCAACGCGATGAAGAACAAAGAGACATTACATAAAACAGCCGAAGCCAACAAGGCTTTCGCGCACTTTAGGTGGTAAAAAATGGCAAGAGAATGTCCGATCGATAAATATCGAAATATGGGTTTTGCGGCGCACATCGACGCCGGCAAAACCACGACCACGGAACGGGTGCTGTTCTACAGCGGCCGGCTCCACCGCATCGGCAACGTCGATGAGGGAAATACCGCCATGGACTGGATGGTCCAGGAAAAAGAGCGCGGGATTACCATTACCTCGGCCGCGACCACGACTTTTTGGCGCGATCACCGGATCAATATCATTGACACGCCGGGACACGTTGATTTTACCGTCGAAGTCGAACGCTCGATGCGCGTTCTGGACGGCGTCGTCGTTATTTTCTGCGCGGTCGGCGGCGTCCAGCCCCAATCGGAAACCGTTTGGCGGCAGGCGATGCGCTACAAAGTTCCCCGGATGGCTTTCGTCAACAAAATGGACCGCCTGGGCGCGGACTTTTTCCGGGTCGTCGGTCAGATCAAGGATCGTTTGCTTGTTAAACCGGTCGTGATGCAGCTCCCGGTCGGTTCTGAAGAGAACTTAAAAGGGATCGTTGATCTGGTTGAGATGGAAGCGGTCATTTATGACGACGAGCAGGGGATGAAGTTCCACAAAGAGCCGATCCCGGCCGACCTGCAGGAAACAGCGAAAAAATACCGCGACCAGTTGGTCGAAGCGGCGGCGGAAGCCGACGACGCGACCCTGGAAAGATATCTCTCCGGGACCCCGCTGACCAAAGAAGAGATCAAAGCGGGGATCCGCAAGCTGACCGTCGATGCCGAGATCGTTCCGGTTTTCTGCGGTTCGTCGTTTAAGAACAAAGGGGTCCAGCCGCTCCTTGACGGTATCGTCGATTATCTTCCATCTCCGGCCGATAAGAAGGCGGTGGTTGGAATAAATCCCGCGAATGGCGAAGAGAGCACCCGTGACCCCAAAGACGAAGCCCCGTTCTCGGCGCTGGCTTTTAAGATCATGACCGATCCTTTTGTCGGGCGCCTGACCTTCTTCCGGGTTTATTCCGGGGTCTTGAGCACCGGCTCCTATACGTTTAACTCGTCGAAGGACCGGAAAGAGCGGATCGGCCGCTTGCTGCAGATGCACGCCAACAAGCGGGAAGAGATCGGCGAGATCCGGGCCGGAGACATCGGCGCGATCGTTGGTTTGAAAGAGACGATGACCGGCGACACGCTCTGCGACGGCGACAAACAGATCATCCTGGAATCGATCCAATTCCCGGAACCGGTTATCTTCGTGGCGATCGAACCGAAGACCTCGGCCGATCAGGAGAAGCTGGGGATGTCACTGTCGAAGCTGGCGGAAGAAGATCCGACCTTTAGGATCAAGACCGATCCCGAGACCGGCCAGACCATTATTTCCGGTATGGGCGAGCTCCACTTGGAGATCATCGTCGACCGGTTGCTGCGCGAATTCAAAGTTGAAGCCAACGTCGGTAAGCCGCAGGTCGCCTATAAAGAAACGATCCTCGGTTCGACCGAAGTCGAAGGGAAGTTCATCCGCCAGACCGGCGGCCGCGGTCAATACGGCCACGTTTGGCTGAAGATCGAGCCGCTCGAGGCCGGCAAAGGTTATGAGTTCGTCAATAAGATCGTCGGCGGATCGATCCCTAAGGAGTACATTCCCGCGGTCGACGCCGGTATTAAGGAAGCGATGGTGACGGGGGTTTTGGCCGGTTATCCGGTGATCGACGTTCGAGTGATCCTGTTCGATGGTTCTTATCACGACGTCGACTCTTCGGAAATCGCCTTTAAGATTGCCGGTTCCATGGCCTTCAAGAGCGGGTTTATGAAGAGCAAACCGATCCTCCTTGAACCGCTCATGAAAGTTGAGGTCGTCGTTCCCGAACAGTACATGGGGGATGTGATCGGCAACTTGAGCAGCCGCCGCGGCCATGTTGAAGAGATGAGTCCGGCCCTCGGCATGCAGACGATCAAGGCCAAAGTGCCGCTGGCGCAGATGTTCGGTTATTCGACCGATCTGCGATCGCTGACCCAGGGACGCGGCAACTACACTATGGAATTCTCTGAATACCGCGAAGTTCCAAACAACATCGCGACTCAAATAATTGAAAAGGCACAAGGAAAGTAAAGATGAACAAACAGAAGAGACAAAAAATTCGAATCAAGTTAAAAGCCTACGATCATCGGGTTTTGGACAAGTCGGCCGAGAAGATCGTTGATACGGCAAAACGCGCCGGAGCGCTGGTTTCCGGACCGATCCCGCTGCCGACCGATATTCAAAAGTGGTGCGTGCTCCGTTCGCCGCACGTCGATAAAAAGTCGCGCGAACATTTCGAAATGCGGACCCACAAACGTTTGATCGATATCCTTGAGCCGCCGCCGCAAACGGTCGACGCGCTCATGCAACTCGACCTGCCGGCAGGCGTCGATATCGAAATAAAAATGGATTAAGGACAGATAGATATGTTAGGTAAAAAAATAGGCATGACCCAGGTTTATGATGAAAGCGGCAACATGATCGGCGTGACCGTCGTCGAAGCCGGTCCGTGCGTCGTCTCCCAGGTTAAGACCGTGGCCAAAGAAGGTTACGACGCGATTCAGATCACGTTCGGCAAGAAAAAATGCGAGATCAGGGTCGACAATCCGGCTGATTTCAAAGTTGGCCAGGAAATGAAGGCTGACGCTTTCAAGTCGGGCGACATGATCGAAGTTTCCGGCACTACCGTCGGCAAGGGCTTTGCCGGACGCATTAAGCGCTGGCATCAACACCGCGGGCCGATGTCCCACGGTTCCAAGTTTCACCGCATCCCCGGTTCCATCGGTTCCGGTACCACTCCGGGCCGCGTCTGGAAGGGGAAGCAAATGCCCGGCCGGATGGGTAACTGCCAAGCGACGAACAAAGGTTTGACCGTGATCCAAGTCATCCCGGAAAAGAACCTGATCCTGCTCAAAGGATCGGTCCCGGGCAAACGCGGAAATACAGTTTTTATAAGGAAGGCATAACGTGGAAAAGAGCAAGATATTCAACGAGAAAAAAAATATGGCGGTCGTGCACGAGACTGTGCGCTGGCTGCAAGCCTCGGCTCGCCGCGGGACCCATTCGGCCAAAACCCGCAGTGAAGTCCGCGGCGGCGGCATCAAGCCGTGGAAGCAAAAAGGGACCGGCCGGGCCCGTGCCGGCAGTACCCGTTCACCTTTGTGGCGCCATGGTGGGGTTATTTTCCCCCCGAAGCCGAGGGATTATTCATATCCTCTGCCGAAGAAAGTCCGTAGCCTGGCTCTTCGGGTTGCGCTTTCCGAATTCAACCGGGCCGATAAATTGAAAGTTATCGACGGGTATAAGTTGGCCGCGCCGAAGACCAAAGAAGGGGTGAAGTTCCTCAAGGAACTCGGCGTCAGCGGCAAGGTCACTTTGATCTACGCTGAAAAGGACGATTTCGAAAAAGGCCTGCGCAACATTGCCGGGGTGACGATGGCTAAAGCGATCGAAGTCACGGTGATAGATTTGCTGAAATCCAAGTGGCTGGTTGTCGATAAGAAATCCGTGCAGGTATTAGAGGAGAGATTAAGTTAAAATGGAAGTTGAAAACGTAATTTTAGGCGTCGTCGTGACCGAAAAATCGCTGGGCAACCGTCCGCAGGGCGGTTACTCGTTCCGCGTCCATCTGGACGCGACAAAAATCATGGTCAAGCAGGCGGTCGAAAAGCTGTTCAAGGTGAAGGTCAAGTCGGTCAACATGCTCAATGTCCGGGGGAAACGCCGGGTCATTGGCAAAACTGCCGGCGAAACTTCCCGCTGGAAAAAGGCTTACGTCGCTTTGCGAGCCGGACAAACAATAAAGGAGCTAGAGGCGTAACATGGGTTTGAAGAGAAATAGACCAACAAGTCCGGGCACAAGGTTTAGGATTGCCGACGACTACTCCGATATTACAAAAAATTATCCGGAGAAGAGTTTGCTGGCCGGCAAAAAACAGAAGTCGGGCCGCGATTGGCGCGGTTTTGTTTCGATGCGCCATCGGGGCGGCGGGAACAAAAAGCATTATCGGATCATCGATTTTGTCCGGAACAAGGACAATGTCGCGGCCAAGGTCGTGGCGATCGAATACGATCCGAACCGGAACTGCCGCATCGCGCTGATCGAATATACCGACAACGTCAGAAATTATATTCTGGCGCCGCTCGGGGTTGGGGTCGGCGACGCGATTATGTCCGGGGTCGAAGCCGATATCAAGCCGGGGAATGCTTTGCCTCTGTCGGCGATTCCGGTCGGGACCACCGTCCATAATGTTGAGATCGATCCGGGCCGCGGCGGCAAACTGGCCCGCTCCGCCGGCGCCGGATTATCGCTGTTGGCAAAAGAAGGAAATTATGCTATTGTAAAGATGCCATCCGGCGAGCAGCGGATGATCCTGATTACCTGCCGGGCCACGGTCGGGCAGGTCGGGAACCTTGATCACAAAAATCTCATTATGGGTAAGGCCGGTAAGAAACGGCATCTTGGTCGTCGTCCGGAAGTCCGCGGTGTCGTGATGAATCCTTGTGATCATCCCCACGGCGGCGGTGAGGGTAAGTCTGGCATCGGGAGAGAACATCCTGTTACCCCTTGGGGCAAACCTACTTTGGGTAAGAAGACAAGAAAACCTCGTCTGCGCAGCAATCGCTTTATTTTGTCTAGGAGGAAAAAGTAGACATGGCACGTTCTTTGCATAAAGGGCCGTTCGTTGAAGAGAAGCTGCTCCGAAAAGTGCAGAAAGCTCAAGCGACTAACGACAAAAAAGTTATTAAAACCTGGTCCCGCAGTTCAACGGTCATTCCCGACATGGTCGGCCTGACCCTGGCGGTCCATAACGGGAACAAGCATATTCCGATCTATATAACCGAAAATTATGTCGGCCACAAGCTCGGGGAATTTGCCCAGACCAGATCTTTCCGCGGCCACAGTTCGCCGGCGGATAAAGGGACGGCGCCAGCCTAATGGTTAACGTAAAAGCAAAATCAAAATGGGTGCGCAGTTCCCCCCGCAAGATCATGCGGGTGATGAATGAAGTTCGCGGCAAGTCGGTGGCCGAAGCGTTGGCTCTCCTCAAGTTCATGCCGCAGAAAGCGGCCCGGATCATTGAGAAGACCATGAAGTCGGCGATCGCTAACGCCACGAATAACTATAAATTGAACGAAGCGAAGTTGGTGCTCGGAGAAGTGTTCGTGACCAAAGGCTTCGTGATGAAGCGGTTCCAACCGCGCGCTCGGGGCCGGGCTTTTCCGATCAAGAAACGCACCAGCCACGTGACAGTATCAGTACAGGAGGCAAAGTAATGGGTCAAAAGGTCCACCCAAAAGGTTTAAGGCTCGGAATTATTGAAGAATGGGATAGTTATTGGTATGCCGACGACCAGAACTTCAAGAAATTATTGCAAGAAGACGTGGAGCTGCGCAGTTATCTGAAGAACACGCTTTATAAAGCGGGGGTTTCCAGGATCAAGATCAGCCGTAAAGCGAATCAGATCGAAGTTGATCTTAATACTGCCAAGCCTGGTTTGATCATCGGTAAAGGCGGCAAAGAGGTCGCGGCCCTGCGCGAACAGTTGATCAAGAAACTTGGCAAGACGGTCCAGCTCAATATTCATGAAGAACCGAATCCTGATTCCTGCGCCATTCTGATGGCGGAGAATATCGCCCAACAGTTAGAGAAGCGCATTTCTTTCCGCCGGGCGATGAAGCAAGGTGTTTCCCGCTCCCTGCGCGCCGGCTCCAAAGGGATCAAGATCATGTGCGGCGGCCGCTTGGACGGCGCCGAAATCGCCCGCAGCGAATGGTACCGGAGCGGCCGGGTGCCGCTGCAGACCTTGCGCGCCAGGATCGATTATGGCTTTGCCGAAGCGATGACCCTTTACGGGAAGATCGGCATAAAAGTTTGGATCTACAAGGGCGAAGTCTTGCCTGAAGTAAAGGAGACGAAGAGTGGCACTAATACCATCGAAAACAAAGTTTAGGAAGCACCAGCGCCGCCGGCTCAACGGCGAGGCTTCCCGGGGGAATACTCTCCACTTCGGTGAGTTTGGCTTGCAGTCGGAAGAATGCGTTTATCTGACGACCAATCAGATCGAATCGGCCAGAAAAGCGATGACCCATTTTTTTAAACGCGGCGGCAAGATCTGGCTCCGGGTCTGCGCCGACAAGGTCGTGACGGCGAAGCCGGCCGAGACCCGCATGGGGAGCGGTAAAGGGGCGCCGGCCAAGTTTGTCGTTCCGATTAAGCGCGGTCATATCATATTCGAGATCGCCGGCGTCAGCCTGGAAGACGCCCAGCGGGCTTTCGAACTGGCCAGTTATAAATTACCGATGGCGGTCCGGCTGGTGGTGAAACAATGAAGATCAGCGAATTAAGAGAATTATCGGTCGGCGAATTAACTAAAAAAGCGTCGGAGCTTAGAAAAGAACTTTTTACGCTCCGGATCCAAAAATCCGGACAGCAGGTCAAGAACCCTCTGAAACAGCGGGAGCTGCGCCGGGGGATCGCCAGAGTTTTGACGATCGTTAACGAAAAGGCGGCTAAAAAGCCGGTTCCTGCCAAGGAGGGCAAATAGTGGAAAGAGGTAATCCAAAAGTCAGACAGGGTGTGGTAGTCAGCGATAAGATGCAGAAAACCATCGTTGTTAGAGTCGAGAGGGTTTTTCGGCACCCGAAATATCATAAGGTGGTCCGGATGGCGAAGAAATTCAAAGCTCATGACGAGCAGAACCAGTACAAGATCGGGGACTTAGTCGAGATCATGGAGACGAAACCGATCTCGAAAGACAAACATTGGCGCGTAGTGAGGAGGGTTAACGTTGATTCAGCCGCGTAGTATCTTAAAAGTTGCCGATAATAGTGGCGCTCGGACCCTGATGGTCATTCGCTGCCTCGGCGGGTCGAACCGCAAGTTTTCCGGGGTGGGCGATATGATCGTTGGCGTGGTCAAAGAAGTAATGCCGAACATGACCGTTAAAGACGGCGAAGTTGTTTTCGCGGTGGTTGTTCGGACCAAAAAGAAGCTCCGTCGGAGCGACGGTTCCTACGTTTGTTTCGACGATAACGCGGTCGTGATTGTCGCCAAAGACAAGAACCCGCGCGGGACCCGCGTTTTCGGGCCGATTGCCCGGGAATTGCGCGAACAAGATTACATGAAGATTATTTCACTGGCCCCGGAAGTAGTGTAAAAGGTAGAAGGAAAAATGGAAAATACAACAAGAATTAAAAAAGGCGACACGGTGCTGATGCTTTCCGGCAAAAACAAAGGGAAGAAAGGGAAAGTTGTCAAAGTCAATCCGGAAAAAGGGACCTTGATCGCTGAAGGGATCAACGTTGCCAAGCGCCACCAGAAGCCGATGAACAAGATGCCGGGCGGTATTATTGACAAGGCCCTGCCGTTCCTGGCTTCGAAGGCGATCCTTGTTTGTCCGCGCTGCGGCAAGCCGACCCGCGTCGGCATTACAAAAGTCGAAGGAAAAAATCGGCGCACTTGCAAAAAGTGCAAAGAAATAATGGATAAGGTATAACCATGAAAGATCTACGACAGGATTATCATAAAATTATCGTCAAAAAGCTGCAGGATAAGCATAACTACAAGAACGCGATGTCGGTTCCGCGACTGGAAAAGCTGGTGATCAACCGGGGGGTCGGCGAGGCGAGGGAAAATCCCAAAGCGATCGAGGTTTCCGCGGCCGAACTGGCCGGCATTGTCGGGCAGAAGCCGCTGGTGATCAATAGTAAAAAAGCGATCGCCAACTTTAAGCTCAAAGGGAACACCCCGATCGGCTTGAAGGTCACCCTCCGCGGGAAGCGGATGTGGCAATTCGTCAATAAATTGATCGGTATTTGTTTGCCGAAGATCCGCGACTTCAGAGGGGTCAATCCCAAGTCGTTCGATGGTCGGGGGAATTACTCCATGGGGATCAAAGAACAGTTGATCTTCCCGGAAGTCGATTACAACAAGGTTGACGCGGTTAGAGGGATGGACATCACGTTCGTGACCTCGGCCCGGACCGACGCCGAAGCCAGAGATCTTTTGGAGGCGCTCGGCATCCCGTTCCGGACCCACGATGTATAAGAGGAGAAAATGATGGCGAAAAAGTGTTGGTTGGAAAAATTAAAACGTGAGCCGAAGTTTTCGACCCGGCTGGTCCACCGCTGTTTTGTCTGCGGCCGCCGGCGCGCTTATATTAGAAAATTCGGGCTTTGTCGTCTTTGCTTTCGGAAGATGGCGCACCAAGGTCAAATCCCAGGCGTGGTCAAATCCAGCTGGTAAATTTAAGGAGATAGAAGAATGGATCCAATAGCAGATTTGTTGGTTAGAGTAAACAACGCGATCAAGGTCAGAAAGGATACGGTTGATATTCCTCATTCCAAAATGAAGGAAGGGATCCTCAAGATCCTGCTGGAAGAAGGGTTTATCGGCAAGTTCGACGTCATCGCCCGCATGAACAAGAAAGTTTTACGGGTCGCTCTTAAGTATAACGATAATCGCCGCAGCGTGATCGTCGGCGTCAAACGGGTCAGCACCCCCGGCCGCCGGGTTTACGTTGGCAGCAAGGCGATCCCGCGCATTCAGGCCGGTTTCGGTTTAGCGATAATTTCTACGCCAAAGGGGCTAATGACCGACGACGCTGCCCGCAAGCAGAAGATCGGCGGCGAGATGCTCTGTTACGTGTGGTAGGGAGAAGAAAATGGGAAGAATAGGCAAAAGAATATTAGAGATCCCCAAAGGCGTCGATATCAAACTCACGCCGGAAGGGAATGTCAGCGTTAAAGGACCGAAAGGGACCCTGGCGTTTGATTTCAAGCCGATCGTCAAGGTTGTGATCGATAACGGCAAGCTGCTGACCAATATCGTCGAGACTACTTGTGAAGCGCAGGCGATGCAGGGTCTTTACAACAGCATTATCGAGAATATGATCACCGGCGTGACTAAAGGCTTTGAAAAAGAACTAGACTTAGTCGGCGTCGGCTATCGCGCGACCCTGGCTGGCAAGAAGCTTCAATTACAGCTTGGATATTCGCACCCGGTTGAGTTTGAGCCGCCCCAAGGGATTGATTTTGAAGTTCAGGGGGGGACCAGGATCAAGATCAAAGGGATCGACGCCCAAAAGGTCGGCGCGATCGCTTGCGAGATCCGGTTGACCAGAAAAGTTGAACCCTATAAAGGGAAAGGGATCCGTTACGTTGGCGAAGTAGTCAGACGCAAAGCCGGTAAAGCGGCCAAGGCGACGTCGGGAGGCAAGAGCTAAAATGGCGATCAGAAAGAAAAAAGTATTTGGAACACTGGAACGGCCGCGCTTGGCTGTTTTCCGCAGCATTAAGAATATTCACGCGCAAGTCATTGCCGACAGCGAAGGCCGGACCCTGGCGGCCGCTTCCTCGATTGAAAAAGATCTGGTCAAAAACGGCGGGAATATTGCCGCCGCCAAGAAGATCGGCAAACTGATCGCGGAAAGAGCGAAAGCTAAAGGGGTCAAGAAAGTTGTTTTTGACCGGGGCTCTTTTATTTATCACGGTCGGGTAAAGGCGCTGGCGGACGCGGCTCGCGAAGGAGGACTGGAATTCTAATATGAGATATCAGGACAGGAACCGAGATTCGGAATTTAAAGAAAAAGTAGTCAGCATCGCCCGGGTGACCAAAGTGGTCAAGGGGGGTAAAAAGATGGGTTTCCGCGCCGTCGTGGTCGTTGGCGACATGAAGTTTCGGGTCGGTCTCGGCATCGGGAAAGCGGCTGAAGTTTCGGCCGCGATCCGCAAAGGTGTTGAGGCGGCCAAGAAAGCGATCATGGAAGTGCCGATCATCAATGGCTCGATCCCGCACGATGTGCACGGTAAATTTTCGGCCAGCAAGGTCGTCTTGCGCCCGGCTCCCCGGGGAACCGGCGTTATCGCCGGCGGCTCCGTCCGGACGATCCTCGAACTGGCCGGGGTTAAGAATATCGTTGCCAAAAAGATCGGTTCGGCCAATTCGATCAACGTGGCGCGAGCGACCCTGAACGGGCTTAGCCTTTTGAAACGGCTCGATCAGGTGACCAAAGAAAGAGGAAAGGAACCGAACGTACATTATGTTAAATCTGAGTAATTTAAAGCCCAAAGCGGGCGCTAAAAAAAGAAAAAAACGGGTCGGTCGCGGAACCAGTTCCGGTCTCGGCAAAACCTGCGGTCGCGGCCACAAAGGGCAGACCAGTCGTTCCGGTGGAACCAAGGGATCGCGGTTTGAAGGCGGGCAGACCCCGCTTTACCGCCGCTTGCCGAAACGTGGTTTCAAGAATTATCCGTTCCGGGTCGTTTACCAGGTGTTTAACCTGTCGGAAATTGAGAGAGCGCAAAAGGCCACCGGTTTGATCAAGATCCTCGGCTCCGGGGAATTGAAAGGACCGGTTGAAGTCAAGGCTCATAAGGTCAGCGCCGCGGCGAAAAAGAAGATCGAAGCAGCCGGCGGGAAAGTAACGTTAATTAATGCTTAACTTTGTTTCCGGTCTGGTCAATATAGCCGATTTAAGGAAAAAGTTTTTATTCACGGTCGGCATGATCGTCCTTTTCCGGGTCGGCGTGCATATCCCGGTCCCGGGGATCGACACCGTCAAGCTGGCCGGGTTATTCGGTGGCGGCAACGTCCTTGGTTTTCTGGACCTGTTCACCGGCGGCGCGTTTATGCGCTTTTCGATCTTCGCGATGGGGATCGTACCGTACATTAACGCGTCGATCATCATGCAGCTTCTGCAGGTCGTGGTCCCCCAGCTCGAAGAGCTGGCGAAAGAAGGGGACGCCGGCCGCAAGCAGATCGCGAGCTACACTCGCTATCTGACGGTTGTCCTGGCCGCCTTTCAGGCGTTCGGCATGTCGTTTTGGTTGCGCGGGGTCATGGTTGACGGTTATAGTTTTCTTGTTTTCCTGCTGGGAACGATCATTTCCCTAACGGCAGGCAGTACCTTGGTAATGTGGTTCGGTGAGTTGATCACCGAACGGGGAATTGGGAACGGCGCTTCGATCCTGATCTTTGTCGGGATCGTTTCGCGCATCCCGTCCAATATCAGCCAGACGATAACGTTGGTCCGGGGGGGGGCGTCATTTTTCGGCGTCTTGATCCTGCTCCTGGCTTTTTTGGCGATGATCGTGGCGATCGTCCTGGTCCAGGAAGCCCAGCGGCGGATCCCGGTCCAATACGCCAAAAGGGTCGTGGGCCGGAAAATGTATGGCGGACAATCGACCTACATTCCGATGCGGATCAATCAGGGGGGGGTTATCCCGATCATTTTTGCTTCATCGGTCCTAATGTTCCCGGCGACGCTGGCCCAGTTCATTCCGAACCCGGCCGTGCAAAGTTTTGTCCAGCTCTTTTCGCCGTCGGGTAGTTTGTACATGTTCCTGTATTTCGGATTGATCTTTTTCTTTACGTATTTTTATACGGCGATCACGTTCAATCCGACCGAGCTGGCCGAGAACATTAAGAAATACGGCGGGTTTGTTCTGGGGATCAGGCCTGGTAAGCCGACCGCCCAGTATTTGGAATATGTTATTACCAGGCTGACTTTGGTGGGGGCCCTTTTCTTGTCGCTGGTGGCGATCGTGCCGACAATTGTGGAAAGCTTGACCCACATCACGTCGTTCCAGGGACTCGGTTCAACCGCGCTGCTGATCATGGTCGGCGTCGCGCTTGATCTGGTCCGTCAGATCCAGACCCATCTGGTGACCCGCCAGTACGAAGGAATAATCGCATGATCTTGGTTTTACTTGGACCGCCCGGATCGGGGAAAGGGACGCAGGCGAAGTTGATCGCGGACGCGAAAAAACTGCCGCACATCTCTTTAGGCGATCTGTTGCGGGAAGAAGTTCGGATCGGTTCGGAGATCGGAAAAAAGGCGAAAGAATTCATGGATGCCGGCAAATTGGTGCCGGACGAGCTGACGATCGCGCTGGCCAGGAAACGGATCAGTAATCCGGATTGTCAGGTCGGCTTTATCATGGACGGTTTTCCGCGTTCCGCGGCCCAGGCGGAAGCGTTCGACGCGATGCTTAAAGAGTTGAACCGGTCGATCGATTACGTCCTCTATTTCAAGATCGATCAGGAAGAAGTGGTCAGCCGGCTTTCGGGCCGCCGGAGCTGCAAAGATTGCGGCGCCGTCTACCACCTGGAGCACAGTCCGTCGAAAGTCGCCGACAAATGCGACATTTGCGGGGGAGAATTGATCCTGCGCCAGGACGACAATCCGAGCGTGATCCGGACCCGTTTTGAAGTTTACGAAAAATCAACCAGACCATTGGTCGATTATTACGGCAAGACCGGAAAGATGGTGGAGATTGACGCTTCCTTGCCGATTGAAAAAGCGTTCAATAACGTGCTCAAGGTCCTGGCTAATGCCACTGCTCTTTGATGGCGATTTCGATTAAAACCGAAAAAGAGATCCAGTTGATGCGCGAAGCCGGCGCGATCGCGGCTGAAGCCTTGGCTGAATTGAAAGATTACCTGAAAACGGGGATCACGACCGCCGAGCTTGACGCTTACGGTGAAAAGGTCATCCGCGAACGAGGGGCCGAGCCGGTTTTTAAGGGGTATCGCGGTTACCGGCACGCGACTTGTCTCTCGGTCAATTCGGAAGTGGTCCACGGGATCCCTGGCGGACGACTGATCAAAGATGGAGACATTGTCAGTATCGATGTCGGGGTCAAGTATAAGGGTTATTGCGGCGACAATGCCGCGACTTTCCCGGTCGGCAAGATCTCCGGCAAAACGGAGAAGCTCTTACGGGCCGGAAAAGAGGCGCTTCGGGCGGGGATCAAACAGGCCCGGGTCGGCAAGCGGTTAGGGGATATTTCCCACGCGATCCAGAAAGCCGGCGAGAAACAAGGCTTTTCAGTTGTCCGTGAACTTTACGGCCACGGGATCGGTCGGGAGATGCACGAAGACCCGTTGGTGCCGAATTTCGGGTTCCCCGGAGAAGGGATCCACCTTCAGGCCGGAATGATCATCGCGATTGAGCCGATGCTGAACACGGGGACTTGGCGGATAAAGACTCTTGATGATGGCTGGACGGTCGTGACCGAAGACGGCGGGCTTTCTTGCCATTTCGAGCACACGGTTTTGATCACTAAAGGTGATCCGGAGATATTGACCTTATGGCAAAAGACAAAGATGTAATCGAACTGGAAGGCGAAGTGACGGAGGCTCTGCCGAGCGCGCTTTTCAGGGTCAAGGTCGAAACGGGACAATTGATCCTGGCGCACGTTTCAGGCAAGATCCGAAAAAATTACATTCGGATCCTCCCTGGAGATAAGGTCAGAGTTGAGCTCTCGCCTTACGACTTGACCCGGGGCCGAATTACGTATCGTTTAAAGTGAGGTAAAATTGTGAAAGTAAGATCGTCAGTTAAAAAAATATGTGATAAATGCAAGATTGTCCGCCGGCGCGGTCGGGTCTACGTTCTGTGCGAGAACCCGAAGCATAAGCAGCGGCAAGGTTAAAAGGAGGAATTGATGGTACGTCTGATTGGTATCGATTTGCCGCCCAATAAAAGGATAATTGTCGGCTTAACTTATATTTACGGGATTGGCGACACGCTAAGCGAGGAAATCCTAGCGAAAGCGAACGTCAGCCCTGAAACTAAAGTTAAAGACCTGACCGATTCCGAAGTCGTCACGATCCGTGACGTGCTCAAGGATTACCGGTTGGAGGGGGATCTCCGCAAAGATATCTCCATGCATATCAAGCGCTTGATCGACATCGGTTCATACCGCGGTTCGCGCCACCGCAAAGGTTTGCCGGTTCGCGGACAGCGGACCCGGACCAACGGCCGCACCCGCCGGGGCAAGAGAAAGACCGTCGGGCTTGGAAGGAAAAAGGAGGAAAAGACATAAACCATGGAAGAAACAGCGGCTAAGGCGCCAGCAGCGCCTAAGAAAAAGAAAGATAAAAGAAAGGTTCACTCGGTTGGGGTCGCGCATATCCAGGCGACTTTCAACAACACGATTGTTTCCATTACCGATTCCAATGGTGGTGTCGTTTCCTGGTCATCGGCCGGGGCGAATGGTTTTAAAGGAACAAAAAAAGGGACTCCGTTCGCGGCGTCAGCCGCTGCCGAAAAGGCGGCCGCTAAAGCGCTGGAAATGGGAGTTCGTGAGGTCAGTGTTTTGGTCAAAGGACCGGGCGCGGGCCGTGAAACGGCGATCCGTTCTTTGCAGGGGGCGGGACTGGAGATCAGTTCCATTAAAGACGTTACCCCCATTCCGCATAACGGCTGCCGGCCTCCCAAGAGGAGGAGAGTCTAATGGGCAGACATATTGAAGCGACCTGTAAGCTTTGCCGCCGGGAAGGCGAAAAGCTTTTTCTCAAAGGGGAGAAGTGCTATACCGAGAAGTGTCCTTATTCGCGGCGTTCCTACGCTCCGGGACAGCACGGCAAACTGCCGGCCCGCGTTTCCGAATATCAGATCCGTTTGCGCGAAAAACAGAAAGCCCGCCGCATTTACGGTTTGGGCGAGAAGCAATTCGCCGGCTATTTCGATAAAGCCGCCAAGCGCAAAGGGGTGACCGGAGAACAGCTGCTGCAATATCTTGAACGCCGGCTGGACAACGTGGTTTATCGCCTTGGGTTCGCTACTTCCCGTCAGGCGGCAAGGCAGATAGTCCGCAACGGCGGGATCATCGTCAACGAGAAAAAGGTCAACATCCCTTCCTTCTCCGTGAAGGTCGGCGATCTGATCAAGGTTAACGCCAAGATCGTGAAATTAGCGAAAGAAGCGCTCGAAAAGTTCCCTGACAAGATTACGCCGAAATGGCTGGCCTTGTCCGGTGAGGCGGAAGGGAAGATCGTTTCTCTGCCGACCAGGGACGAGATCGACGCGGCGATCGCCGAAAATCTTATCGTTGAGTATTATTCTCGGTAAGTGATTTTTAAGGAGGTAAATTAATGGTAACTATTGGAGAGAAGCCATGGGTCAAGGTGGCTGAAGTTTCGGACAGTTTCGGTAAATTCGTGGTGGAGCCGCTGCCGAGGGGCTATGGCCAGACCCTGGGCAATCCCTTGCGCCGGATCCTGCTTTCTTCGCTGCCGGGTGCGGCCGTGACCGCGGTTAAGATCGACGGCGTGTCGCACGAGTTTTCGACCATCAGCGGGGTGACCGAAGACGTTTTGCACATCATTTTGAACCTGAAAGAACTGGTTATTAAGTCCCATTCCGACCAGCCGAAGACCGTCACCCTTAAAGCTAAGGGGGCGGGCGAGGTTAAGGCCGGCGACATCGAGCATGACGATGAGATCGAGATCATCAATAAAGATCTGGTCCTGGCGAATCTTGATTCCAACGGCAAACTTTCCATGGAGCTGATCGTCGAACGCGGCCATGGCTATGTTTCTTCCGCCCGGAACAAAAAAGCCAGTCTGCCGGTTGGCTTTATCCCGACCGATTCGATCTTTACCCCGGTGGTCAAGGTCAACATCGCGACCGAAGAGGTCCGCGTCGGTCAAGAGATCAACTATGATCGTTTGGTCATGACCGTTTGGACCAACGGCAGCATTCGGCCCGACGAAGCGGTCAAAGAAAGCGCCAAGATCCTGGCCCGCCACGTCGATCTGTTTGTTCATGTCGGTGAAAAGTCCGAAGCGCTCAACCTGGAACTGGGCGGGAAGGAAGATTCTCCTTCCGCCGTTCTCGACATGAGCGTTGAAGACCTGGAATTCTCTTCGCGGTCCCTCAACTGCCTGAAAAAGGCGGGGATCAAGACCGTTGGGGAGCTGATGACCTATTCCGAACCGGAACTGATGAAGCTCGATAACTTCGGCGAGAAATCACTGACCGAAGTCCGGGCGCGGCTGTCGGAATACAAATTGCATCTAAAAGGAGAGTCGGGAGAATGAGACACCGGAAAGGCAACAGTAAATTAAGTAAGCCGGCCGACCAGCGGATGGCGATGCTCCGCTCGATCGTCAGATCGCTTTTTCTCTACGGCCATGTCAACGTCACTTTGACCAGGGCGAAAGAAGCCCGGCGGATGGCGGAGAAGCTGATCACCTGCACAAAGTCTAACGACCTCTTTTCCCGCCGCAAAGCGGAAAGCGTGTTGCACGACAAAGCCGTGGTCACGACAATTTTTAAGAGTTTTCCGGAAAGGTTCGAAGGTCGAGCGGGCGGTTACACCCGCATTATTAAAATCGGCCGTCGCTTGGGAGATGCCGCTCCTCTGGCCCGGCTGGAATTGGTATAAAGGCATGAAAAAGAACAACACGATATTCGCTAACAACAAGATGATCAAGAGAAAATGGTACCGGATCGACGCGACCGGCAAGGTCCTGGGCCGGCTCGCGACCAAAGCCTCCGTCTATTTACGCGGGAAGCATAAGACCCTTTATACTCCCCAGACCGATTGCGGCGATTACATTGTCGTCGTCAATGCCGATAAGGTTAAGGTTACCGGGAATAAGCTCAAAGCTAAGACTTATTTTACCCACTCCGGCTATCCGGGCGGGGACAAAACGGTCATCCTGGAAAAGATGCTCCAGACCAAGCCGGAAAAGGTCATTCGCCTGGCGATTGAAGGGATGATCCCCCACACCAGGCTTGGTGCGCAAATTATCAGAAAATTGAAAGTGTTCACCGGAACCCCAGCCCAATACGCGAAAATTCCTGAACTTGAGGTGTAAAAAAAGATGAACGAAACAAAAAAAGCTCCTGTCCATCATAAGAAACCGGCCGCTCGCGAAGAAGTCGCTCCGGCGACGCATACCGCTCCGGCCCACCACGCTCATCCGAAAAAAGCGAAAGAAAAAGTCAAAGACAACTCGGTTAAGTATTACGGCACCGGTCGGCGTAAAGAAGCGATCGCTAAAGTCTGGCTGGTTCCCGGTAAAGGCGGTATGACGGTTAACGGTAAGACCGTCCCACAGTACTATTGCGGCCGCAAAATCCTCGAATATCGGATCAACCGACCTTTTGTCGTGACCCAGACTGCCGGTAAGTACGACGTTATCGCCCAAGTCTTGGGAGGCGGCGTTCCGGCCCAAGCGACCGCGATGAGCCTTGGGATCTCCCGGGCGCTCGTTGTCGCCAACCCTGAATTTAAGACCCTATTGAAGAAAGAAGGGCTCATGACCCGCGATCCGAGAATGAAGGAACGGAAGAAGTACGGCCTCAAACGCGCCCGCCGCGCCTTCCAGTTCACCAAACGATAAGGATTTTTTGGGGGAGGGATCAACTATGAAGATCGAGAGACATTACGAAGATTTCATGAAGCCCGACAAGATCGAAGAGGGCGGTCTGATCAAGCTTAGCGGTTCCTTCCTGCTCGACCACGAGACCGACCTGATCAATCTGATCAATAACGAAGGGAAACTGGCCGAAGAACGGGACGCCAAGGCCCGCCTGATAAAAGTCGAGAAAAAAGACGGCGCGATCTGGGCTGAAACCTCCACCCACAACTTGGCCTTGCATATCGGCAAGGCGTTGACCCACGCCTATAAGGGCGCTCATGAGTTCAAATTTCTCAACGGCGAAAAATTTGTCGAGGTCCACTGGGAGCGGAACGACTAGCCCTTAACATGGGCCCGTTAATCACCAAATCACTTTACAAGGACGGACTCCGCTGTCTGAAACTCCTCTGGTTCAAGGTCCACCGTCGCGCTGAACTCAAAAAGCCTGATCTGGCGCTCCGGGCCGTCATGAACGACGGCCGCCGGGTGGAAGAAATGGCCCGGTTGAATTTTCCCGATGGAATTCTTATCAAATCCAGCTACGACAAGGCCGAGGTCGACGCTAATTCCCGCGCCGCGCTGCAACTTAGAAAACCGCTTTTCGAGGCCGGCTTTCTGATCGATAACGCCTATGCCCGGGCCGATATCCTGCTTCCTGTCGGGGAAGATGAATGGGACCTGATCGAAGTGAAAAGTTCGACCGACACCAAAGCGGAACACTATTATGACGTCGGTTTTCAGAAATATGTTTACCAATCGGCCGGGCTCAAGATTGGACGCTGTTATTTGATGCATATTAACCGGGGATACGTGAAGAATGGCGATCTCGACGTTAAAGCGCTCTTTGCCAAAAAAGATATCAGCGAAAAAGTTGACGAGATCCTGCCGGAAGTCCCGGAAAATGTCGCGGCGATGATCGACATCCTTGATAAAGAGAGCCCGAACATCTCTCCCGGGCGGCAATGCGAGGAATTGCGCGACTGCCCGCTGGAAAGCGATTGCTGGTCGTTTTTACCGGTTCAAGACGATGTTTTTACTCTTCACCGAGGGGTTAAAAGCGCTTTTGATCTGGTTGAACAGGGGGTTTTCGACCTCAAGAACGTTCCCGCCGATTTTAATCTGACCGATAAACAGGCGATCCAGATCGCGGCGATCAAGAATGGCCGGCCCCATATTGATCCCCCGGCGCTGGAGCGTTTTTTTGCCAAGCTCCAATACCCCTTATATTTTCTCGACTTTGAGACGATCGCGCCGGTCATTCCGATCTACGACCAGACGACCCCATACGATGAGGTCCCTTTTCAATTTTCCCTGCATGTGATCGATCGGGAGGGGGTGGCCCCAAGGCATTTGTCTTTCCTGGCGGACGGGGCGGTTGATCCCCGGCCGGAAGTTTTGCGACGGTTAAAGATCGATCTGGGAACAGCGGGGACGATCCTGGCCTATTACGCCCAGTACGAAATGAAGATCATTATGAACTGCTGCCAGGCTTATCCGGAGTTTCTCGACCATTTCAAGGCAGTGGAGAAACGATTTGTAGACTTGCTGGAGGTCTTCCAGGACTTTGCTTTTTATCATCCGGGGCAGGAGGGGAAACTTTCGCTCAAAAAAGTCCTGCCGATCTTGGCCGGCAAGAGCTATCAGGGATTGCGGATCGAGGATGGCCGGACCGCCAGCCTCGAGTATTACAGGGTAACTTTTAACCCGAAGGTTGAGCCCGCCGACCGAGCGGAAATTCGCCGGGCGTTGGAGGTTTATTGCGAGCTGGATACCCAGGCGATGATCGATATTTTGCTTGCCCTAAAAAAAGCCGCTGAAACGGCAAAATTAAGCGAAAAATAATAGTTGAAATAGGGTTTGAGGCGGTGATATAATCTCATCACTAGAGCAATCATGCCCAGAAAAATATGCACTACTGATGGGGCCCAGCTTTAATGACCAGGCATTTGAAGCGACCTGTAAAAATATGGTTGTTTACTGCCTCGGTTTTTCTTTATCTGCTGACTTCACTGCCTGCTTTGGCGGCGATCTATTATGTTAGTCCTGCCGGCAGCAACGGCAACATCGGCTTGTCCGAAGGGCAGGCCTGGCAGACCGTTACTTATGCCGTCGCCAATTCTATCTCCGGCGACACGATTAGAATGCTTTCCGGCACGTACAACGCGTCGCTCGGCGAAACTTTTCCGATCAGTGTCGCGACCAAGCGCTATTTTCAGAAGTGGGGGAGCGGGACGCCGCTGGTCGAAGGGGCTTACGGCACCAATTCCAACCTCTTTACCGTCTCCGGTTCCGGCACGACTTTTGAAGGGATTACCATCCGACATAATGGGTCGAGCGATTATGCTTCTTATTCTTTGATCAACATCACGACTTCAAATTGCTTGATCGATAGTTGTTCTTTCGAAGGGGCGTATTACACCTATCAAGTTTACTTTCAGTCGACCGCCGCGCTGAATAATATCGTCAGGAACTCGAGCTTCTACGGGTTTAACGCCGCGACTTACGCCGTCTATTATTATCTTAGCAGCGCCGTTAACTCCAATAACATTATTGAGGGGTGCCGTTTTACCGGCAGCTTCAATCGGGCGGTCTACGCTTATTGGTATAATTACGGCTTAATAATTCGGAACAATAATTTTTTGTCTTCGGGTCCTTGCATCTATTTATATAACTACAATAATAACGCGATCATAAAGAACAATAATTTCTCCTCGCCTTCGAACGCTATTTACCTGTATTACTACAATTATAATTATGATATTTCCGAGAACACTTTGAATGGCGGTGATTGGCAGAATTATGCTTATGGCATTTATTCTTATCGTTCTTACGGTTCGATCACTTCGAACGAAGTCTCCAATTATTACATGGCCATATATGACTACCAGCGATATGGCAACATGACGATCCGCAACAATACTATAGTTAAAAATTATAACGGCATATATGGTTATACCGCAACCAGCTATACGACGACGATCAATAATAATATTATCAGCAGCGCGCCGGAAGTCGGCGGGACCCCGATTGCCGGCAGCTACGGTATTTATGATTACTATACTTATGATTTCGTCTCCAACTATAATGATTTGTACAATAATACAACGAATTATTTTGTTGTTTCCCAGGGGGCCGGCGATATCTTAACTAACGCCAGCTTTAAGGATCCCAATAATAATGATTACCATCTTAATCCCGACTCTCCTTGTATCAACGCCGGCACCCCGGCCGGGACCGACATCGGTCGCTATCAATATTTATTGAGCGTCAACCTCATTTCGCCCAACGGCGGGGAAACCTGGGAGGCAGGGAGTAAGCACCTGATCCGGTGGACGACCGAGGGGGATCCGACGGAGGTCAGACTTTACTACACCAGCGGGGAAGCCTATCAGACGATCGCGACCGGTTTAAGCGATACCGGTTCTTATCTCTGGACCTTGCCCGATGTTAACACGACCGAAGCCATAGTCAGGATTGAAGCTGAAAATACCGCTAACGCGGTGGTGACCGCTGAAAGCGACGGCCCCTTTGAAATAGTCGCGACTTACGATTATCCCAGCGTTGAAGTCTTTACGCCGAACTCCGGGAGTAAGATTGGCGGCAGTATGTCGTTTAACATTACCTGGCTGGCGACCGATGAGGGGGGAATTGCCGAGATCCAATTGTATTATACGACCGGCGAAGGCTGGCAAACGATCGCGACCGGAGAGCAGAATGACGGCGCTTATTCCTGGACCGCGCCGTTGATCGATACTAATGAAGCGATTGTTTCGGTCCTGGCGATCGATGATTCAACCGCTCATAATGTTGGGAGCGCGGAGAGCGCCTATTTTATTGTCGATAGTACCCCGCCTACTGTTCCTAATCCGGTGACCCCCGCCAATGGGAGTACGATAACCGAAGGGAAGCCGACTTTTACCTGGGAAGCGGCGAGCGATAACCTGTCCGGGATCGTCAGCTATGAGATCAACGTGGCTGGCGTCTCTCGCGTTCTTGGCGCGGTCCTTGCCTATACCCCAACCGGCAATCTGCCGGATGGGACGATCACCTGGGAGGTCCGGGCGAAGGATGGGGCGGGGAACTGGGGGAGCTGGAGTTCGCTCTTTAGTTTTACGCATAACGACCTTGATTCGCCGCTGGTCACGGTTGAAGCTCCCAATGGGGGTGAAAAGTGGGGGGGAGGGCAAACTCATAATATTACCTGGCAGGCGACCGATGAGAGCGGGATCAGCCAGGTTAAACTTTATTATGGGACCGGCGAAGGGTGGGTGGCGATCGTCAGCGGTTTGAGCAACACC
The DNA here is from genome assembly GCA_041661965.1 of Candidatus Margulisiibacteriota bacterium. Classification (NCBI taxonomy): domain Bacteria; kingdom Bacillati; phylum Candidatus Margulisiibacteriota; species Candidatus Margulisiibacteriota bacterium. The sequence goes on from JBAZTH010000001.1 coordinate 368,285, forward strand.
GGCTCATATTCCTGGCTTCTCCCGGCTTATAACACCAATGAGGCGCTGGTCAGCGTTGAAGCGATCGACAACTCCGGCGCCTTAAATATCGGCTATGACGCCAGCGCTGCCCCCTTTATAATTGACAGCGAGCCCCCTTCGGTCCCGGTCCTCCTTTCTCCGGCCGACGGGGCGATTGTGGCTTTGCCGCCGACCATCAGTTGGCAGGAATCGACCGATAACTTGAGCGGAGTAGCCAATTACGAGCTGACCTTTGATGCTACTCTGGTCGTGACTTTTGGCGCGGCGACCCTTTCAACTCCAACTTCCGGGGTCGGCGCGCATAGTTGGAAGATCAGGGCCAAAGATCAGGCCGCTAATTGGAGCGCTTACAGCCCGCTTTGGACATACACCGTAACGACCGATGTTTATGTCGACGCGGTCAACGGAAACGACGGCAACACCGGCACGTCGGAAAGCCAGGCCTGGCAGACGCTGACCTACGCGACCGGTCAGGTCGGCGGCGGACAACGAATTTTAGTCAAGGAAGGGGTCTATGACAATGCGGTCCTTGGGGAATTTTTCCCGATCTATCTTCCCGACGAGGTCGCCATGGTCGGGTTTGGGGCGGGGATTAAAACGATCGAATCGAGCAGCGGCAACGATGTTCTTTCTCTTTATTATGCTTCGACCGTTGAAGGTTTTACTATTCGCAACCTTGCCGGCACTGGCTATATCGTTTATTACAGCGATAATTATGGCTACGTAAATCAATGTTCTCTGGAAGTCACGAACGGCGCCGGCGGCTTTTTGGTCGATGGCGGTTATGGTTCTTTCCTTAACAGTTCCTTTACCGGTAATGGCGGCGGCAACCAGATCAACGGGTCCAATTTTACGATCAATAATGGGACTTTGACCGGCAGTTTATTAGGCAGATTGATGTATTTTAACGTCTTGACGACCGGTCATATCATCAGAAACAGTTATTTCTCCGAAGCGAACGGCAATCAGGTTCTTTACTTCAGGCGCGGCAACAGTAATACGATAATTGAAAATAACGTTATTGCCGGCCCGGGCGGCAGTCAGGCGGTTTATTTCGATTCGGGCGCTTCTTCCGATAATGTTTTAATCAGAAACAATTTGATAACCGGCCTTGATTACAACAACGGGACCGGGATCTCCCTTTACGGCAACGGGACGATCGTCTCCAACGAAGTCCGATCGTTTAACACGGCGATCGAGGGGCAGTGGGACAGCAGCGGGACTTTAACGGTCGAAGGGAATACGATCGTTGGCTTCCAGGGAGGGGTAAGCAACAACAGCGATACTTTAACGATAATCGCGAAAAATAATATTATTGCCGCCGCGCCGAATTTGGGAGGGGGAGTTGCAAGCAGTTACGGTCTTTATAACGGCGGGGCCGGTTCGGTTGTTTCCGATTACAACTGCCTGTTTAACAATATGCAACACTTTTCCGGGGTTAGCGCGGGAGTGAGCGATATTATTACCAACCCCCGGTTCGTTAACCCGACTGGGAATGATTTCCGGCTTTATGCCAATTCGCCTTGTGTTGGTGCCGGAGAATTTGGGGTCAATATGGGGCGCTATAACGCGATCGGGGCTTCCCTGACCTTGCCCAGCCAATCATATGTTAGCGCTTTGACCGGCGATGATACGCTAGGCGACGGGACGATTGGTAACCCTTGGAAGACTATCACCCGGGCTTCGGCTTCGACCGAAGGGACGATCCACGTTTTAGCCGGGACTTATGATGGCCTGCTCGGGGAATCCTTCCCGATCTATTTAGGCGACGATCGCCAACTGCTGGCATCTGCCGGCTCGCCGATAATTGACGGGACCGGGAGCGGGGTCAACATTATTTACGCCGGTCTTAATTCCGTCGTTAGCGGGCTTGATATTCAACAGGATAGCGGCTTTCAATACGCGTTGGCGATACATAACAACAAGGCCTTGGTCTCCCAGTGTACTTTGGAAATTTCCAATAACGCCTACGGCTTGCAGGTTGTCGGGAATAATGTTCGGGTGGCGCAAAACACTTTTATCGGCAGCCTGGCGCGTTCCGGCCTCGAATATCAGGGGAGCGCCGGGACGATCGAAGGAAACACTTTCACGGGGAGTTATGACAGCGGCTTTGGCGGGCAGGCCGTTAATATGAGGATTGGAAGTTTTAATCGGATAACCAATAACCAGATCAGTAATTCTGCCGCTGATCGAGACGGTATCAACGTTAGCGGCGCTAATACTTATCTAACGATCGAGGCCAATACTATCCAAGCGGCAGGCGGCGGCAACGGCGTTTACGTAAGTTCTTCGATCAATAACTTTTATATTCATGACAATACTATTATCGGGGGCGACACCAGTGGCGCCGGCATGGGGCTCTATTTGGTCGGCTACGGTTCGGTTGTCTCCAACGAAGTCCGGAGTTTCGGCTCCGGTATTTATGTCGCCGAAATGAATAACGGCGATATGACTTTTAACAACAATACCATCGTGAAATGCCTGGTCGGTTGGCGGAACGAGGCGAGCGCCGCTTATTCGGCGACCGTGACCAACACTATTTTGGCCTGCTCGCCGGAGACCGGCGGCGTCGGCCTGGCCGGCAGTTACGGGATGCTCGACGCGGGGAATGGCAGTACTTCGATTTCCCGCTACAATTCCTTTTACGGGAACGAAACTAATACCAATCTCCTGATTACCGACAAGACCGGAGATGTTTACGAAGACCCCGAGTTCGTGAATGTTTCCACTGATAATTACCGACTGGGGGGAAACTCGATCTGCGTTGACGCCGGCACCCCGGAAGGGAACGACATGGGCCGCTATCAGTTCGGCGTCGGCTACGTTCAGATCTTCGTGACCGCTCCGGCGACCGGCGACGTCTGGTCGATCGGTAGTTCCCGGCAGATAATCTGGGAGACCAGCGGACGGCCGACCGCGATCGATCTTTATTACACGACTGGGGAAGTCTGGCTGCCGATCGCTCTCGGCCAACCAAATAGCAAGGTCTATTCTTGGCCGATCCCTAATAACCCGTCGACCGAAGCGAAAGTCCTGATCCAGGGGGCCAAAATTGGCAGTATTGGAACGGGGGAGAGCGGCTTCTTTACGATCACGCCTGATCAAATCGCCCCGAGCGTGGAAGTCACCAACCCGACTTTTGGGAACATTTGGCGGGGGAACGCGACTTATGAAGTAACTTGGACGGCGACCGATGAAAGCGGGATCGATTCGGTCAGCCTCTATTATCGCTTAAGTTCGGCTGAATCCTGGACCGCCATTGCTACCGGCCAGCCGAATAGCGGCAATTATTTCTGGTTAGTGCCGGCCGCGAACACAGTTGAGGCGGCGATTAAAGTTGAGGCGATCGATAGTTCCGCTAATCACAACATCGGGACCGGGGAAAGCGATGTCTTTACCGTCGACAGCCTGGGGCCTGACGCGCCGACCCTGGAAGCGCCGGCCAACGGCAGTACGACGACCGAGTCGCGGCCGATGTTCAGTTGGCTGCAACCCGCGGATAATTTCTCCGGCGTGGCCAGTTATGAGATTGCTATCGATAACGACACTTATCTTCTTGGCAATGTCGTAACTTTTGAGCCGACGACCAACCTGCGGGATGGGCTCCATAGGTGGCAGGTGATTGCCAGGGACGGAGTGGGGAACTGGGGGGAGTGGAGCGTCAGCTGGGAAGTAACCTACCTGGAAAAAGCGCCGCCGGTGGTCACGGTTGAAGCTCCGAGCGGCGGCGAGAGCTGGGTTGGCGGTACCAGCCATGACCTAACTTTTACCGCGACTGATGAGCACGGGATCAAGGCCGATTCTCTCGGGATCTGGTATTCCATCGACGATGGAGCGACTTATCCGTATCTGATAACGTCGGAGGCGCCGGTCGTTTCGCCGTACAACTGGACGGTGCCGAATATCAACACGACCGAGGTCAGGGTCAAGGTCGCCGTGACCGACAATACGATCAGCCAGAATGTCGGGAGCGGCGAGTCGACCAGTAAGATGACCATAGTTTTTTCAGCTCCGACGGTCAATTCGATCAATCCGAATACCGGGGTCAATACCCAGTCGTTTAATGATGTTGCCGTTGGCGGCGGCGGGATTAAGTCCGGCGCGACGGTCAAATTGACCAGATCGGGCGCGGTTGACATTAACGCGACCGATGTGAATTTTATAAGTGAAAACCAGCTGACCTGCGATCTTGACCTTACCGGCAAAGAAGGCGGCCTCTATAATGTTGTGATCACAAATCCCGGAGAACAAGCGGGAACTTTGACCAGCGGTTTTACCATTACCAATGGTCCGCCGACGATCACTTTGGTTGATCCCATTACCGGGATGATTGACGGCGGCAACCAGGTGACAATTACCGGCTCCGGCTTTTATAAAGAGGGGATCAGACGGAAGATCAATCTCAATAATCCCGGACCGGCGGAAACCAATTATCCGGTTCTGGCGATCGTCGATACCGCCGCGCTGATCGCCCAGGGGAAGATGAAAGCCGACGGCGGCGATATCCGGTTCGTCGCGTCCGATGAAGCGACCCCCCTTAGCTATTGGGTAGAATCGGACTTAAATACGGCCCGGACCCTGATCTGGGTTAAAGTTCCAACCTTACTGTCCGGGAATTCATATGTTTATTTAATGTACGGCGATCCGGCCCTGACTTCGCAAAGCAGTCTGGCCGATACTATTCCGGTCCTGGCCGACGCGGGGAACAAAGTTTGGCTGAAAGCGAATGACGGGACCGGCCAGACGATTGATTGGGCATATATACCTACCTGGACCGACATGAGCGGCAGCGGCAATACGGTTACACAACCTGGGACGACCAGCCTTCAGCCTCGATTAAGAACCAATCAATTGAACCAGTTTCCGGCGGTTTATTTTGACGGCGGCGACTGGCTGAAGAGATCAAGCTTGACCGGGATCACCACCCAGGAATCGGCTTTAGTCGTCGGAAAATTTACCAATCTTACCAACCGGGCTTTATTCGATCTTTCAGATCAGAATAACGTGACCAATAAGACGATCATGCTGATCGCCATGGACGGGCTGATAAAGTGGCGGCCTCATGATGAGCTTGCGAATCAGGCCTCTTTTTCTTTCAGCGACACGACCAATTATAACCTCTTTTATGGCGAGCATAAGGCGGCGCAAAGAGCGATTTACATGAATGGGACCCTGCAGAATCAAAATTTAAACACTTCAGCTTATTATAATCCGCTCTATTTGCGGGTCGGCGCTTTGGAATATTCTTCGACTTTGTATCCGCTTTCCGGTTACATCGCGGAGCTGATTATTTTCAACAAATTTCTCCCGACCGACGAACGCCAGCGGGCGGAAAAATACCTGAACACCAAGTATCAGCTCTACGATACCGGCTCTCTTCCCACGGCGGCTATTGAAGCGACTGAAACCGGCCAGCTTTTAACCGTTAATTTTGGAACTACCCCGGCCGCTACCGTTACCTGGGAGAGCTCAAGCTCGATCAAGGCCCTGGCCCCGACCCATCCTGTCGGGACCGTTAATGTCCAGGTCGTCAACCCGGACGGCCAGTCCGTTGCGACGCTGGACGCTTACACATATTATCAACCGCCGCTCAAGCTTTATTCGCCGGACGGCGGAGAGAGCTGGTCGATCGGCTCATACCGGCAGATCACCTGGGAAGCGATCACCAACCCATCATCGATCAACTTGTATTATTCGGTCGATAACGGAACGACTTATGCCTCTATTGCCAGCGGTCTGCCCGATACCGGCAGTTATGAATGGTTCGTGGCGGGGAGTGTGACGACCGAAGCCAGGGTCAGGATCGAAGCGGTCAGCACCGAAGGGACGGTAACCGACGAATCGAATGCCAAATTCTCGATGACCGCCCAGCGGGATTACTATGTCAACGTCTACACCGGCAACAATAGCTACAACGGCTTGACTCCGGTCTACATTTCCGGGACGACCGGCCCCAGGAAAACCCTGACCTACACGGCGGCGAATACTCCCATTTACTCCATCATTAATTTGGCGCCGGGGACCTATACCGCCGCTTCCGGCGAAACTTTCCCGATCAGCATTAACAATACCAAGCTGGTCGTTTCCACTTATACCAGGCAGGCCACTTTTGACGCCCTTGCCAATGCCAGCGATGTTTTTGACCTGGGGGCGTCGTCTACTCTGGAAGGGCTATCGATCCGCTCCAGTAACAGCAGTTCCAGTTATTATCTGGTTGATATCGGCGGAGCATCAGCCGGGGTTGTTCGGTGTAACCTGGTGAGGACCAACCAGCCGCAATTGATCGATGCCAGCGCTAATTATGCGTACATCTATGGGAACTACATGTCGGAGACCAGTACCGCTAATTATAATGTCATTTATTGTAATTATACCGATTTGACCTTTTCCAGCAACACAGTGGAGGGGTCGGCGTCGGGCAGTTTACTTCGGGGTTCTAGCAACAACGCGGTGATCGACGGGAACCGTTTTGTCTACAACAATTCCGGCTCCGTCATTAACGCCGGCACCTCGACCGGCTGGACCATACAAAACAACGTTGTTATCGGCAATGGAACTGGTACCGGGATCCTGGCGACTTTGAGCGGTTACATCACGACCAACGAGGTCCGCAGTTTTACTACCGGAATTAATGCTACCGCTAATGGCGCGTTGTATATAAGGAAAAACACGGTCGTTAAATCGAGTACCACCGGAATCAACGGGGCGATCAGCACCGGCACCGTCGCCATTCAGGATAATGTCATTAATAATGCGGTTACGCTGGGAGCGATTGGGGTGACGACCGGGATCACCGGAAACTCCCTTTCGGTCAGCGAAGACTATAACAATTTTTACGGTTGTGCGGCCGCCTATAGCGGGACTCTGACGACCGGGTCCAACAGCAATACTCTCTACCCGCGATTTGTCGCTCCGCTGACCAACGATTACCGGTTAGCCGGCGATTCCCCGGTCAAAAATACCGCTTCCGACGGGTCGTATCAGGGCGCTTATCCGACGGTTGAAGGGTCATCTTCCGGCATTCTAAGCGATTCGTACGTCAGCGGGAGCGGGAGTGACGAAACCGGGGACGGCTCGTTTGCCAATCCGTGGCGGAGCATCCGCTATGCCTTGCCACAAACGGACGGTGTGGTCCATGTTTTGGCCGGGGTTTACAACAACACGACCGAAGCGTTCCCCTTGCTTTTAGGCGACAATGCCCGGGTCGTGGGAGAGGGGACCGGTCTGGCCACGATCGAAGGGGAAGCAATTACCCAAGACCTCTTCAGCGTGATTGGGCGGTCCGTGTCGATAGAAGGCTTGACCTTCACTTTCGCCAACAATTCGGCCAAGTACATGATCAACCTGGCGAGCAGCGGCGGCGGCGCGGTGATCAGGAACAACACCTTAATCCGGAGCGTCAATACTAATACCATCTATAATGATTCCAGCGGGAACTTGATCCAGGGGAACTGGTTCCGCAATACCGGGACCAATACGTATTGTATTCGGATCAATACCAACGGCAAGCATATGACCGTGGCCGGCAATACTTTTGACGCTTCCGCCGATCAGATCATCTCCTGGGTCAACTATGTGACCGGGGCGACGATCGAAGCGAACCGCTTCAATTACACCGGCAGCGGCAGTTTAGTTCGTGATACTTATGGTTCTTATCATCGTTTTCAGCGGAACGTGATGATCGGCAATGGTTCCGGCATAGGAATTTACATGCTCCGCGGTTATGGGAGTACTATTTCATCCAGTGAGATCAGAAGCTTTGGGATTGGGATTCATCTTGAACAGTGCGGCAGTGATCCTGATTACCCGGTCAATGTCATTAAGAATACGATTATTAAAAACGGGACAGGGGTTAGGATCGAAGGCTATTATAGTACCTATAAGTCCCGGGTTTACGACAACATTATCAGTGGGGCCCCCGGTCTGCGGGATGCGGCCGCCAATATCGGCTTGCAATATTTCAGCGGTATTCTAGACGCCGATTACAATGCTCATTTCAACAACGCTTCTTCCTATTCTTATGGGTCACATGACCTTTTTGATCTCTATCCAAAATTTGTTGATGTCGCGACCGATGAATACCATTTATATGATGATTCACCTTGTCTTGGCGCCGCGTCCGACGGCGGGGTGATCGGGTATTACGAATCGATCGGGAGCAGTTCCGGGATTTTAACCGAGAGCTATATCAGTGGGAGCGGAAGCAACGAGACGGGGGATGGGACGATCGGCAATCCGTGGCGGACCATTACTTACTCCCTGCCCAGGACCCTTAGCAAGATCAATATTCTTCCCGGCCGTTACGCCGCCCCGGCCAGCCCGACGGGGGAGAGTTTCCCCATTACTTTGAACGCCAGGACGGTCCTTTCCGGGGACGGGAGCGGCTTGGCCACCCTGGAAGCCGGAGGGATGGCGCTTTCTGACGCGATGGTCAATATCGGGCGCTATTGCACGGTCGAAGGGCTCTCTTTTACTTACAGCGGTCCGACCTGGGATTGGATCATTGATTACACCGGCGAATACGGGACGGTCAGGAACAGCCGCTTTTATCGTGGGGCCAATTCCTACTGTTTTGATTTTGGCGGTTTGAGCAATGGTTCGTTCCTGGGAAACACCGTCACCGCGCCGACCTCTGCCGGTAATGTTTTCTACGATTCCGGCAATAACCTGGTGATCAGCGGGAACACTGTTGAGGCCAACTGCGGCACCTCGCCCCTGACTTCAGGGTTTGGTGACAGCAATATTGTGATCGATGGAAATACCATTGGCTATACCGGGACAAACTACGCTGTTTACTTAGCCAGCGCCACTAACGCCCGGGTAAGCAGAAACCTCATTATCGGTCGCTCCGCCGCCGGGAGCGGCATCAGATTGACCGGCGCCTCGGCTCTAGTCAGCACCAACGAGGTCCGCGGTTTTGGCGTCGGCATCTATGCCGGCTCGGCCGGAACAACTCCGACTACTGATATCGATATTAACCGCTGTACAGTGGTCAAGAATTTGGTCGGGATCCAAACTCCCGATAATGACGTGTATATTTACAACACTATTATTTCCAACGCCCCGACCGTTGAAAGCGGGACCGGGGGAGCGGTCGGGAGCATCGGGATCTACCGTTCCGGGACTGGCGGCGTCACCCGGCCGTACTACAACGACGTTTACGGTTGTGAAACCCTTTATTCCAGCGTCACTTCCCGCGAAGGTTCGATCTCGATTAACGCCCAGTTTATTGATATTGATAATAGTAACTATCACCTGAAACCAAACTCCCCCTGCGTCGGCGTCGGCACGCCGGAGGGGACCGATCTGGGGGCCTACGACGGGACAGCGGTCTACCTCCTCGCGCCAAACGGAGGGGAAGAGTGGACAATCGGGGGGACCAGCGAAATTCTGTGGCGGACCAAAGGGTATCCGACCGCGATCGATCTCTCTTACTCGATCGACGACGGCGCGACTTATGCTTCTATCGCGGTCGACGAGGCCGATGACGGGACCTATACCTGGACCATTCCGGCGCCGGCGACGACCGAAGCCAAGGTCAGGATCGAGGCGGAAGAGCTGGGGCTCATCGCGACCCGGGAATCGGCCGCCAACTTTACGATCAGCCAACTGGGGGCGACCATTACCCAGCCGGTAACCGCTGAAATACTGGAGGCGGGAAGGATCTATGGGATCAGCTGGGAAGCGGTCAGTCTGCCAACCTCGTTTAACCTCTACTACACGACCGGCGACGCCTATGTCCTGATCACCAGCGAAGTAGGCGGGGCCGACCGGTCATACGGTTGGCTGGTCTCCGATTTCCCCACGACCGAAGCTCGGATCAAGATCGAGGCGCTAAAACAAACACTCATCGCGACCATGGAGACCGATACCTTTACCATTTATACTCCTCCTCTTTCAATTGAGGTTGCCACGCCGAATGGGGGAGAAATTTGGGAAGGGGAATCGTGGCATGAAATCACCTGGGAAGCGGCCGGGCTTCCCGATAGCTACAACCTCTATTACACGACCGGCGACGCCTATGTCCTGATCACTAGCGAAGTCAATGGCCTGCTAAGAAGTTATAACTGGCGGGTGGCCAATATCACCACGACCGAGGCCCGGGTCAGGGTCGAAGCGGTGAAGGGGGGGCAAGTCATTTCCGACGAATCGGACGCGGCCTTTACCCTCCAGCTTTATACGCCGGTTGTCGCGACCGTTACTTTCCCGAATGGGGGAGAAAATCTTGAGGCTGGTTCTTGGCGGAACCTTGCCTGGAGCGCGACCGGCCTGCCGAGTTCATTTAACCTCTACTACACGACCAACGAAGCGACCGGCTACCGGACAATTACGACCGAAGTTTCGGGCCTGAACCGCTCTTACTCCTGGTTTGTGCCGAACCGGCCGACGACCCAGGCCAAGGTCCGGGTCGAAGCGATCAAAAACAGCGTCCTGGTCTCAACCGACGAATCAGACGCGGGCTTTACCATTTCCCGGCCGACCCAATATGTCGTCAGTGTCGGGATAGGGAGCAACGAGAGCTATGACGGCTTGACCTCGGAAGTCTTCGTGACCGACGGGGTGACCCACGGCCCCTGGCAGAGCATTACTTACACTTTGGCCAACAGCCAGGCGGGGGATCGGATCTGGGTGATGCCGGGCACTTACCTTCAAACCTATGAAACTTTCCCTATTACCGCAACTGACCGCTGGCTGACCGCCCAGCAGACTTACACGGCGACGATCGATTCTGTGTTGCTGGCGGGAGATACTGTTAGAGTGGGAAATAACGGGACGGTTGAAGGTTTTACTCTAAAAAGTAAAGCTTACGCGACTAATGATTATACCTATTATGCCACTTTAAATGTCATCGGAAATAATACTGTAGTCATTAACAATAACATTACCCAGGAGTCAACCGTGGTTTGGCCTAGTTATCCCGGCAATCCGGTTGCTTTGACCGAAGACGTTGTTAACTGTCGCCTCGAAGGGAACCGAATCGCCGGCCAGAGCACTTTGGTTTATTTTAAGAACTATGGCGATCAATCCAGGATCTTGGTGAAAAATAATTATCTTAGTACAACCTGGACCGGCATCTTGGCATTTTCTTCGTACTATAGCAATTTATTGGTGACGATCGAGGGGAATACTATTATTGCTGACCGCGGAATTAACGGCGGGTTCAACTCTTTTAATATTTACAATAACACGATCCGGTCAATTTCGGGGGCCGGTTCCGAAGGGATCATAATGACCCAATGTCTGGGGACGATCGAGGCGAACCTGGTCAGCGGCTACAATACGACCGGGGTCAAGGTTACAGCGACTTCTTCATATAACGGCTTGACCAGGATCAGGCACAACACGATCGTCAATAATAAACAGTCGCTCTATATTTCCGGGAGTTCGGTTAATTCGATTGAGGTCTTTGATAATATTGTTACCGCCGCCCCGATCTTGGGGGGCTTTTACGCCGACAGTTCCGGGATAACCACCCAGACCCAGTACGCGCTGGTCCACCACAACTGTGTTTTTAACAACGAAACAAGTTATATCCTGGCGGCCGGGACCCAGGCGACCTTTGGTGAAATCAACGCCTCTCCCCGTTTTGTCTCGACCACGGCAAGCGATTACCGCCTCTACGGCGATTCGCCGTGCAAGGGGACAGCGTCCGACGGATCAAACATGGGGAAATACGGTGATATTGTCGCCAGCTCCGGCCTCCTGGCCGACTCTTATGTTGACGGGGTTTTGGGGAGTGATTCCAATACCGGCTCATTAGCTAGTCCGTTCAAGACTATTTCTAAAGCGACCTCTCTGACTGAAGGTGGGAAGGTTTATCTTCTTTCCGGTAGCTACGCCGCCGGTGAGACTTTCCCCCTTAACTTTACTTACGTTTCGATGCAGAGGCTGTACGCGACTTCCGAAGTCTCGATCGATTCCAGCGCTTCCGCCAATGATACGCTGATCCTGGGAGTGGCCGGGACAACTCTTGAAGGGATAACTCTTTATACCAGCAGCAGCGATAACACTTGTGTTCGCGTTGCCGCGCCGCGGGTTTCGATCCTTAACAACCGGATCACTAATTCAAAAACATCCGGTAATCGTAGGGCTTTGTACTTTAATGAAAATGCCAACAATGGTTTGGTTTCGGGAAACCAGATCAGGGCTAATGCCGGTTATTATGATTACTATGGGGCGGTTGATTTCAAGTACGGATTGGCTAATCAAACCGTAAACAACAATATTATTACCGCTGAAGCCGGTATCGCTATTTGGGTCCATCAGGGGGATCTGACGGCTGAAGGGAACACCGTCTTCGCGTTTGATGATGGCATTAAAGCCAGCGGCGCCGCTTTCGTTAAAATATCAGGCAATGTTGTTCATAAATATGGCGGCTGGAATGACTATGCCAGCGGGATTTCCGTTGGTGGGCCTCTCCTCTTGATCTCCTCAAACGAAGTTAATGGGTTTATTGACAGCAACAGTTATGGGATCGTGACCAACACAAGTTCCATCGCGACGATCGAGAACAACACCGTGGCGAAAAATTTAGTCGGCATTTCCGCTGGCACGTCCAATATTTACGCTTCAAATTATTTAAAAAATAATATCATTTCCGCCGCGCCGACTCTTGGGGGGTATGTTGCGGGGAGTATCGGCATTAAGGTTGAAGGGGTCGCGACATCAGAATACAACACCCTGTTTAACAATGCTACCGCTTATTCCGGCACGGCCAACAGCCAGTACCAGGACAATATTCTTAATCCCAGGTTTGTTAATCCCGCCGCCAACGATTTTCGCCTTTTTGCCGATTCCCCCTGTATCGGGACCGCTGATAACGGCGGGAACCGGGGTTGCTACGGCGCGGTCGCCCAAAGTTCCCCGATAACGACCGAATCTTACGTTTCTAACCAGGGGAGCGACTCCACCGGGACCGGGACCTATGCCGATCCGTGGAAGACAATATTTTACGCCCTGTCGACCGCCGAAGGGACAATCTATGTTCTGCCGGGGGTCTATGACAATATTACCAGCGGCGAAACGTTCCCGCTTTCCCTAACTTACGCGGAACTGCGCAAATACGACCCGCAATCGACGGTCGTCATTAATTCCAATACCAGCGCCGGCCATACGGTGATTATCCAAAAGGACAACATTTCCTTCGAAGGCTTTACCGTCAGGGGAAAAAGCGGGACCGCCTACTCGGCTTGTTTGTATGTTAACGCTAACGGCGCGGTGGTCAGGAATAACCTGATCTCGTCCGAATCGACCGCGATGGCCCCCCTGACCGCTTACGGCGGAGAAAATCTTTTTGAAGGGAACCAGCTCTATTCCACCGATAACTTTATTGTTCGGCTCGCGGCCGCGAATACCATTTTCCGGAACAATAGTTTCACCAGCCTTGATTCAGGGACCGGCGGCTACGGCTTTTACGCTACCAGCGGCTCTTTGCCGAATCTGACCTTTGAAGCGAACCGGATTATTGCCGACAACGCCATCTATTTCCTTGGCGCCAGTTGTCTGAACCTGGATATCAGGTCAAATACTATTGAGGCGAAAACACCGGCGAGCGGCGGTTATGGGATGGTGCTGGGGGGTTCGGGAAATATCTCTTCCAATGAGGTGCGCGGGTTCCAGGCCGCGCTAAGTGACCGGGCGGCGATTGTTTGCGACGCCGTTCCGCCGAATTACTTTACCGTCAACCACAATACCCTGGTCAAGAATTACCGGGGTGTTTATTCGACTAGCGGCAGTAATATCATCAAAAACAATATTATCTCCGCCGCGCCGGTCCTGGGGACATTTATTCCCGGAAGCGAAGGGATCAAGGTCCAAGAGTACGAGGAGGGCGTCGATTCTTCTTATAATACTTTCTTCAATACCGCGACCAATTATGTGGGGACAGTCTCTAACGAGACCGCGGATAACGAACAGAACCCTAAATTTGTCGATCCGAGTGGCAACGATTATCGCCTTCTTGCCGATTCCCCTTGTATCGCGGCGGCGGACGACGGCGGCAACCGCGGCGCTTTTGCAAGCGTTGGAACACCATCTTCTGTTACCAGCGAGTCTTATGTCGGTCCTTTTGGGAGCGACACGACCGGGAACGGGACTTTTGCCAACCCCTGGCGGACCATGACCAAAGCGCTCTCCCTGACCGAAGGGACGGTTTACGCCCTGCAGGGGAGCTATTCCGGACTGGAGACTTTCCCTCTCAACCTGGGGACCGCGACCCTGCGCAAGTATCCTTCGACCGCGCTGGTGACAATTGACGCCGGAGCGACTGCCGCCCACAATTTGGTCCTGGGAAACAATATTTCTCTTGAAGGGTTTACGGTTAAAAAGAACAACGGCAGTTATGCCTGCGTTTACGTCAACGGCGCCAATGTTACCCTGCTGAATAATATTATTTCCCAGGAGAGTAGCGGTAATGCCGTTTTTATTGACGGCAGTCGGTCGAATATTATCGGGAATAATATCTATTCATATAATTCCGCCTTGTATTATTCAAATAATTATTATCCGCTGACCTATATCAGGGATAACACTTTATTTTCGAATTGGTACAGCAACGGGATTGCCTTCTATCAAGCCTCTACCGGTAATATTTACGGCATTACCATTGAAGGGAATACAATTACCGCCGATTACGGGATTTATTCTTATTATCCTAATTATCTTCGCGGGGTAACGATCGATCGCAACAAGATCACGGCGACCCATCCGGGGACCTCGACCTATGCCGGGATGTATTTTTCGGGTGACGGGTCGATTGCTTCCAACGAGGTGCGCGGTTACCAAAGTTCAACCTATGGCGGCATATATCTTTATTATTCAACCGGGACCAATTTCCTTCTGGACAAAAATACGATAGTTCAAAATAATCGCGGGGTCAGGAGTAACAGCGCTGATATTATCATGACCAATAATATTATTGCCGGCGAAGTCGGGGGTTATTCCGCTACCGGGACCTACGGTCTTTACAGTAACAGTACCAATCAGATCACTTCGCGGTACAATACTTTCTTTGCCAACGATACCAATTACTATAATGTGACCGCCGGGAGCGGCGACAACACCGTTGATCCAAAATTCTACGATCCAAATAACCGGAATTATTATCTTCAGCCGGATTCTCCCTGTATCGACACCGGGACGCCGGAAGGGCTGGGGATTGACCGCGGGGCGTATGACTACGACTTTAGCGTCAGGGTGACCGCGCCGAATAGCGGCGAGGTCTGGCAGGCGGGGAGCGCCCGGAATATTACCTGGCAGTCGAGCGGTTTCCCGACTTCGATCAATTTATATTTATCCAGGGATGGCGGGGCCAGCTATCAGCAAATCACTACCAACGAGGCCGATGACGGGACCTACTCTTGGCTGGTTGACAGCACTTTTACCGATCAGGCCAGGGTTAAGGTTGAAGGCGTTAGCGCGCTTAGCGGGTTGTCAACGGATGAATCAGACGGCAATTTCACGATCACCCCGGCCACTTACTATTACGTTGATTCGATAAATGGGGCGAACAATTACAATGGGTTAACGACCGAAGTTTCCGGCGGCAACGGACCGTGGCAGACCCTCTCTTACGCCGGGACCCAGGATGTGGCCGGCTCAACCGTTGTCGCTCGGGGTGATTTCAGCGCCGACAACGGCGAGGTTTTCCCGATCATTATTGTCGGCCGGGTCTTTTCCGGGACCGGCACGACCGAGATCGATACCGGCCTTCTCGAGACCGACGGGGTTTCTGTGGAGGGGAACGGGACCCTGGAAGGTTTTGTCGTGCGGAGCGCCGCAACGGGTAATTATGCGGGGGTTAAGGTGACCGGGCCGAACGCCAGGCTGAACAATAACCAACTTCTGCTTAGCGCGGCGAGCGGGAATGCCCGCGCCCTGCATATTGACGCGGGCGGCGATAATTGCCGGGTCTATAACAACACCATCAGTTCCGAAGGACACCGGACCATTTCGGTCGGCAGCGGCGCCAACAACGTTGTCTTCAGCGACAACGTTATTACCAACCATTCTTCCGGTAGTGACGGCATTTATTTGGCTGGCGGCGACAGTATTACTGTTGAAGGGAACACCATTACCGCTAATTATGGTATTTATCAAGCCGGAGCCTGTACCAACTTTATCGCCAGGAACAACGTGATCATGGGCCTCGACGGCGGATCAAAGGCCGGGATCTACCTCAACGGCGACGGTAACATCACTTTGAACGAGATCCGCGATTATTTCGATCCGCTGGAAGGCGGCATCAATTGCGTCGCCGGCGGGACCTTTACCATCAACAAAAATACGATCGCCAAGAGCAACGTCGGGATCAGGTCGGCGGTCAACGCTAATATTTTAAACACGATCATTGCCGGGAGCGTTGGCGGATATACTACTACCGAAACGGTCAAAGGGATTGTTCAGACCGGCGGAACGGTAAATTCCAACTATAACGACCTATACGCGGTTAACGTGACTTACGAAGGGACGGTCGGCGGCGGGACCGGGACTATTTTTGACGATCCGCAGTTTGTCGACGCGGCCGGTAACGACTATCACCTGCAGGCGGCTTCCAATTGCATCGACGCCGGCGATCCCGACCCGCAATACAACGACCCCGACACTACCCGGGCCGATATGGGGGCCTATTACTACGACCACCCGATCTCACTAACCATCGGGGCGCCGCTAGCCGGCGACGTCTGGCAGAGAGGGAGTTGGCATAACATTACCTGGGAGGTCTCGCCGGGGACGGCCGATCGGATCGATATCTATTATTCAGCCGACAGCGGCGCGACCTATTCTGATCTGGCGACCGGGGAGGCTGACGATAATAGTTTCCCCTGGTTTGTCACCGAGGTCGCGACCGATACCGCCAGGATCAAGATCATCGCGACCCGGAGCAACGTAGTGACCGAAGAGTCGGGGATCTTTGCCGTTACTTCAGAGGCGGCCTATTACGTTAATCCGGTGACCGGCAACAACAGCTATAACGGTTTGACGTCGGAAGTTGGGAGCGGCAACAACGGGCCTTTCAAGACTTTGACCTACGCGGCGACCGCGGCGGCGGCGAGCAAGCCGATCTACGCCGCTTCGGGAACCTACAATACATCAGCCGGTGAAACTTTCCCGGTCACCATTTCCGGCCGGAACGTTTATGCTTCAGTAACCGGCCAGGCGACGATCGAAGAAGACGGCGGCGCCGGCACGGCGGTCAGCCTGGAGACAGCGGCCCGGCTTGAGGGTTTCTTCCTGAAAGGGAACGGCGGCAACGCCCTGTTGACGACTTCTTTTGAAGGGGTGGTCGTCTCCAGGAATATTATTAACGCGGAAAATTACACTTACGCTATCCTGGCCAATGCCGGTTACCCGACGATCGAAGGGAACACTATTTACCGCCAAACGACGGCAATCTACGGTTATACCAATTACGGCGTCAGGGCGACCGACGCGTATATCAATCGAAATACGATCGCCAGGTTCAGGTACGGCGTTTACGCCCTGGCCGGAACGGTGAAGAACAATATTATGGTCAACCAGCCGTCGCTTGACGCGGTCGCGGCGTCGGACAGCGTCGGTTTGTACGGCGGCGCCGGCTTGATCAACGGCTATAACGATACCTGGAACAACGGGGCCGATTATGGCGGCGCCTTTGCCTATGACGCGACCAATAAGTCGGAGTGCCCCGGGTTTTACGATTATGACGCTCAAGACTTCCGGCTTTACGCCTCAACCGGGACCTGGACCAATCCGTGTCTTGGGTTGGGTGAAGGGGGGGTCAATATCGGGGCTTACGATGGAGCTGGTCTTCCCGGGTCGCCTTATCAATATAATTCTTACGTCAGCGGGAGCGGCAATGACACGACCGGCGACGGTTCGATCGGCAACCCGTGGCGGAGCATCAGTAAGGCCTTAAGATATACCATTACTAAGATCAATGTCCTGGCCGGGACCTACAACCAGGCAAATGGCGACACTACCCCGATCAACCTCCGTGAGAGGATGCATATTTCCGGGGCGAGCCGGGATACGGTTACGCTGGAGGCGCTGGCCGCTACCGCCGCCTTCACCATGGGGAGCTACACGACGGTAGAAGGAATGCACCTGCTGGCCCTGGGTGAAGGGGGGAGCGCGGTCTATGGTTGGTCGCCGTTCTGGGGGACGGTTTATATCTCCTTTGGCGGAACGATCGTGATCAATGGACAGTACGCGTCGGTCCTCAACAATCGATTGACTACCCAAACCCAGGATACGGCGCTCTCCGCCTGCGACGGTTATTTTAACGCCAGCGGCAATATTTTAGTTAATTCTGCCAGAAATTTATCTTATGACAAACCGGCCGGACGGGGTATTGGGATTTACAACTATTTTGATGACACCATTAACAACTGGACGATCTATAAAAATGAGGTCAGGGAGTATGGGGATGGCATTTATATTAATGGAGACAATTACGGCGGGACGGTTGACCGGAATACTTTAGTGATGAACCATGATGGTATTACCTCTTCTTCAACCCAGACGGTGACCGTTAAGAATAACATTGTCATGAACCAACCCCGGCTTGATGGCGACATCTATTACACCTGGCGTTATTCGAGCGGGACAGATTATGGTTCAAATGGGATTAAAAAGAGAAACTCCAACGCGGTTTATTCTTGTAACTATAACAATGTTTGGCAGAATGAAACGGAATATGATTCCGGCGTGTCGGCCGGGCTTGGCGCCATCAGCTCCTCCCCTCATTTTGTCGCTCCCTGGAATGGTGATTATCGCTTCTATTCCACCTCTCCATGTATTAACGCCGGTGAGGGGGGGGTGGTCAATATCGGCGCTTATGACGGGGCGGGTGAAGCTGGTTCCCCCTATCGGGCGGAATCATACATTGACGGAGGCGGCAATGACACAACCGGAGATGGCTCGATCGGCAGCCCGTGGCGGACCCTGACCCGGGCGGCCAGATATACCGAGCGGAAAATCAATATCGGCGGCGGGCAGTATACCGCGGCGGCCGGCGAGTCCTTCCCGATCAAGTTTGGCTACAACCATCATCTTCAGGGGGCGGGACGCGATGTTTCCATAATTAACGCCAACTCAACCGCGACCGAAATTCTGCATATCGATCGAAACTCAACTATTGAAGGGATTTCTATTATCAACGGCATATATGATTTGTATGATTGGCTTATTCAGGTCCGCTGGAATAATAACTATCTTAGAAACAATCGGTTTAGCTCAAATGACGCGAGGAACATATACTTGCGCCGTGGTTCGTTGACCACCATTGAAGCCAATGAACTTATCAATACTTCCTTGACTCCTGGCGGATATGCTTTTGGTCTGACGGGCGGGACATGGGATAATGGCGGACAGGGATATTATATCTACCGCAATTTAATTGATGGAATGACCGTTTTTTACGGAGAAGATGGTGATTCTTCCGGTATAACCAACGCGGTTTCCAATATCGACCGGAACACGATTGTTCATGCGCCGCAGGGGATTACCGGCGATACCTTTAACGACGCGACCGCCGAAGTAACGAACAATATTATTTCCTATGCCGCCGCGCTTGACGGGACAGTCGAAGGCTATGGCATTTATAATCCCTACAGCGGAGGGAAAGAGCGGTTTGATACCAATCTAATTTGGCGGAACGGGATCGATGTTTACGCCCCTAATGGAGTGAATATTTCCAATACGATCTCACTATACCCTCGTTTTGTCGAGCCGTGGAACAGTGATTACCGGCTTTATTATGATTCACCGTGTATCGGAACCGGGATCGGCGGGGTTAATATTGGAGCGTATGATGGAACTGGAGAGGCTTACTCACCATATATAGCCGAATCCTTTGTCAGTGGCGAGGGGAGTGACGCGACCGGAGACGGGCTCTCCTGGGCGACCGCCTGGCGGACGTTGAGCAAAGCGAACCGTTACACCATTTATAATATTAATATCGGCAATGGAAATTACTCCGTGGCCAATGGGGAGTGGGGGAGCAGTTTCCAGCTTGGGGTCGAGCGGTATGTGCACGGCGTGACCCCAAGCACGGAGGTGGGGAACCTCAATGGCAACCATTTGACCGGCAATTTTGTGATGCATAATTTTACGACAATTGAAGGGTTAAATATTAACGGTCAGATCAGGTCTACCGGTCTTTGGAAAACTTATATTAAAAATAATGTAGTCAATTTCTACGCTGCCTGGGAAAAGGCGATTTACGCGGGGGATAGTTCACTTGGGCCCAATACCTGTATGGTAACGATCGAAGGAAATTATGTTTCCGGGGAAGCAGTTAATCCGATGTCCTCTGTTACTTATGGAATATTTGTATCAAGACCGGTAGCTCTGAAAATTTACCGGAACGTAATTAATAATTACAATTATGATCTTTATGTCAATGGTTATAATTTTCCTTCGGGTTCTCCCGGCCTGGTAAACAGGAATACGATTGCCGGCAAAAACTCATCTTACGCCAGATATGGGTTTTATAGCACCGATTCGACCGGCGGCTTGAGTAGTATTTTGTTGTTGAAGAACAATATAATTTATGGACGGGGATATGGGACCGGGGTTTATTGGAGCGGCACTTCGGTCCTTACCCCCAGCTACAATGACGTTTATAATTGGGCGACAGATTGGAACGGGGTTTCGCCCGATATCGGCGACATCTCTGTCGAGCCCGGGTTCTGGAGCCAGGCTACGCATGATTACCACTTGTTAGATATCTCCCCAAATAGGGCGAGCGGCACGCCGGCCGGGACCGATCGGGGAGCCTACGACTGGTTTGCCGATCCGTCTCTTCCTTTGGTGACGATCGAAGCTCCCAACGGGGGAGAAGATTGGCGCGGCGGGGTCAGCTACGAAGTGGTCTTTGCCGCCAGCAACCGGGAAGGGATCCTGGCCGATTCAGCAAGAATTTATTACACGACCGGCGAGGGGACCGCCTGGATAGAAGTGGCGACCCAGGAAGCGGTTGACGCCCCTTACTCCTGGACCACTCCGCTGATCTCAACCACGGAAGTCAAGGTTAGAGTTTCTGTTCAGGCTAACGGCGACCTGCATAATACCGGTTCCGACGAATCCAATGTCACTTTTGTCATCGATGCGACCTCGCCGGAAGTAACGATTATCAGCCCGCAGAGCGGTGAAGTTGTTTCCTCGGGCGCTTCTTATGATCTCCGCTGGGTGGCGACCGAAGAATGCGGCTTCAAGGCCAATCCGATCACGCTTTATTATTCCCTCGATACCGGAGAAACCTGGACGCAAATTGCCAGCCAGGAGCCGAACGACGGCGTTTATTCGTGGCCGGTGCCGGCGACCCTTGAATCGACCAGCGGTCGGGTTAGAGTTACGGCGGAAAATCGGGTCGGTTTGATCGGCGCGGCGATGACCGGTAATATTTTCTTCGGCTATGTTGATAACATTCCGCCGCTGGTGACCGTTGAAGCGCCGGCCAGCGGGGAAGTCTATCGCGGCGGCTCGGTCCAGACTATTTCCTTCGAAGCGACCGACGTTGCCGGGATCGGTCCGAATTCTCTGAAAATCTGGTATTCGATCGACAGCGGCTTGACCTATCCGAACCTGATCACCTCTGACGCGGCGGTCGTCTCTCCGTTCAGTTGGACGACCCCGGCCGATCTTTCAACGACTGAAGTTCGGGTCAAAGTAACGGTATCCGATAATTCCCTTTACCATAATTTAGGAACGGGAGAGTCCGGCGTCTTTGCGATCGATTCCGGCACCCCGGAGGTTTCGATCATCAATCCGAACGGCGGCGAGACCTTGTCAGCCGGGACTACTTATGAGATCACCTGGGCGGCGACCGATGAGGTCGGTTTCGGCGCCGGTCCCATCACCTTGCGTTATTCTCTCGATACCGGTGAGAGCTGGACCCTGATCGCCAGTCAGGAACCGAATGACAGTAGTTATATCTGGACGGTCCCTTCGGTCAACAGCGCCGGTTCCCGGGTCAGCGTTGAGGCGGTCGACCAGGTTGGTTATGTCGGTACGGCGATGAGCGCCGACGACTTTACCATTACTTACTCCGCTCCCGTCTCGCCGGAAGTCGATCACATTACCCTGTTTGACCGGGTGACCGGCGGCTTGAGTACGAATCAGCTGACGGTCTCTCTGGAAGCGTTCGGGGTCAGCGGCGAGCCGACTGCAATGAGCATTGCGCAAGACGCCGGCTTTACGGAGAACTCGACCGGCTGGACCACTTTCCTGGCGACGACCGAATATACCTTTACGGCCGGCGACGGCCTGCGGACCGCTTACTATAAAGTCAGGAACCTGACCTCGGATGAAAGCCAGGTTGTCAGCGATACCATTCTGGTCGACACCGTCTCGCCGACGGTCGGCAGTATCCTCCTGAAAGATCGGGTAACCGGCAGTACCGTTCTGACCAATCAATTGACCGTAACTTTGGAAGCGTTAAGCATCAGCGCCGACGCGGTCTCGATGCGGATCGCGCAAGACGCCGGCTTCACGGAGAACTCGACCGGCTGGACCACTCTCCTGGCGACGACCGAATATACCCTTACGGACGGTGACGGCCTACGGACCGCTTACTACCAGGTCCGCGATCTGGTCTCGAACGAAAGCAATATCGTTAATGATACGATCCTGGTCGACACCGCCTCACCGACGGTCGGCAGTATCCTCCTGAAAGATCGGGTAACCGGCAGTTTGTCTTATTCCAACGAACTGACGATTAGTCTCGAAGCGTTAAGCATCAGCGCCGACGCGGTCTCGATGCGGATCGCGCAAGACGCCGGCTTTACGGAGAATTCGACCGGCTGGACCACTCTCCTGGCGACGACCGAATACACTTTGACCGCGGGCGAGGGGCAAAGAACGGTTTACTACCAGGTCCGCGATCTGGTCTCGAACGAAAGCAATATCGTTAATGACGCGATCCTGGTCGACACCGCCTCGCCGACGGTTGGCAGTATCCTCCTGAAAGACCGAGTGACCGGCAGTACCGTTCTGACTAATCAATTGACCATAACTTTGGAAGCGTTAAGCATCAGCGCCGACGCGGTCTCGATGCGGATCGCGCAAGACGCCGGCTTCACGGAGAATTCGACCGGCTGGACCACTCTCCTGGCGACGACCGAATATACCTTTACGGCCGGTGACGGCCTGCGGACCGCTTACTACCAGGTCCGCGACGCCGCTTCGAATGAAAGCAACGTTGTTAATGACGCGATCCTGGTCGATACCGCTTCGCCGGCGGTCGGCAGTATCCTCCTGAAAGATCGGGTAACCGGCAGTTTGTCTTATTCCAACGAACTGACGATTAGTCTCGAAGCGTTAAGCATCAGCGCCGACGCGGTCTCGATGCGGATCGCGCAAGACGCCGGCTTTACGGAGAATTCGACCGGCTGGACCACTCTCCTGGCGACGACCGAATACACTTTGACCGCGGGCGAGGGGCAAAGAACGGTTTACTTTAAGGTCCGCGATATTTCTTCCAACGAAAGCAATGTGGTCAGCGACGGCATAACAATCGATACCGTTTCACCGGAAGTCGATCATATTACTTTGTTTGATCGGGTGACCGGCAGTTCGCTGTATTCCTCGGCTTCCCTGATTTCTCTGGAAGCGTTCGGGGTGAGCGCCGACGCGGTTTCGATGCGGATCGCCCGCGACGCCGGATTTACTCAAGGGGAGACCGGCTGGATTGCTTATAATTCAAGGTACGAATTTACTCTGGCTGACGGCGAGGGGACCCGCGAGGCTTACTACCTTGTCCGCGACGCCGCCTCCAACGAAAGCCTGGCGGCAAGCGCCCAAATCGTGGTTAATTTCGGCCCGGCCGCGCCAACGGTCCTGCTTAAAGATCGGTTGAGCGGCAGTACTGTTTATAGTAAAGACGCGACCATCACTTTGGAGGTGGCGGCGGCGCCTGATATTGTTCAGATGAGGGCCGCCGGCAACAATCTTTTTGACGGCAGCGGCAATGATACCGGCTGGATAACTTATGAAGCGTCGCGGCTTTACACGCTGACGGACGGTGACGGCATCAGGCTCGTCTATGTTAAGGTTCGGGACGTCGCCTCCAATGAATCGCCGACCGGTAGCGACGGTATTATTCTTGATACGGCCGGTCCGACCGCGCCTAACCTGGTGACTCCGGCGAATAACGCCTACGTCAATAATAATCTAACGACCCTGATCTGGAACGCGGCGATCGACGCGACCAGCGGGATCGCCAATTATGAAATGACGATCGACGGCTCGATCGTCGCTACCTTGGGGGCGGCGACTTCTTACGCCGTAACCGGGGCGCTGTCCGATGCCGCTCACAGTTGGAGGATCAGAGCGCGCGATAATGCCGGCAATTGGAGCGCGAACTCTTCGACCTGGACCTTCACCGTCGATACCAGTTTGCCGGCGGTCTCGGTTATAGCGCCGTCGGCTGGAGCATTGGTCTCCGGCACCGCTTATGCCATTCAATACTCGGCGGCCGATAGCGTCGGTTTTGGGCCGACCCCCATTACGATCTCATTGTCGCTTAATGGGGGGGCGACCTGGTCGGTTATAGCCGCGGGGTTAGCCAACAGCGGGACTTATGACTGGGCCTTGCCGTCGAGTTACTCGACCGATTCAATGATTAAACTGGAGGCGGTCGATCTGGCGGGGAATAGCGGATCGGGAACCAGCGGGACCTTTACGCTCGGTCGGGTAGAGGAGCCGAATCCGGTCGCCTTTGTTAAGATGGACGGTCAGTTGCCGCAGTTGTGGGTGTCGATCGCCGGGGTAACGTTGGAGAGCGGGGATTACATCAGTAAGCGGCCGAAGTTTGAAGTGACAATGGTGGATAACGTGGCGATCGATAAGAACTATTATGAAGTTGTGCTCGACGGGACGGAGATGGTGATGAAAGCCGATTTGGTAACGTCTTACATGGTCAAGATGTCCGGGGACGCGCCCGAAGAGCTGGCCGATGAATCGGTCAAGACCCACACCCTTTATGTGGAAGGAAGAGATATGTCGAACAATCTCGTTTCTAAGACGATCGATAATCTGCGGGTCGCGACCAGCGGCTCGGTCGGGGTCCTTGGCGGTAAACTGTCCGTCTTTCCGATGCCGTTTTCTTCTTCCGTCGATAAAGAATTCGGCGTGGCTTATAACCTGACCAAAGACGCCCAGGTCTCGATCTACCTGATCAGCGGGGGCGGTCACCAGGTCATTACCCGGCTCTATTTGCCGGGGACCAACGGCGGCAAAGCCGGCTTTAACCAGGTCAAGATCGAAGCGGTCCGCGACGATACCGGGAGCCGGCTGGCGAACGGGATCTATGTCATCAGAGTGATTGGCGATTATAATCCGATCGGCAAAGCTTACCTGGTCATTTATAATTAAATTGGTGGAATCTTCGGCCTTGATAGGTTATTATTAAAAACAAATTGAAGGGAGCGGCAAATGAGATCAATTAGGGCCTTTTTCGGCGTTGTCGCCGTTGTATTGCTGTTTTCTTCGGTTGTCGCGGCGCAAATCGCCGTTTCCAACGACCCGACCTATATCGGCGTCGGCGCCCGGACCTTGGGGATGGGGAAAGCTTATGCTGGCGTGGCCGATGATCTGCTCGGTATTTTCAGCAATCCCGCGTCTTTAGCCTATCTCTCCAACTGGCAGTTGACCACGATGGCCGGTAAGTTTATTAATGAATACGATTATTTGAATTTCGGCGGCGCTTATCCGACTAATTATGGAACGTTCGGTCTCGGTTTGGTCAGCAGTAGCATCGGTTTTACCGGTCCGGGCGTCACGACCGAGGTCCAGGACGGGGTGCGTTACGTTCCGTCGTCTTCAGAAGGGACCAGCTTCTCTTACAGCACTAAAACCTTGCTCTTGTCGTGGGGAGCGCCGCTCAAAGGGTTCATGAACTGGAGGGTTTTGGATAACCTTGCCGCCGGGGCGACGCTGAAGTTTTATTTTGCCAATATAACCGGGCCCGGGATCACCGGCGGTAATGCCGGCGGCAACGAAATTGATTTGGCGCTCCATTATGTGCCTAATAATGTTTTTAAGGCCGGGATGGTGCTGCAAAACGCCCTCCCTTTTTCAATGGGGGGTAAAATGAAATGGGACAGCGGAGCGGAAGAATCGTTTCCCGCGCTTCTCAAGACCGGCTTCAGCTTCAGGGTTCTCGGGGCAAAAGGCTGGCGCCGGCTCGGCGATCATGAGCTGTCCTACAATTTCGATTATGATTATTATCCGACCAATTATAGTCTGCCCAGTCTTTTCCACCAAGGGGTGGAATGGTCGCCGATCGATTTCCTCGATCTGCGGGCCGGCATCGATCAGGATTACGTCGGCC
This sequence comes from Candidatus Margulisiibacteriota bacterium, assembly GCA_041661965.1. Taxonomy (NCBI): domain Bacteria; kingdom Bacillati; phylum Candidatus Margulisiibacteriota; species Candidatus Margulisiibacteriota bacterium. The sequence continues at coordinate 394,620 of JBAZTH010000001.1, forward strand.
GGAACAACGGGGCCGATATTGAGTTTACCAACAACCTGACCTTGGGTGTCGGCTTGTATTACGGCAACTATCGATTCGATTACGCGTTTCACCAGTATAACCAGGTTTCCGCCAATGATACCCATTATTTTTCGATCACTTATGGAGTGAGTCGCGGGAAACCGTCGGCCGAGGCGGTCGCGATCAAAAACTTTTCGATCATTCCGACCGATAAAAGTGTTCTCTATACCCAGGAAGCGGTGGTTGCCGGCGAAGTTCTGAATTGGCTGATCCGTCGGGTGACGGTGAACAGCCGGGAAGTCGCGGTTGGAGACGACGGCAAATTCCAACTTAACCTTTCCTTGCGGCCGGGCAAGAACACCGTCCGGGTTGCCGGGTATGACGCCAAGGACCGGCTGATCGGGAGCGAGCGAATCCGCTTATTGAGCATGAAGAGCTTTGACGACGTTCCCGCCAATTACTGGGCGATTTTTCCGATCGCTTATTTAGCGATGGAAAACGTTCTAACCGGTTATCCCGACGGTACCTTTAGGCCGGAAGGGAATATCACCCGGGCGGAAATGGCGACGATGCTGGTCAAAACCATGTCCCCGCTGGGAGAACAGCAGACGGCGCAGCGAAAAAAGATCCAGGAGCTGATCATTGCCGGGGTTATTGAACCGACCGATTTCAGTCCGGAAAAAGGGCTTTCCCGCGGCGATCTCGCCAAATGGCTGGTCAAAGCGAACGATCTTTCTTTCCCGTCGGTCGAGCAGGATGTCGCGCCCGATGTCAAAAAAGACAATAGGTTTGCGCCTTATGTCCGAGCGGTCGTTGACGCTGGGCTGATGGTGCCGTTTTTTTCCGATGGATCTTTCCATCCGGAAATGGCGATCACTATGGATGAGGAAAAAGCGCTGATCGCCAAAGCGACCGGAGAAAAAGCCGCCGCGCCCGGCCGGCAGCCCTTTGCCGATGTGCCGCTGGACCACTGGGCGGTCATGTTTATCGACCAAGGGGCTCAAGACGGGTTGATCAAAGGGTATCCCGACAAAACCTTCCGGCCGCGGGGGAATATTACCAGGGCCGAGGGGGTCTCGGTCCTTTCCCGCTTTGCCAAACTGGGCGAGCCGCGCTTGCTGGAACTGCCGTTCTCCGACCTGCCGGGGCGTCATTGGGCGATCAAAGAGGTCAGCGCCGCGAAAGAAGCGGGGATCTTAAGTTACCTTGAGGGGTTTAGATTCGAGCCGAACAAGCAGCTGACCCGCGCCGAAGTGGCTGAAATGGTCACCAAAACCGGCTACTTTGCCGATAAAGTCCGCCTTCTTCTTGACTGGAACACCGGTTATTAATAAGTTATAATAAAACTCATGAAGATCAAGAGAACCATTAACTGCGGGGAAGTACGGGCCGAAAGGGAGGGGGAGAAGGTAGGTCTCTGCGGCTGGGTCCATCGCCGCCGCGATCACGGCGGCCTGATCTTTATCGACCTGCGCGATCGCTCCGGCCTGATCCAGATAGTTTTTAACGAAGAGAATAAGGCTTTGCATGCCTTAGCCCAACAACTCCGCTCCGAGTATGTGATCGCCGTCAGCGGTATCGTCGTGAAACGGTCCGAAGCGACCATCAAGCGTGATCTTCCGACCGGCGAGATCGAAGTGACCGGAGAAGAGCTGGAGATCTTAAATGCCGCCAAGACCCCGACGATCGAGATCGCCGACCCCAGGACCGAACCGGATGAGATGGTCCGTTTGAAATACCGGTATCTTGATCTGCGCAAAGAAAAAATGCGGGAAAATCTGATCTTCCGCCACAAGATCACCAAGGCAATGTCCGATTTTCTCGATGACGAAGGATTCCTGGCGATCGAAACGCCGTTCCTCGGTAAATCAACGCCGGAAGGGGCGAGGGATTATCTGGTCCCCAGCCGGGTCAGTCCCGGCAAGTTCTACGCCCTGCCCCAATCTCCCCAGCTTTATAAACAGATCCTGATGGTCGCCGGAGTCGAGAAGTACTTTCAGATCGCCCGCTGTTTCCGGGACGAGGACCTGCGGGCCGACCGCCAGCCGGAATTTACCCAGCTTGATCTTGAGCTTTCTTTTGTCGAAGAAAAAGATGTTATCGAAATGATGGAACGGATGATCAAACAGACTCTCGCTGCCCTGGCTAAAGACATCGACCAATACCGGGGAAAACACCTGCCGCAGGTCAGCCTGCCTCTTCCCCGCTTGAGCTGGGAAGAGGCGATGAACCGTTACGGCAACGATAAACCGGATACCCGTTTCGGCCTGGAACTGATCGAACTCTCCGACCTGATGAAGGAGGTCGATTTTAAGGTTTTCCGCGAAACGGTCGACAAAGGCGGCCGGGTGAAGGGGCTCAATATCAAGGGGGGCTCGAAGTTCTCCCGCGCCGAGATCGATAAACTGGAAGAGCTGGCTAAAAGTTTTGGGGCCAAGGGGATGGCCTGGATCGCCATCAATGCCGACGGCCTGAAATCACCGATCGTTAAATTTTTCAAGGAAGAGCAGCTTAACGCGATCGTTGACCGGATGAAGGGCGAGGCTGGTGATATCTTAGTCTTTATCGCCGATAAAACTAAAGTCGTGCATCAGGTCTTGAGCGAACTCCGCCTGGAACTGGGCCGTAAAATGGGGTTGATCGATAATAACAGTTTTCATTTCCTCTGGGTGACTGATTTCCCGCTACTGGAATACAGCGAGAGCGAAAAACGCTGGGTTTCCAATCATCACCCCTTCACGGCGCCGCACGGCAGTTGGGACGATTTGGAAGACCGCTTCCTTAAAGACCCAGCTTCGATCAAAGCGCAGGCTTATGATCTGATCCTCAACGGGACCGAAATCGGCGGCGGTTCGATCCGTATCCATCGCCCCGATGTTCAAGCGAAGATATTTAAGCTCTTATCCCTCGGAGAAGAAGAGACCCGGTCCCGTTTCGGCTTCTTTTTGGAAGCGCTGGAATACGGGGCGCCGCCGCACGGCGGGATCGCCTTAGGGATGGACCGGTTGGTGATGCTCCTGGCGGGGATGGACTCGATCCGCGACGTGATCGCTTTCCCGAAGACCCAATCGGCGTTCTGTCCGCTTTCGGGGGCGCCGGACGTAGTTTCTCCCAACCAATTGAAAGAACTGCAGATCAAAGTTTTGTAGAACCCTCACCCCGTCACTCACTTCGTTCGTGACACCCCTCTCCCAGGGGGAGAGGGGAAATACTTTTTTTTAACTTAAACCTAAGCCCTCTCCCTTTGGGAGAGGGCGACACGATGAGCGAAGCGAAATCGTGTCGGGTGAGGGTTATTATAAACTAGTTCTCCACGGCGTATTTCACCGTATTGTTCGTCGCGTCCCAATAGCTGATGTGGGGTTTATTGTCGCTGCCGATCGCGATATCCGTATCCTGGCCGACCGAACCGGTGCTGTCGATCGGGGAGCGGAGCCAAGCTCCGCTCCTGTTGGTCGCGTAGATCAGCGCCGAATTGGTCGCGTCGTAGTAACTGACGTGCGCTTTCCTGTTCCCGTCAACCGCGATCGAGCAGAACTGGCCGTTATCGGCGGTCCCGTCGATCGTTTCCACACTCCAAACCCCGTTCTTCTTCGCGTATTTTAAGGTATGAGTGGTCGCGTTGTAATAACAGATGTGCGGAACATTACCGCTGTCGACCGTTAAGGCGCTGTACTGGCCGACATCCTCGACGCTGTCGACCGTTTCAAACGATTTTGAGCCGCTTGAAGAGATCCGGACGTATTTCAGGGCTTTGTTGGCCGCGTCGTAATAACTAAGGTGGATATTATCGCCGCCGTCAACGGCGAGCGAAGTATAGAGTCCGGTAGCGCTTGAACTGTCGAGGATGGAAATCACCCAACCGCCGCTCTTGTTAGTGGCGTATTTCAGGGCCTGGTTGTTCCAGTCGTAATAGCTGATATGGACCTTGCCGAAGCTATCGACCCCGATCGAAGTGTAATAACCGACGTCGATCCCGGTCGGGTTATCGATCACGGCGGTCACCCAGGAGCCGCTGCCGCCGTAAGCGTAAGCGAGCCCGGCGGTCGTGGCGTAGTAGCTGATGTGGGCCTGATGCCCGCTGTCGACGGCGATCGAGGAGTAGAGGCCCCGGTCGGCGTCGCTGTCGACGGTTTCGAAGGTCCAGGCGGAGAGCCCTCCGGCGGCGTACTTGAGATCTTCGGTGTCTTTTTGATAGTAGCTGATGTGGGCCTTGTTGCCGTCCGTTTTATCGACAGCGATCGAACTGTAGATATTGCCGTTCTGGCCGGTTGAAGCGATATTTTGGTAAGAAAAACTGCCGCCGCCGGTAATTGGGACGGTGACCGGCGTGGTATTAATGGTCGTTGACGTGGTTGTCGTCGCGCTGGTTGAAGTGGTGGTTGTGGTGGTCGTGGTGGTGGCTGAAGCCGGAAGTTCGCGCCCGCAACCGACCGGGAGAACCGCGGCCAGCAGGAGGGCGACGGCAAGTAAAAAAGCTCGGGGGCTTAAAGATCTATCCATTGCTGATTGAAAATTCTAATACATATGTTAAACTTATTCAAGGATCCAATCCCTGCCGCGCGCGGGGATTTTTTTTGGCCGGAAGGAGAAAGAATGCCAGTTTCAGTTATTGTCGGAACTCAATGGGGGGACGAAGGAAAAGGGAAGATCACCGATCTCCTGTCGCGGGACATGGAGATGGTTGTTCGCTACCAGGGCGGAAATAACGCCGGCCATACGGTAGTTATTGGCGAGACCAAGTACAAACTCCATCTCATCCCGTCCGGCATCTTTTATGACAAGACGATTTGCGTTATCGGCAACGGGGTAGTTATCGACCCGGCCGTTCTGCTTGAGGAGATCAAGTCGCTCCGGGCGACCGGCCAAAAGGTTTCTAATCTGCGGATCTCTTCCCAGGCTCACCTGATCTTTCAATATCACCGGGACCTGGACGCCGCGCAGGAAGATAAGCATGAAGCGGGCCGGATCGGGACCACCAACCGGGGGATCGGTCCCTGTTACGTTGATAAGTTCAACCGCCGCGGGATCCGGATCTGGGACTTTACCAATAAAGACGTTTTTCGCCAGAAACTAGACTGGAATATCCGGGAAAAATCTTTTCTGTTAAATAATTACTACGGGCGCAACATCAACTATAATGTTGACCAGATCATCGAAGAATATTTTACTTATTATAACGAGATCAAAGAGCTGGTGGTCGAAGAGTCGACCTCGCTTATCCATGAAGCGATCAGCGGGGGAAAAAGGGTCTTAATGGAGGGGGCGCAAGGGACGATGCTTGATGTCGATCATGGGACCTATCCTTACGTTACTTCTTCCAACCCGATCTCCGGCGGCGCCTGCAGCGGGGCCGGCTTTGGGCCGAGCCTGGTTGACAGCGTGCTTGGCGTGGCGAAAGCTTATGTTACCAGGGTAGGGAGCGGACCGTTCCCGACCGAGATCGAAGGGGAGCTGGGGGAAAAACTGCGCGAGCGGGGGGCGGAGTACGGGACGACGACCGGACGGCCGCGGCGCTGCGGCTGGTTCGACGGAGTGGTCATGCGCCACGCCGCCAAGATCAACGGCTTAACCGAACTGGCGATCACCAAAATGGACGTCCTTGACTCGTTCGACAAGATCCTGGTTTGCGTCGCTTACGAATGTAACGGCAAGAGGGTCCTGGATTTCCCGACCGATATTAATCGCCTGGCCGAATGTCGGCCGGTTTACGAAGAATTGCCGGGGTGGCAGAGTGATACGACCAAAGTCACGAATTATAAGGATTTGCCGGCTAATGCCAGGAAGTATCTGGATAAACTGGCCAAATTGGCTGAAGCGAAGATCTCTCTCATTTCGGTCGGCGCCGAGCGCGGCCAGATCATTAAGCTTTAGGGGAGAAATCCCAGCACGAACGGATAGTTGAAAATATTGAGGGCGGCGTTGACTTGGCCGATCGTTGCCTGGTTGGTAAAGGTGGTCAAATCTTCTCCTGTCCTGGCCATGGCCACGATTTGGCGGCAAGAAAGAAATAAACCGGCTTGAGAGAGTAACGCGGTAAAATCTTGTTCGCTGACGTTGGAGTTGCTTTCTCTGGCCAGAAAGCTTGCCGCCTGCAAATAAACCGACGGCCAGGCGATCTTTCGATAATGACTCCCAAAACTCAAGCCGCTGGCCATCTCCCCCATTTGATCGGCTCTTTGCTTGTTAAACGCCAGCATCGACTCCACTTCGGTTAGGCCAAAATGGCCGAAGGTTGACGCGGTGGCTTGTTTATTTGAAAATAATTTAATCGTGAGGTCGTTCCAAACTTCGTAACGGACCAGTCCGAATTTCAGGTTTGGATCGATCGGCTTTCTGGGATCGACAACCAGTTTTGTTCCGGAACTTAAATAGCCCGGGAATTCACTGACTTTTGGCAGATCACAGGAGATCCTATTTCCCCAAAAAATGATTTCATCCCCCAACTGAAGGGGGCTCCAGTTCGTTGCGTCGACCAGCCAGGTTTCCTCGGTATTGTTGAGCGGTTTTTTTATGATGACTTCTCCGGGGGGGAGGTCGATCGGGTGGAGCTTGATTCCGTATGTTTTTGGGCGATCAAACCAGTGCAGGTCAAAAACGATTCCCTGGTGGGAAAAATCGACTGTTTTGCCCTTTGCCAGTTCGGGAAAGCTTCTTTGGGTAATTAATCTGCCGCAGATGCTTGTATGTCTGACCCTGATTGATTGTGTCATCTCTCTATATTTATCGTCAAAAAACTGCTAAAATTTCATAATATGGTAAAAAAAGCGGTTGTCTTATTATCCGGTGGCCTCGATTCAACTACCACTTTATATTACGCCCTTAACAAAGGTTATACCTGCCAGGCTTTAATATTTGACTACGGCCAGCGGCATAAACGGGAATTGCGGAGCGCAGTAGCGGTCGCTAAGCGCGCGCGGGTCCCTTATCAGATCCTTAAGATTAGCTTGCCCTGGAAGGGGAGCGCCTTGCTAGATGCCAGCGTCCAGGTGCCAGTTGCCAGAACTTTGAAAGAAATTGGTAAAGGGATACCTTCAACTTACGTTCCCGCCCGCAATACCATCTTTTTAAGTTTTGCCCTCTCTTTTGCCGAAGCGATCGGCGCCCAGGCGATTTTTATCGGCGCCAACGCCCTCGATTATTCCGGCTACCCCGATTGCCGCCCCGATTATTACGCCGCTTTTCAGAAAGTGATAGCAAAAGGGATCAAGGCATCAAGGATTAGGATCAAGACCCCTTTAATTAATATGACTAAGGCGGAGATTATTAAACTTGGACGGAAGCTCGGCGCCCCGCTGGAAATGACCTGGTCATGCTATCAGGGGGGGAGTAAGCCCTGCGGGGTTTGCGACTCGTGCCGTTTGCGGGCGAAGGGTTTTTTGTTATATAATAAAGCTTCATGAATCCACTTTATATAGTCTGTATTTTAACCGGAATAATCCACTTTACTGAAACGGCCGCTTCGTCGCTTAGGCTGGCCGGAGTGCGGACCGGGCAGATCGCGACCTCCCTTTCTTTTGTTAACGCTACCTTGCTGGTCACTCGGACCTCCAATATGCTCCAGGCGCCGTTCCTGGGAGGCTTGGTTGACCATGCTATCTTGACCGGTCAGCCAGATGCCTTGATTAACTCTTTCCGCTTGGTGATCCTGGCCGCTTTTGTCGGTAATTTACTGGGGGCTGCCTGTACCCCGTTTTTCGTGGCAGTTTTTACCAAAGCTATTCTCCGTTTTGAAAAGGCCGGATCGGTCCCGCGTTTGATTGCTGCCGCTTTTTTACCGAAAAATATCCGGTCGATTGCCAAGCTTTTCTGCTTGCCGACTAAGAAGTCGTTTATTAACCTGACCATGAAAGGGGTCCCGACCGGGTTTCTCTGGACCAATTTGATCGTCGTTTCTGTTTACGCGATTGGGGTCCTTTCTTCCCTTTATGCCGGGGCGCTGGTCCCCGAGTTCCGGATCACTGCTTCCCAGCTCTCCGCGATCGTTAACGGGATTGCTACTATTTTATTAGTCACTCTGGTCGATCCGACCTGCGCTTACATCACTGACCAGGCGATCAGGGGGAAGCGGCCGGAAGCCGATGTCCGGGCGATGGTTTTTTATATAATTGCGGGACGGGTCGTCGGGACCCTGATCCTTTCCCAGCTCCTCTTCTTGCCCTCCGCTGAATACATTAAGTCAGCGACGCTTATGGTTAAAGGAATGTTCGGTCAGTGAAGATAATCCGCCATCCAAGCAAAGGGAAACTCCAGCGGCCGGTCGTCGCCCTGGGGACCTTTGACGGAGTTCACCTGGGTCACCGCCGGGTGATCGAAGCGGCGGTTTCTTACGCTAAAAAGATCGGTGCTCATTCGGCCGCTATTACCTTTGATCCTCATCCCCAAGAGGTCATTGCGCCGGCTAGGGGGCTCAAGCTCCTAACCACGCTAGCTGAAAGAGAGGCGTTACTAGCCGATTTAGGTATTGATTCCGTGATCGTTAGCCGTTTTACTTCTCAACTCCGGAAGCTAAGCTATCGGCAATATGTTGAACGTTACCTGGTCAAGAAGCTCGGGGTCAGAGCGGTCTTTGTCGGTTATGATTATGCTTTAGGCAAAGGGCGAAGCGGGACCGCCGCCGCTCTCAAAAAACTAGGAGAAGAGTTTGGTTTTGAGGTGAAAGTTATTCCGCCGGTTAAAGTTCGCGGCCAGATCGTTAAATCCGGGCTGATCAGGGAGTTGCTCCTCAAGGGGGACTTCAAGCTGGCTTACACACTTTTGGGACATCCTTATCGATTGACCGGTAAGGTGGTCAAAGGGAAGGGTATTGGAGCGAAGATCCTTGCCACTCCGACCGCCAACCTGAAGCCGGACCCGCGCAAGCTTATCCCGGCGGCCGGGGTTTACGGCGGTTTTACCGGCGGGAGGAAATGCGCCGTTAATATCGGCCTCCAGCCGACCTTTGGTCATAATTCCCAGTTGGTCGAGGCTCATCTGCTTAATTTTAATGGCCGGCTTCTCGGCCGGACCCTGGCGCTCGATCTCTTTTCTCGTCTCCGTCCGGAACGCCGGTTTGCTTCGGTTGCCCAACTTAAGGTGCAAATAAAAAAAGATATTGCCCGATTGCGGGGTATGTGATACAATATACTTAATATGTTAAAAAAGGAATTAAAACAAGAGGTCATCGGGAAATTTAAAAGGCATGTGAGTGATACTGGATCACCCGAAGTCCAGGTCGCGCTTCTGACCAAAAGGATCGATCAGCTGGTGGAACATCTTAAGATAAATAAGAAAGATCACCATAGCCGGCGCGGTCTTTTAATCCTGGTCGGTCAGCGCAAACGACTACTTAATTACCTCCACCGGACGGATGTTAAGAAGTTCGAAGAGCTTTCCTCTAGTTTGAAAACAAAATAAATGATTAAGACAGTTGAAAAGACCCTTAGTGACGGAAAAGTCCTCTCCATTGAAACAGGCCGCGTAGCCAAAGAAGCCGGCGGTTCGGTTATTATCCGCCTCGGGGATACCATGGTCCTGGCGACCGCCACGATGAGCTTAACCCCCAGAGAAGGGATCGATTTCTTCCCCTTAATGGTTGAATTTGAAGAAAAGCTCTATGCCGCCGGGAAGATCCCGGGCGGGTTCTTCAAGCGGGAAGGGCGCCTTTCGGAAAAAGCGATCCTCAATTGCCGCAAAGTTGACCGGCCGATCCGGCCGATGTTCCCCGAAGGGTTCCGCAATGATGTTCAAGTCGTGATTACTCCGCTTTCGGTCGACCAGGAAAATCCGCATGATGTGCTGGGGATTATCGGCGCTTCAGCCGCTCTCTCCATTTCCGACATTCCGTTCGACGGGCCGATCGGCGCGGTCAGAGTTTCTATTGTTGACGGCAAGTTCGTGGCCAATCCAACCCTGGCCCAGACCAAAGACTCAACCCTCGACCTGGTGATTGCCGGAACTAAAACGGAAATTTCCATGATCGAAGCCGGGGCCAATCAGATCACCGAAGAGCAGATGCTCGAAGCGATCAAATTCGGCCACACCTTCATTAAAGAAGTCATTGCCATGCAGGAAGAATTGGTTAAAAAAGCGGGCAAAGAAAAAGTTAAAGTTGAAGTTTACCAGATCAGCGACAAGGTCCGCTCTTTTGTGACTAAAATGGCGGCCGACCGGATCGAAAAAGCGATGCGGATCACCGACCGGGAGACCCAGCTCGACGAACTTGACGCGATCAAGACAGAGGTCAAGAACAAGGCGTTGGAGAACAAAGAGCTGGAAGATGAGCTGAAAAAGCATCCCGGCGATATTAAAGCGGTCATTGAAGAGATTGAATACGAAACGATGCGCCGCCTGGTCCTCAAAGAGAACAAACGGGTTGACGGCCGCGGACCCAAAGATATCCGGGAGATCAACTGCGAAATCGGGACTTTGCCCAGGACCCACGGTTCGGCGATCTTTTCCCGGGGCCAGACCCAGGTTTTAACGATCTTAACCCTTGGTTCACTTGGGGAAGAACAGCGGCTTGAAGGGCTCGACCTTGAAGAGACCGGCAAACGCTACATGCACCATTATAACTTCCCGGCTTATTCGGTCGGCGAGGTTCGTCCGATGCGCGGTCCGGGACGCCGGGAAATTGGTCACGGCGCTCTGGCGGAGAAAGCTCTCCTGCCGGTTATCCCCGGTCCCGATGATTTTCCGTATACCCTCCGCCTGGTTTCCGAAGTCCTGGGAAGCAACGGCTCCACTTCCATGGCTTCGACCTGCGGTTCGACCCTTGCCCTGATGCACGCTGGAGTGAAGATCGCGGCCCCGGTAGCCGGCATTTCGGTCGGCTTGATCTCCGAAGGGGATAAGTTCGTGACCATTACCGATATTCAAGGGCTGGAAGACTTCCTGGGCGATATGGATTTCAAGGTGACCGGTACCCGCAAAGGGATTACCGCGATCCAGGTTGATATCAAGATCAAAGGGCTTTCTTTCGATCTGATCAAACTGGCATTGGAACAGGCTAAAGAAGGCCGCTATTATATCCTTGATAAGATGGAAGCGATCCTCCCCAAACCAAGCACTGAATTGTCGCCATTCGCCCCCCGGGTCATCTCTTTCAAGATCGATCCGGAAAAGATTGGCATGGTCATCGGGCCGGGCGGGAAGAACATCCGGCGGATCACCGACGAGACCGGTGTCCAGATGGACATCGAAGACGATGGGACGATCCGGATCACGACCAACGACGCCGAGATGGCGAAAAAAGCCAAAGCGGAAGTTGACGCGATCACCTTTGAACCAAAAGCGGGGGATGTTTTCCACTCTAAAGTGGTCAGAATTATGGACTTCGGCGCTTTCTGCGAGATCCCGGGCGGGAAAGACGGGCTGGTCCACATTTCCCAGCTTGCTCCCCAGCGGGTCGCCAGGGTTGAAGATGTCTTGAAGCTTGATGACGAAGTGATCGTCAAAGTTATCGAGATCGACGACAAAGGCCGGATCAACCTGACCATGAAGGGCGTTACGGAAGAAGATAAAAAACGGGCGATGTAGGCTACAGTCGCCGGTTTCTTTTTTATTTACCGAACAGAGCTGTGCCGAAAGCGCCGGGCGTGTCAATTTCTCCAATTGGGACTTCGATCTTATTGGGGCCGACAATATAACCTCTTTCCCGGTAAGCGGCCTCTTTTTCTTTGTAGTATCGTTGCGCCGGGTCGGCGACATACCATTTACCATTAACCAGGATTTCTACCCAAGCGTGGCGCGCGTCCTTGCCGTGGCTAATGATCGTTCCTCTAACAAAGCGCGATTCAAGTCCCCATTCCTGATAGAGAAGCTGGAGGGCCGCCGCTTGATGCCGGCAACAGCCGGTCCGTTCCGCGATAAAGATTCCAAGCGATATTTTCAGATTATGATATTTAGCCGCTAAATCTTCCCAGTTTTTGTGCCAGCCTTCGTCGGTGTCTTCCCAGGTATATTTAAAATGAGCGGTGACGAAGTTGAAAAGGACTTCGGCTTCGGTTTTTCCTCTTTTAAAGAACCGGGTCCGGTGTTCGCTTACGGCGTCGATCCCTTCTTCAATGAACCTTCGGGTCCTGTCATCGTCGCGGATCGAAATAATTTCTCTTTCACTTAGGCCGGGAATATTACAGCCAAAGGGGAGCCGTTCCGGATCTGGGACTGGCCCCAGCTTTGGCTGGGTTACTGGGATTTGGTCAGCAGTGGTGGGAAGGTAAAAATCGACTATAAGGTTGTTGATTTTTAAATTGTTGCCGGCCTTTATTGGGTACCAGTGGTTTATTTCCGCCTTCATCGGTTGACCGGTTGCCGCGACCAAGTCGAAGTCGATAAGAGGTTGGACTTCCCATTGGTCATGGGTTCGGTCGTATCTGAAGTACGCGACCCGCTCGGCATTCAAGTTGCCAGGCAGCTTGATCTGAAAGAGGGAGTCGGGGCTCTCTTTTCCTCCCAAGATTAAATAATAACGGTTATCTCTCATGGCGCGGGCAACTTCAGTGTTAAAACTCCTCTCTTTATTGACCTGGAGGAAGAGCAGGATTTTATCGAAGATTTGAACTTTTTCCCTTCCGCCGGGGAGTGGAAGAATGTTTCTTGGTTCCTCCGGTTTCTCCGGAAGCGAAAAGAGATATTCTTGCCTCTCTCCGAAAACCAAGTGATAATCAGTGGCAATTGGGACCCAGCCTTTAATCCCTTTTTGTCCGCCGAGTTTGATTTGCGTGCCAAGGTCGTCAATGACTTTGAAATGTGCCGCTGGATTTTCTTCGGTCGCCCGGATCCACCACTGGCTTTTTTCCGGCTCGAAACGGAGCTCGGCGACTTTTCCTCTCTGGTCACCGGGGAGTTTAAAGAGAGCGGACTGATCTTTTTGGCCCCCGATAAATAGGGCTTGATTTAGTCTCATGGCCGAGCCGATCTCATGGCTGCGGTGAAAGTCCATGATGTTGTAGAGAAAAGGAGGACCATAGATCCGAGCGTGAAAAGATCTGGGGCCGACCGCGCCCGGACGATTTGGGCCGGTACCGGTCCCAATTGGTAAGCTACTGACCATTAACGCCTCCTATGGTTCTGATACATATTTATCGTGTATTTAAGGGGATTTCTTGCGCGAAATGAGGCTTTCTGTTCCCATGATCCGCAAATAATGTTAAAATAGCCTCATGGATAAAAAAGTCTACCGCGAACTTGGTTTGACCGATGCCGAGTTTGAAAGGATCGTTAAGACCCTCGACCGCGAGCCGACCCCGACCGAAACGGCGATGTTTTCGGTCGAATGGTCCGAGCATTGCGGCTATCCCCGTTCCCGCAAATACCTCCGTCTTTTCCCCCAAAAAGGGAAATACGAGGCGCTGGTCGGCGAAGATGCCGGCGGCATAGTTTACGACGGCAAAGCGATCATTTTCAAAGCGGAATCTCACAACCATCCCTCCCAGGTAGAACCGCGGCAGGGGGCGGCGACCGGAGTTGGGGGGATTATCCGGGACATTTTTACGACCGGCGCCCGGCCAATCGCCCTGCTTGATTCGCTTCGTTTCGGCCCGCTCGATAATCCGCTCAATAAGTTCATCTTTTCCGGCGTGATCGATGGAATCCAGTTCTACGGCAACTGCGTTGGGGTGCCGACCGTCGGCGGTGAGATCTATTTTGACGAAGCTTACGCCGGCAATTGCCTGGTTAACGTCATGTGCGTCGGGGTTTGCGACCGGGAGGAGATCGCCCGGGCAAGGGCTCAAGGGCCGGGGAATTCGATCATTTACGCCGGTTCCAAGACCGGCCGCGACGGGATTGGCGGTTGTTCGGTCCTCGCTTCCTCCGAATTTGAAGCGGGGGAGTGCGAGAAACGGCCGACCGTTCAGGTTGGCGATCCTTTTACCGAAAAATGCCTGATCGAGGCGACGCTGGAAGCCCTAAAAACCGGCTTAGTGGTCGGGATTAAGGACATGGGAGCGGCGGGACTGACCTGTTCCTCGGCCGAAATGGCGGCGGCTGGTGAAGTTGGGGTTGATATTGATCTTGATAAGGTTCCTTTGCGGGAGACTGGGATGGAACCATGGGAGATCATGATGTCGGAATCGCAGGAACGGCAGCTTCTTTGTGTCCAGCAAGGGCAAGAACAGCCGATCCTCGATATTTTCCACAAGTGGGGGTTGGAAGCGGAGGTTGTTGGGACCGTGACCGAAGTTAAGCAGGTAATTATCAGAAGCGGCGATAAAATAGTTGCTAACCTCCCAGCGGACGAACTGGCCAAAGCTCCAATCTATGAGATGGCGTTTGAAAAGCCAAAAGTCGAAAAACCAAAAGTAAAAAAACCGACCAACAACAACCAACATCTTCTTAAATTACTTAGTGATCCGAACATTGCCAGCAAGAAATGGGTTTATGAACAGTACGACCACATGGTCCAGCTGAACACGACCGTTTATCCGGGCGGTGACGCGACCGTTCTTCGCCTTAAAGACAAGGATTGGGGGATCGCCGTCACGACCGATTGTAACGCCCGCTATTGCCAGCTTGACCCTTATGTCGGGGCGCAGATCGCCGTCTCGGAAGCGATGCGGAATCTGGTGGTGACCGGGGCCGATCCGGCGGCGGTGACCGATTGTTTGAACTTTGCCAATCCCGAGAAGCCGGACCGCTTCTACATGTTCAAATCGTGTGTCGAGGGGATAGCCGATGCCTGTAAATTTTATAACTTGCCGGTCGTTTCCGGTAACGTCTCCCTTTATAATGAAAGTCCCAAAGGACCGATCCTGCCGACCCCGATGATCGGGATGGTCGGGATCGTTAAGCATATCAATCAGCGCTGTTCGGTCCATTTTAAAGAAAAAGGGGACCTCTTGATCCTGTTAGGAGAGACCAAAACCTGGACTGGGATGCCGGAGATCGATCTTAAAGTTGAAGCCAAGGTCCAAAAAGCCTGCCTGGAAGCGATCCAGCTGGGGTTGGCCAAGTCGGCTCATGACTTATCGGAAGGAGGCTTAGCGGTTGCCTTAGCTGAATGCTGTATTCACGGCAAGATCGGTGCTTCACTTAACCTGAACGAACCGGTTGATAACAATTCACTTTTATTCGGGGAAGGGCAGTCCAGGATCCTGATCACGATCTCGCCCGACAATATTTTCCCGCTTTCCGATATTGCCATGCTAAACGACGTTCCCTTCCAGATCCTGGGGAAAGTCGGCGGCGCCTCGCTTTCGATCTTTAAGAAACAGAAGAAACTGCTGGAACTGCCGGTGAAGAAAATGAGCGACGCTTACTATAACGCGATCCCCAACTTGCTGAAGCCGCCTAAAGCCGGCGGGAAGAAATAATGGATGCCACGGCGGCAGTTGTTATCTTTATTTTTGTCGTCTCGATCATGACCAGCGTCGGCGATAAAAACAACTCCAGCAATCGGGTCGTTTCTCCTCCCGGCGTGGTGTACAACGATGTCAGCGCTCCGCCGCTTAAGCCGGACGACGATGAAGTTGAAGAGGGCGAGCGGGCGGCGATCCAAAAATATATCGCCAAATACCGCAAACCTGACGAAGCGGCAACGATTGCCGAAAGCATTGTCCGCAACGCCAACGAAAAGAACGTCAATCCCAAATTGATCACCGCTCTAATGGCGCGGGAATCCAGATTTAACCCGAAAGCGGTTTCTTCATCGGGAGCGATCGGTCTTGGCCAGCTCCTCCCTTCGACCGCCAAGGGGTTAAAGCTTGACGATCCTTATGATATTGAACAGAACACCCACGGAACGGTCCTTTATATTAAGTCCCTTTTACAGCGCTTTGGCGGTAACGTAACCAACGCGCTGGCCGGTTACTTTGAAGGACCCAATGCCATTACCCGCAACGGCGGCTTCTCCGCCAAGACCAAAGCCTACGTCGAAGATATCCTCAATATAGCGCAGAAGATATAGAATCCTGGCAATAATCTTGCTTTCTTTGCCTCATGCAACTGACCAAAGAACAACAACTCCTCATTCTTGGAATAGTTTTATCATTATTAGTTGGCTTCGGCGTAATGTATTTCAAACCGGGGAATTCTACTCAAGAGCTGGCGATCCTACCGCCGGAAACGGCGCCTAAAGTTGAGGTCCATCTTTGCGGCGCGGTCCGCAGAGAAGGGGTCTACGAAGTAAAAAGTGGCGACCGGTTGATCGATATTCTTAATCTAGCCGGAGGAGCTTTGCCAACTGCCGACCTTTCGGCGGTCAACCTGGCAGAACCGGTTAAAGATGGCCAAAAGATCGTTATCCCGCTGAAGGTTGTTTTGCTCCTGGAAGCTGGCTGCGCGGTTTCTCCCGGCGGCAAGGTCAGTTTGAATTCAGGGGACGAAAAGGCTTTCGATGATTTGCCGGGGATTGGGGCCTCAACGGCCAAGGCAATCGTTGCTTACCGGCGGAAGAATGGACCTTTTACCAGGCTTGAGCAGATCATGGAGATCCCCCGATTCGGCAAGGCCAAGTTCGACAGAATAAAAGATCGGTTAGTTCTTTGAAAAACCGCGCAGGGCTCTCCCCCCTCGTCCTGATAACCGCCGCTTACGCGCTGGGGATTGGCCTGGGCCAATATGTTCCGCCGCCGTTGCCGCTTTATTTGCTGATGTTATTTATAGTTTTGGCGATTATTGCTTTTATCCTCAAGATTGAGCTCGGTCGGATATTGTTGGTTATTTTTTTGCTTTTCGGCCTAAGTTCATCTCAATTGCGGGGCTCTCATGCCGAGCCGCTGGATCGTTTCGTCGAAGCCGGTTATTTAACAATTCAGGGAGAAGTGATAACCGTTCCGCGCGTTAAAGAAGGGAAGAGTGCTTTTTCTTTCCAACTGCACCGGCTTTCTCGCGAACGGCAAGAGTATCATTTTAACAGGGAAATTATGGCTTTTGTTCCGGGAAGCTTTGATTATGGCGACAAGCTGGAACTAAGAGGACGGCTTAGCCGGAGCGACTCTTTCGCTAATCCTCTGGTCCCGGAGAGAGAGGTTCCTTTTCTTTTTTCCGCAACCGACTGCCGGAGGCTTGGCAAGGGGGGAAGCTGGCTGAATAAAATAACCTTTGCTTTTAGCGCTCGGTTTAATGATGTCCTGGCGCAAATTTTGCCGCGCCAAGAGGCTTCTCTTTTGGGCAGTGTTCTTTTGGGGAGCAATGTTTCGCCGCTCGATCCGGAAGTTAAAGACGAATACCGCAAAGCCGGGCTTATTCATTTGCTGGTCGTTTCCGGAACCCAGGTTTCGATCTTGATCGGAGTTTGTTTGTCTTTAGCAAAATTATGCCGCTTTCCACTCTGGTTAAGCGCCGCGGTCGCGACTTTATTTAATCTATTGTTAGTCGTAGTAACGGGGGGTGGGGCCTCTATTCTCCGGGCGGCAATTATGGGGGAGATCGCGTTGCTCGGATTATTCTTCGAGCGGGAAAAAGAGTTTTATACCGCTTTGGCGTTGTCTGCTTTAATCTTATTGTTGTTTGATCCCCATTACTTATTTGATCTCGGTTTCCAACTTTCTTTCCTGGCGACTTGGTCGCTTTTTTATCTGGTCCCGCCGCTAACCGAAAGCTTGCCGGAGAAATTGCCGGGGAGAGAACTTGTTGCTTTGTCGGTCGGGCCGCTTCTGGCGACGACCCCGCTGATCGTCTACAATTTTAGTCAGTTTACTCTAGCTGGAATATTGCCCAATTTTATTATTCTTCCTTGGATCGAGCTGCTGGTTGTTTACGGTTTTTCCGCGACCATGATCGGTTTTATTTTTCTGCCGCTCGCGAAAATAATGGGGGGGACGATTTGGCTCGGCCTGGTCATTCTCGACCTCATTGCCAAAACAATTGCCGGACTGCCCGGCGGTTCAGTCTATGTTAAACAGGCTCCGTTCGTTTGGCTGATCGCTTATTATCTGGTTTTAGTCGGGCTGTTTAAAAAGATCGGAGCGAAAGAGCGTTTCTGGCCCGGTCTGTTGCTTTTTCTGGCGCTTTTTTGTTTTCCACTGTTTATTGGCGGGACAAAAGGCTTGGCCGTGACCTTTATTGATGTCGGCCAGGGAGATGCGGCCTTTATCCAATGTCCCAACGGACGGACGGTCCTGATCGACGGCGGTGGGGAAGAGCGCGATAAGGGGCGGGGTTATGACCGGATCGGCAAAATGGTTCTCTTGCCGTTCCTGCGCAAGCAGGGGGTCAATAAAATCGATCTGGTGATCGCGACCCATCCTCACGCCGACCATATCGCCGGCTTAAATGAGGTCCTCAAGAGCGTGAAAGTTGATAATTTGATCGATAACGGCGAAATATTTAATTCGCCGGCTTATTTCCGTTATCGGGAATTGATCGAGAAGAATAAGATCAAACACTCGACCGGCCGGACCGGCCTGAAGATCAATCTGGGGTCGGGGGTGGTTGGCCGGATCGTGTGGCCGGCTGATTTGCACAACTCGACCAACGGCAATTCGATCGTTCTGCGACTGGCTTACGGGCAAATTTCATTCTTGTTTACCGGCGACCTGGATAATGAAAGTGAAGAGCGGCTGCTGCGTCTGGGAGAACCGCTGCGCTCGACTTTTTTAAAAGTGGGGCATCACGGGAGCGCGACCTCGACTTCGGCTGAATTCTTGGCGGCGGTCTTACCCCGCGTCGCGATCATTTCCGTCGGCCGGCGCAATCGTTACGGCCACCCCTCAAAAAAAGCGCTCGAGAAGTTAACTCCTTACGGACTTCTGATGACCAAGGATGTCGGCGGCATAACGGTTCAAAGCGACGGTCGAAATTATACTATTGAGACAGCGAGATCGTGCCGGTCCGCCAGAAATAGTCGACCGCGCGGTTGACGGTCGAAACCCGGTAGAGGACTTCGCACGCTTCCGCCCGGGTAAATTTAGCGTTCGGCTTGAAGGGTTGACCTTCAAGATACTTCAGCAAACCGGCGTTCTTGGCCGGCAGAATATTCTTGTTCGCCCAGAAATCGGCCGGGAGATCAGGGAAGGGGATGCCGGAGTAGAACTTCTCTTCGCTTAGCCCGGCATAACGCATCAAAATGGTGATCCCTTCCGCGCGGGTTAAAACTTTGTTCGGCCGGAAGGTCCCGTCGGGATAGCCGGTTACGTAGCGAATGATACTGCCGTAGTTTATCTCCTTGGCCGCCCAGTGTTTTGGAGGGACATCCTTAAAGATCTTATTTTCGCCGTAAGGGATCATCGTCGCTTCCGGCTTGTCCAGGGTCCGAACGAGAAGGGTGACGAGTTCCGCTCTCGAGATCCCTTTTTCCGGGTAAAATTTGCCGTCCGGGTAGCCCTTGACCATGCCGAGCGTGACCGCGAGAGCGATCGGTTCGATCGCCCAGTAGCTCATCGGCGTGTCGGAGAAGGGGAGGAAGCGAAGAACTGTGACTTGGTCGGAATAGCTTTCGGCGGTCAGAACCTGGTTGGAACTCAAAATTTCATAGCTGGTTTGTCCGGTCAGGGTGATGACGTTCCGGCCGACATAGAGAATCTGGTTTGCTTCGATCGACGCGGTGTTTTCCAAGGGGAGATTGTTGACGTAGATCTTGCTTAACGGCTCGATCGTGGTCAATTCCCGGACTTCGATGGTCGCGCCGAAAGCGGCGACCTTCCAAATGGTCTGTTTTTCCAGGATTTTAGTGACCGACCCTTCGCCGGAAACGATCACGTATGCTCGGTCGGTCACCAGGCGATTGGGGGGAGAGGTGATCTTTAAATAGCCTTTCTTGGCTTTGGCCCGTAGGGAAGAGCTCATGGTTTTTTCTCCGACATAGGAGAGAGAGAAGTAATGCGGGTTGTCCCCCGGCAGATTGGGGCGCTGGACGTAAGCGTAATCAAAACGATACCCTCTGTTGTAGAGGCCGACCCCCAGGGTCAGGCCGGTCCCGCCGTCTTCCTGGTTAAGACCCGCCCGGAGAAAAATATTTTGCTGCGGCACGTATTCCACTCCGGTATGGAGCAGCAGGCCTCCGCCCAAGGTTGAGTTTGGCAAGTCAAGTCCCAGACCGGCGACGACCGTCTGTTGATTCTTATAGAGCGCGTCTTCTTTGCCCAAAACGTTGATCGCGCCGCTGAATTTATAATAGCCGCCGATCTTGTCTTCCGTCCCCCGCCATTTCAGGCCGCTTCCGAGCAGGTTTTGCAGGGTCCCCGATAGTTTCAGCCAGGGGTTGTGGCGGTAGGTCGCCGAGAGATCGAGGGTCATGGCCGACGCTTTATCATTGGCGTTCCCGCTAAGGGTTTGATTGATCAGTTTAAGGTTGGCGCCGATCGCCAGGTTCTCGGGCGAATCAAAATCGCGGGCGTATGAGAAGACCAGGGCATGATTATCATAACTCCCCGCTTCCCGGCTTGGGTCTTGAATGATCCGGCCGGTCGCCGGGTCGCGCATCGTCGCGAGCGAGCCGCCGGTGTTTAAGCCGGTAAAACCGAGGCCAAAAACGCCGTACTTGGTCGGGAAAGCCCAGCCGGCGAGAGTGTATTGGGTTTCATCCATTGCTAATTTCCCGGCGGTGGCGGTAAATTGCGGGAATTCGATCTTGGTCAGGGCCGACGGATTGAGGAAAATGTCGCTGCCGTCGGTCGTTAAGCCGAGCGACGCGCCGCCCATCCCAAGCTGGCGGGCGTTGTAAATTGTGCTACTTGGGTCAAGGGTTGAACTGGCGAAAGCGGGGGTAAGACATAATGTCAAAAGTCCAATCGCGATATTTAATAAAGTCCGCGTCATTGCTTATACACCGTGATCTTTCCTTTGGCCAAAACTTTGCCGTCGGCGACGATCAAAACGATATAGATCCCATTCCCCGTCATCGTTCCGCCGTCGGAGCGACCGTCCCAGGCGACTTCGTTATAACCGGCCCGTCCGCCGGCAGTGCCGGAGCTGTAGTTTTTCTTCGCGACTAAAGTTCCGGCCAGAGTGTGGATGGTGAGGGTGATGTTCGCTGGTTTGGATAACAGGTAAGAGATCGCCGCGTTCCCCTCCCCGGGATTGAAAGGATTAGGGTAGGTGAGCGGCACGCCGAGGACTGCCGGCTCCTTGTTTGCCTGAACGTAAAGCGGGGTGATCTCGTAAGTCGCTCCCTGACTTAAAGAGTCGAACGCTTCAATGGTGATCGAATGGATCCCGCTGGCCAGCGCCAGGGCGGGAGTGAAAGACGCGAAATAATACGAGCCTGTCAGGGCGAAAGTCAGGCTGGTCTTTGTTCCGTCGATATTGATCGTGCCGCCGGTGACCGGATTGATCGAGGAGACCCTGGCGGTTAACTGCGGCAATTCAGCGATCGGGTCCCCCGGGATCGCCTGGATGCCGTCGATCAGTAGCGTGACCTTTGGTTTGTCGTCCGTGACCACAAACGAGTACGCGGTAAATTCCGAGGTGGCTGAATTGCCGATCGCGTCGAACGGCCGGATCTCCAGGCGATGTTCGCTCCTGGTCAGGTTGGCGGAGAGCGGCATGGAAAAGATCTCTTGATCGGAATTGTAGAGGCCGTCGATCGGGTCGGCGGTCTGCCAGGCGCCGCCGTCGATCCGAAAGTCGACCTGCCCAATTCCGGCTTCATCGGTGGCGATCCCCAGGAAGGTCGGCCGGATATCGGTCGTCAGGTTGTTCGTGGGCGGGTTGAGGATTGCCGCAGTTGGCGGCGCGTAGTCGGGGACGCTGTCGGTCGTGTAGAAATAAAAGGATTGGTCGTTAGCCATCGCGCCGCCGCTTTCGTCCCGAACCTTGGTTTTCAACAAAGTGATAGTGTAGGTCTTGCCGGTTTCAAGCCCGGAGTGAGGGAAAGTGATCACCCGGCCGCTGGCATCGATCGTCGGGGTCCCTTTGATGATGGTCGGCGTGGCGAAGATCCAATCGGCATTAACGGCGGTGGACATGCGCTTGTTAAAAGTGACGACGAAGGGCTGGTTGAGCGGCGCTTTGACGGCGCCGCCGGCCGGGATGGTCGAGCTGATGCTCGGGTCGATCCCGGGGGCGTAGGGATAGGTGACGCTGAAGTTCCGCATGCTGTTGGAACCGAGCCAGAACGAGGTCAGCAATTCTTTGATCACGCCGCCGGAATCGCCGATCAGGCTTCGGGCATATTCGTAATAAGGCCGGTCGCCGCTGTCCCGCCCGCTGCTTTTGTAAAAGGTTTTGGTGTAACCGTTGGTGTAAACCCGATAAACGGAATAGCCGGTCGGATATTGGAGCGCCGGTCCCTGCCTGACATAGGAGATCCCGTGAATATCCCGGCGGTAATTATCGGCGACGTGGCCGGAGACGACCGCCGCCGCCAAGGGATAATTAAATCCGCCGGCGCTGTAGGTTAGCGTCTCTAGCGTGTCGCGGAAGCTCTGGCCGTTATCGATCGCGGTCGTCCCCTCCACGGTCGGCAGGTCGATCGGGTAATCGCGCTGGGTCGCGCCGTCGATAATGACCCCGGTAAAATCGTAAGCCGGATAGCTGGAGAAAATAAAGGTCTTTTTGGCTTCCGCCGTCACCAGGTCGCGGACGGCGTTGATATTGATCCGGCCGTTGCCGGCGGACTGGACCGAATCGGCAAAGACAAAATTATAGTGTTTATAACTGAAACTGTAATTGTAAACGCTGTCGGTCGCCGAGTCGGCGGTGACGTACTGGGTGAAATTGTCGCGGAGCGGATTCAGGTTGTCGCTGATCCAGTTGGTGGTGTAGTCGGCTTTCTTGTCATAATAGCCGGGGACCGGGTTCAGGCGATAGTCGGGGTTATTCAAGTCGCTGGCCCCGGTAAAAGGGGCGAAGCGGGCTTTGAATTGGTTCTTGGCCTGATCGCCGGAATCGGTTGTCCAGATATCGACCTGGTTGCCGTTTAAGACCAGAAAGGCCGGTTTATCGGCGAGGGCGTTGAGATCGGCGACGGTCGAATCGATGATCTTGTCGCAGACCGAATAGGGGATCCCGCGCGCGCCGGTGCTGTCGGGGGTGCGGCCTTCGGCATAGCGCGGATCGGACAGCACGGCAAAACTGAAGAGATACTCGCCGGTCGGCCGTTCCAGCGTGGTGACGCTCCGTTCCGGGCCCAGGGCGCCGCCGGAGCGGACCCGGTATTTGTAGGTCGTGTTGGACCAAAGCCCGCTGACCCGGCAGTAGTGATAGTTCGTGGCGCCGCTGACCGTCGCGGTCGCGTAATAGCCGCCGATCCCGTATTCGATCGCCGTGGCAGCCGCTTCGTCGGTCGTAGTCCAGGTGACGATAAATGAAGTGTCGTCGACACTGGTCAATTCCTCATTGATTATATTGACCGTGGCCAAGACCGGAGCGGCGGCGATCAGGAAAAGCAAGGCGATCAGTAATTTATTTTTCATGGTTAAAACCTGTAGGTTATCCCGACCGACTGGATCAGTTTGATATCTGAAAAGTTGAATTCTTTTTTGCCGTTACTGCCTGCCCCTTTAGTCCCATAGGCGCTGGCTGTCGAGGCGGGATCGAATTCCGCCTGGTAAGCGACCTTCCACGGTTCTTTCTCGACTGCTAGTCCGCCGAAAACGGTCTTGCTCAAATCGAGATTGTTCGAGTCAAACTGGAGGACATTGATAATTGATAAGGCATTGTACCCAATAGCGCCCTCTACTTTGTAACCCCACAGGTTGATCAGGGCGCCGAGGTCCATTTTAGGCGGCAAGCCGCCGGCGACCGCGAACGTGTTGTCCAGGCTTTTTTGTTCGTCGGCGGTCAGGCCGGTGGCGGTCGGTTTAAAGAGCCAGGTTAGGCCGTAACGGACCGTTATCGGCAGTAAAAACAACTGACTTTCAATGCCGACGTGGAGAAAATTCAGGTCGCGGACCACGATGTCCCGCGGCTGATTGCTGCTGTCATTGACCCGTAAGGTGATCGGATTCTGGTTCTGTTCCCAGTCGAGCGCGATCAGGAAGGGGCGCTTGAAGGCGACCCCGTAACGAAATCTTTTCGGCAGAGTGAAGATCTTTTCTTCTTCCATCAGCAGTTTGGTCTCTCCCGCTTCATAAGAGGTGACCCAGTGGTCGCTGATCGGCGACCAGCTGGCCGGACTTCCCGGCTGAAAGAGGGTGCCGGCCTCCTCCGTGTTGATCTGCCGGTATGAATAGAAAGCGGAGAGGCCGCTCCCTTTCATGGCGATCGCGGAGTTGGTGAAATTCTCGAACATCAGGCCGAGGACGAGCCAATCGTTAACGTCGTACATCATGCCGAGGTCGAAGCGGCTGGCCGTTCCCCGGTAAAAGCCGCGGTATTTGGCGTTGGCGACGATCTCGCCGGACGGGAGTTTGATCTGTTTCCGGGAGTAACCGGCGGAGGTGCCGTAGAGGTCGGGGTCGACCATCCAGTTGCCGCCGGAGTTGGGATCGTTGGGATCGAAATTCGGAACGTAAACGAGCTGGTCGGTCGCGTCGGACGGAACGACGGTCCGGATGTCGTTGTCGATCTCGCCATAGGCGGAGATCGGGATCAGATTGAGCCCGGCGTGGAAGTTTTGGTAGTTGCCGGCGATTGTGCCGATGAATGGCGAGTCAACCTTGAGATCGTTTCGAAGCTCCGCCAGATTGTGGACCGGAATGGTCACCTCCTGGGAGAGAAAGCCGCTCCAGACCGGGGCGGTGGTTTCAGTCGTCGTGATCAGGCTTCCCGAACGGAAGGTGTAATGAAGGATCCCGGTATTGTCGATGTAAAGGTCGTCGGAACGGAAATTATGAAGATCGGCGAACATTTTGCCGGTGACCGGGAAAATCCCGGCCATTTCCAGGTCGGTCTCGACCGGATTCCTGGTCGAAAAACCGACTACCAGCCACTCATTGACCCGCTGGGCGGCGGAAAAGTTTAAGCCGGAAGCGGCGCTTTCGGCGTTGGTTTGGCTCAAGAGATCGACCTTGGCCGCGGTGGCGTTGGCGGGCGTATCTTCTTGCTCGCGGAAAAAGATCCCGTAATTAACTTTAGCGTTGTTGCCCGGGTTATTGTTGAGGTCGATCGAGCCGCTTTGTTCGTCGATCGGCGAGGTTTTAATCCCTTTAAAGCGGCTGGAACCGAGGTACCCATCGAGCGAATATTCGCTCAATTTAAGCTTCGAAAGGGAGGCCGGGTTCCAAAGCACAGTTTTTTGCCCCAAAGAGATGGTCGTAAAATAACTGCCGAAACCGGGATAGGGGTTTTCCAGCGGTGGTAATTTTAAATTAAGGTTAACATAGGGAAAACTTACTTCGATCGCGTGGGCCGCGGTCATCAATAAAATAAAGGCGACCGGGAATAAAATCCTCCACAACTTCATTAAGCGCATTTTAAGTTAGCGAGTTGTTTTTGTCAATGAAAAAAGCCGTGCTATAATAAAAATCAAATGCCAAACCATAAGGTAATCGGCTTGACCGGGCCGATCGGCTCCGGGAAGAATGAAGTTGCCCGATTATTCGCCAAAGCCGGGGCGACGGTGATCGATGTCGATCAAGTCGCTCATGAACTTTACCGCCGCGATTATCCGCTTTGGCAAAGGCTGGTTGAAAAATTCGGCGCGGTCATTCTAAAAAAGGGGGGGGAGATCGACCGGCAGAAGCTTGGCGCCATCGTTTTTGCCGATCCCCGGAAGCTTAAACAGCTGAATAAATTAGTTCATCCCGCCTTAAAAAAAGAAATAGAACGTAGAACGCGGAACGTAGAACGTGGAACACGGGACGTGGTGATAAATGCGGCTCTTCTGAAAGAGATCGGCCTCATTCCACTTGTAGATGAGGTTTGGGTCGTGACTGCCAGCGAGAAAGCCCGATTAGCCCGCCTGTTGAAAAAAGGGTTGCTTAGAAAACAAGCCAGTGAACGAATGAAGGCCCAACCGGTAGCCGCTAATTTTTTACGAATCGCCGATAAAATAGTGGATAATAACGGCACTCTCCAGACCTTAAAAAAACAAATTTCGCCTTTTATTCGCGCAAGTTGAGCTTGGGGTTTCTCGATATGTAAATAAAGGGGTGTAGCATGTCAAAAATTAACAATTATTATCATCGGGCGGCCGAGATCTACCATCGGATCTTTAATCGTTCTTATCCTCAAGTGGCGACCAAGCCGGTCCTTTCGGTTGCCGGTCTTTTTCATGAGATTACCGATATTAAACAAACCCTGGCCGATGTCGCTTATAAGTTTCAAGTGGAAGCGAGCGGCGTATACAATAAATATTGTTTGCGGCAGTCAACGGCCGGCGGCGCGCTCGGCTCCTTGATCAGGATAAAAGGACATGCCGGCGGGGTCGTTACGATCGGCGACCTCCATGGGAATGTCGACCGCTTAAACGCGATCTTAAAAGAGTTCGGGCCCCAGCTCCGTTCGGGCGAACTTTCTTTGGTTTTTCTGGGCGACCTTATCCATCCGGAAAGAACCAATCTGGCGGACATGCGGGCCTCTCTCGGCCTGCTGAACGCGGTCATTCAACTGAAAAACACCTTTCCCGATCGGGTCCATATTTTAAGGGGCAATCATGATGTTATCCTGGACGGAATAAAATCTCCAGCCGACCGCCGCCGGGTGATCGATCATGTTTTAAACCATCAGCGCGATCCCGGCTTAAAATTATTTGTTGATCTCCAGAACCTTAATGCCCTCGATCCGTCGGCGAGGGGGTTGCGGTTGGGAAAAAATGTCGATCCGAAAGATCCGCGCACTTTTGTCCCCCAAACGGTCGAGTTTCTCCGCTATTTGGTCAATTACTATCAAAACCAGGGGAAAAGCTTGGCCGAGATCGACCAGATCGTCGCCGGTTACCAGTCTTTCTTCGACGGCTGCCCGCTGCAGGCGGTCGTTCAGCATAAAGACGGGGTGATTTACATGGCGCATTCAGCGATCCCCAATCTTCCTTTTCCCTCCACTCGGGAGATGGTCGAAATGAAAAATAATCAGCAACAGGTTGATCAGATCCTTTGGAACCGGTTTGAAGAAACGCCCGATACTTCAAAAGAACAGTACGGCAAATCGCATATTAAAGCGGCCATTAATCGGTTGGCTGTGGAATTTGGGGTCGCTCCGTCGCAAGTCTATATTTATTCCGGCCACGAGCGGGAAAAATCATGGGCAACTTCTCCGGACGCGGCCCAGCCGAACTACAAGATAATTCATTCGAACGTTGATAATAACTTTGGGGTCGGTTTGTTTGGCGAGAGCTTGATCCGGGACCGCTTACACGTTAAAAAAGGGTGGATCCCTTTCTCAACGGTCTATGAGATGGGGAATGCTCGCGACGCTAGCTCTTTGCCGGCGGCCGCTTAAGCGGAGGCAGGACCGGGATCCCCTGATAACCGTAGTTCCTTAATTGTTCCAAGGAAAAAAAGAGGCTTTTTGTTCCGGTTGGATTCACGACTTTTTTATCCGCCGCCAGGCGGTCGCTGACCGCGACCGAAACGATCGAGGAAAAACCCGGCCCGCCGTGTTCCTTGTCCATTTTCCCCAGCATCGCGCAATAGAGCGGCGTTTCCAGCTCGTCGATCGATGGGTCGGCCGTTACTCCGGTGATCGCCAGGAAAAGACGGCGGTGAACTCCCGGTCCGACCATTGTCAGCTGCTCAAACGCTTCGCTGAAAGCCCTTAATTCCTGCTTTTCCGGACGGCAGAGACCGTAAGTCTCAATTTCTTTGCCGCTTTCAAAAGTGTGGAAGAGGAAATTAAGCCGCTGAAAAGTCGTGGTGCTTATTCGGTTGGCGTGGAAAAATTTTCTTTGCAGATCGTGAAGGAAAGCGTCTTTGATCTCCGGCCGATCGAGCGTTTGCCAGGCGGTTTCCGTCGCCAGAGCGATCCGTCTTTTAACAAAGTCATGCGGGGTGGAAAGCGTTCCGCTAACGCAGTTTCCTATTTTAATTAGATTGATCACAAGTAGTTCTCGCTTAGTTTTTTGTTTAATTTCAGCGTTTTTGTTATAATTTCTCATGCCTGAATTTAAAGTCGTTTCCAACTTCGAGCCGCGCGGCGACCAGCCGAAAGCGATCGACCAGCTGACCAGTGGGCTCCTTGGCGGCGATAAGTTCCAGACCCTCCTCGGGATCACCGGTTCGGGTAAAACTTTTACCATGGCCAATGTGATCGAACGGGTCCAGCGGCCAACCCTGGTTATTTCTCCCAACAAGACCCTGGCCGCCCAGCTTTGCCAGGAATTCCGGAACTTTTTCCCGCAGAACGCGGTCGAGTACTTTGTCTCTTACTACGATTACTACCAGCCGGAAGCCTATATTCCGCACACCGATACTTATATTGAAAAGGATTCCTCGATCAACGAAGAGCTGGACCGTCTCCGGCACGAAGCGACGATGTCGCTTTTGACCCGCCGGGACGTTATTGTTGTCGCCTCGGTTTCCTGCATTTACGGCCTCGGTACCCCCAAGGATTATGAACGGGCGGTCATCACGATCAAAGTCGGCGACCAGTTCGACCGGGAAGCGTTGATGCAAAAGCTGATCTCGGTGAAGTACGAGCGGAACGATTTTGAGTTGAAGCGTGGCCGTTTCCGGGTCCGCGGCGATATTGTTGAGATTTTTCCGGCTTATGAAAAGAACCTCATTCGGGTCGAGCTTGACGGCGACCGGATTGCTAGGATCTCCGAACTGGAAGGGGTCTCCGGCCGTAAGGTCAATGAAAAGCCGGTCGCTTATATTTTTCCGGGGACCCATTACGTCACCTTTGAAGATCAGATCGAGACCGCCGTCCAGTCGATCAAACAGGAGCTGGAACAACAGCTCAAGGTTTTGAACAAAGCGAAAAAGATCGTCGAAGCCCAGCGGCTGGAAAAACGGACCAAATACGACATCGAAATGATCCGGGAGATGGGATACTGTTCCGGGATCGAGAATTATTCCCGCCACTTTGACGGGCGCAAACCTGGTGATTCGCCGTCGACCCTGCTCGATTATTTTCCGAAAGATTTTCTGATGTTCATCGATGAATCCCACATTACCATGTCCCAGCTCCGGGCGATGTACAACGGCGACCGGGCGCGCAAGACCAGCCTGATCGATTTTGGTTTCCGCTTGCCGTCGGCCTATGATAACCGGCCGCTTAATTTTGACGAGTTCCAAAAGCGGCTCAACCAGGTCGTCTTTGTTTCGGCGACCCCCGCCGATTACGAGCTGAAAAATTCCCAGCAGATCGTCGAACAGATCATCCGGCCGACCGGCCTGATCGATCCGGCGGTCGAGGTCAGAAAGTCCGAAGGCCAGGTCGACGACCTGATCGGCGAGATCAAGACCAGAGTGGCCAGAAAAGAGCGGGTCCTGGTCACGACCCTGACCAAACGGATGGCCGAAGATCTTACAGAGTTCATGAACGAAGCGGGGATCAAGGTTCGCTATCTCCACTCCGATGTTGAAACGCTTGACCGGATCGAGATCCTGCGCGGTCTGCGGCTCGGCGAGTTTGACGTCCTGATCGGGATCAATCTGCTGCGCGAAGGGCTGGACTTGCCGGAAGTATCGTTAGTGGCGATCCTCGACGCCGACAAAGAAGGGTTTCTCCGGGCGGCAACGTCGCTTATTCAGACGATCGGCCGGGCTTCCCGTAACGCGGGCGGGCTGGTCATCATGTACGCCGATAAAGTGACCGACTCGATGAAGCGGGCGATCGGCGAAACCGAGCGGCGCCGTCAGCTCCAGATCGAATATAATGAAAAGAACGGGATCACTCCCCAGACAATCGTGAAGGAGATCTCCGATATTTCCGACCGGATCAAAGAGAGCAAAGAAGAGGAGATCAGGAAACTTAAGGAATTCGTCCCGCCGGATGAAGTTCCGGCGCTGATCCGGGCGCTGGAAGAAGAAATGGAAGTGGCGGCGACCGCTCTCAACTTCGAACAGGCGGCCAAGCTCCGCGACAAGATCAAAGAGCTGAAGAAAGTGTTTGGGCTGACCGCTTAAGGCCGGACCTCGATCAGCCCGCCGATCGCTTCTTTAAATTCTTCAGCCGCTCTTTGCGGCGAGACCGGGACCAGAAAGACCCCTTTTAAGTCCAGCGCGCCGATCCTCTTTTGCGTGTCGTTGACCTTGCGCGGCAGGAAGCGGATGCCGTAACGCCAGCAGGAGCTCCGGTTGTCGTACTGGGCTGATTCGTCGACGATGTTGATGTTGTTGACCCCGATCTTAACAAAAGCTGGTTGCATGACCCCCATCGCTTTGATGAAGGACTCAAGCTCTTCCGGTTTCAGATAGAGCAAACTGTTCGCTCCCAGCCGTTTCGCCCTGATGATCATTTCGTAAGGGAACATCGGGGTCTCTTCGACGTAGGCGATGACGTTCTCATCTTCGAAAAGGATCAGCCCGCTTCGTTCCGCGTTGGTAAAGACCTCGGCCATCAGGTCGCGGCTGGAAACCCCGTCCCGCAGCAGCGCCAAACCCCTGACCTGATTGTAAGGGTTGTTCTCTTTCTGTCTCAACATGACCCGCCCTTCGGCGTCGACTTGGGCGATCCGTCTTTCGATGTTGCCGCTGACGGCGGCCGGGATCTCGACCATTTGAGTGTGGAAGTGGGGGATCGAGGCTCCCGCTTCAACTCCGAGATTAACGAAGCAAACCAAGCGGCTGTTTTCCTGATTGCGCTGAAAAAGCTCTTTGGCCGCTGTGTGCCAGATCCTAACCAGAATGTCATGGTGAAAAGGGGTCAGATCGGTAAAATCAACTAAATGATCTTTGGTAAAAGCCAGCAGGTGGGAAGGGCCGTAAAGCAATTTTTCCAGGCCGTATCCCAATCGGACTTCGATCTCTTCACTGAAAGCGAGCGGTTCCGCCGCCGCCTGACCGCCGGAGAAGCCGAAAGCGTTGGTCACGACCACGACTTCCTTGCCGTTGATCGTCATTGCATAGTGCGGATAGCCGAGGTTTTCGACATTGCAGGCAAAGCACGGTTCGCGGCTTGGTTTGCTCTCCTGCGGGAATTCGATCTCCGAGGTCCCCGAGCTCCAACCGCCGGGGACGACCAGGGTGGTGGTACCGGTATTTTTATCGAGCAGCCAGCGGAAAGGGACGGTCGTTTCGACATCCCCGGAGACCCGGGTCATTTTGTGGGTGTTATTGGCCTTATCGAAAGCAACGTTCAGGCTGATCGGTTGGCGCCCGGCCAGCCCGCCGTTTCTCCGGTTGGGGTGGCGGATGATCCCGGCGGCGGTGGAAAGTTGCGCGGCAATTGCCGCCGGTTCGAACGCGGTCGGCATTCCGGCGGCAAAACTTCTTAATTTGGCCGCGACTTCGACCGGATCGTCGACGATCGGGATCCTCATCAGTTCCATTGCCGCTTGCTGGGTTTCCCGCGGAATGATTTCGATGTGCATTCTCGCCTTGGGGTTAAGCTGGGCGTCATTGGGATTGATCATCGAGAAGTTGATCTCGACGTTGTTGATCGCCGGGTTGCCGGCCCCGTCGGTCAGTTTGCCGAGCATGGAGACGGCGCTCCAGATGGCGAAGCCGAGGGGCAAAATCTCGGCCCGATCAAGGCTCATCAGGTTGCAGGTCCCTTCCTGCAGGGCGCTGATCCGGAGGTGGTAGGGAGCGAGCGGCGAGAAGGGGGAGTGGATCAACCAGCCTCGGTTCGGATTATTGTTGCCGCCGATCTGGGCGATAAAAAGATCCCGTTCCTTGCCGCTTAAGATTTGATGGTGTTCTTCCCAAATTACGTCGCGTTGGAATAAATGCCAGTAACGGGCGGCGATGTCAAAACGGGTTTGATTGTAATAGATCGCGTCGTGCCAGAGCGCCCCCACGACCATGATCGGATGGACGATCGACGACCCGACCCCGCCGAGATGGATATAGGCGACCGGATCGCTCC
Organism: Candidatus Margulisiibacteriota bacterium; assembly: GCA_041661965.1. Lineage (NCBI taxonomy): Bacteria > Bacillati > Candidatus Margulisiibacteriota > Candidatus Margulisiibacteriota bacterium. The sequence goes on from JBAZTH010000001.1 coordinate 426,336, forward strand.
CCGGAACTTTGGCGACCTGTTCGTTGAGGACCTGCTTGGCAAAGAGGAGCGGGAAAATAAATTCAGCCGGTTGAAGCTCCCGCAAGTCGGTCTTGTGGAGCGGCGAGAGCGGGATGTTGATCTGTTGCGGCAGATGCGGTTGTTCCGGCGCGTAGGCAAACAGCCGGATCCCGCCGGGGACCTGCCAGGTCCAGTAAGGCTGTTTTTCGCTGTTGCAGACCGGACATTCCCGGATCTCGGTCGCTTTCAAAGCGGAGGCCATGGGGCGCAGCCCTCGTTGCCGATTGACCAGACTGCTCGAGCCGTCCCAGGAAACGCGCGCCACGATCTCTTGTTCGCTGCCGATCCCCAACTTATGCAACGCGTCGCAGGCGACCTGCAAGTGACTGCTGGTTTGCTGGAATATCTGCAGCGCTTCCCTGACCTCGGTGTGGCGGGCGGGCCCGCGTTCCCACGGTTGGCCGGCCAGTCCGGCTTTGCGGAAGAATCTTAGTTTTGAAGACGGGGGCGGCATGCTCGGCATCTTTATCTGCTTCTTTCCAGCCCGAGAAAATCACGGGCAAAATCTACCAGGCCTGGTTTCAGTTCCATTTGTCGCAGAGTCCGCAGGGCGGCCGGGATATCGCCCGGCACCTTGAGATTGGCGATCCTTGGATTAATGACGTAATAAGCGCTGTCCAAATAGAGATTGGCGTCGCCGAAGGGGATCTCCGATTCGATCCTGACCACCGGTTCGTCCCCTTTAGGTTTAAAGGTCGGATGAAGATCGGAAAGCATTGGCGAATTGACGACCTGTCGGTCAAATTCGTTCGGATCGAAGATTGCTCCCCAGCCCCGATTAAGGACCGGGATCTCTTCCGGTTTAAGGCCGGTCCGGTTAGATTCAATGACCGCTTGCCGGTTCAGACGTTGTCGTTTGTCAAAAAGGTGGACGAAAACCCCGCCGGGTTGGGGGTTCTCCGTTTTTTGCCGGACGATCTGTTGAAAAAACAGCTGGCCGAATTCTCGGCCCTGTCTGGCGACCCGATTGATGAAACCGTAATCGAAGGGTTTTTCATATTGAGTCAGGTCCTCGACCGATTCGTACATTAACATGGTCAGTCCGCGCTGGAAGGCGCGGTAGTCTTCGGTTGTTAGTCGTTCTTCGCGGAAACCGCCCGGCGCTTCTTCTGCCACGACCCGGAACCACTGGTTTTCCAAGAGCGAATGGAAGGTGGTCAGCCCATGGTTTCCCTGGGTTGGATAGCGGGGATCGGCTTCCAGTTCGCCGTCAGCCGTTACCCCGTAGGTTGGATGCCGGGGTTGGAACATAAAAATAAAATTAGCCGGCTGGAAGCCGAAGAAGTTATTCTTGACCAAGTTTTCGACGATCTCTCCGCCGGCGTTTTGGCTAAGGACCATTTTGAACTTGATCGAAGCCAGAACGGCTTTGGCTTCGGCAACGTTTCTCCCTTGCGCCAGGCAATGGGAAAAAAGCTCGAAACTTTTATTGATGAAAGTCCTCTCGCCGATCGTCCAGTCAGCGAGGGAAGCAAAAGTCCGGAAGAGTCCCGCCTCTTGGTAAGCTTGCAGCAGATCGTTCGGGTTGGTCAGATATTTGGCTTTTTTGATCTTTAGCCGTTCCCCCTGGCCGCCATAGTGTTCCTGAAAACCGACCCGGCCGTCTAAAATTAAAGCGAGCCCTTTTTGCTGTTCGCTCCTGGCGAAAGCGGCCTTGCTGGGGCTTAAAGAACGTTTTTCAAAAACCGAGTCCCAGTTGTCGCGGGTCAAAAAGTTAAAGTCGGCTTGGCCCCAGAGCTTAAATGGTTTGGAAAAGCGGAGAAGGGGGGCTTGTTCGGCGGCCAAAGCTCTTTTTATTTCGCAGGGGGCCAGCCCTTGCGCTTTAAGCCGGAGGGCGGTCGCCTGTAAATTGGCGGCATAGTTTCCCAGGCGCTGGCCGGCCAACCCGTGCCTGGTGTAAAAAGCCTGCAAACTCCGGGCCATTGAGGCACGAAAATTTTCGATATTAGTAATGGCGGGCAAAATAATTCCTCTTTCCTTAAAGTGCTCAAATAGATGTCGCCGGCTTTCGCTTGAAATTTCAAGGGATTTTATGGTATAACGCCGACTGTTTTTTGCTTTCGGAATATGGTAAAATCAACTATTCCTGGAGGTGCTTCAATGGTTAATTTTGGTAATGTTTTAACGGCAATGGTTACCCCCTTCAAAGCCGACTTGTCGGTTGATTGGGCGGGAGCGGAAAAACTAGCGCAATATCTGGCGGCCAATGGGTCCGATGCGTTAGTGATCCACGGCACGACCGGTGAATCGCCGACCCTGACCCACGAAGAGGAATTTGAGCTTTACCGGGTGGTAAAAAAAGCGGTCGGCGGCAGGGTCAAAGTGGTCGCCGGTACCGGATCGAATTCAACCGCTACCACGATCCGCTCGTCCCAGGAAGCGGAGAAGATCGGGGTCGACGGCTTGTTGGTCGTCGTTCCTTATTACAACAAACCGTCGCAAGAGGGGATGTACCAGCACTTCAAGGCTGTCGCCCAAAAGACCAAGCTGCCGGTCATTATTTACAACATACCCGGACGCTGCGTCGTCAATATGCTGCCGGAAACTATCGCCCGCGTCGCCAAAGAGTGCCCGAACGTGATCGGTTTGAAAGATTCCGCGGCCAATGTTGAGCAGACGAAAAAAACCGCCGGGCTGGTCCCGCCCGGGTTCACGATCTGGTCGGGCGATGATTCGCTGGCCCTGCCGATGATGCAGGTGGGAGCGGTGGGGGTCATTTCGGTCGCCTCGCATATTGCCGGAAAAGAGATCGCCGCGATGGTGGCCGCGTTTCACGCGGGCGAGATCAAGAAAGCCGAAGCGATACATGAACGGTTGCTGCCGTTGTTTAATGTCCTCTTCATCGCGCCGAACCCGGCGCCGGTCAAATACGCGCTGGAGTTGATCGGCTACCCGGTCGGGAAACCCCGCCTGCCGCTCGTTGAACCGACCGACGGCGAGAAAGAGCAGATCAAGAAAGTGTTAAGGGATTTGGGGTTTGTTTAATGTAGCCCTCACCCCCTTTCCCCCTCTCCCAGAGGGCGAGGGGGTAGGAAAAGTTTACCCTCTCCCTCTGGGAGAGGGTCGTTAAGAAAATGTTAAAAGAGCGGTTGAGTCGGGTGAGGGTTATTTGCTCTCTCCTTTTTTTGTTTATACTCTTTTCACCAGCTTACTCTTTCTCCTTTGCCGTGTTCGGCGACAATCAGGGGAACGACGAGCTGTTGACCAAACTGATCGCCGGCTGGAACCGGGATAAAGAGCTCGACTTTGTCGTCAATCTTGGTGACTTTACCGTTTACGGAAAAAAGGCGGAGTACCAGGCGTTCCTGAAAAAGACCGCGCTCCTCAAGATTCCGATCCGCTACGTTCAGGGAAACCATGACGGGGTAGCCGGCGGCTGGCGGAATTTTGAAAAGCTCATCGGTCCGGCGTATTACGCTTTCGACCATGACGATTGCCGCTTTATTGTCCTGAACAATTCTTTCCGGGAAAGTTTCGATCGCGGACAGTTCAACTGGCTGAAAAGTCAGCTGGCTGCTGCTAAAGGAAAAAAAATCTTTGTCTTCATGCATAAACCGGTCTTCGATCCCTCCGAGATTTACAAGGACTACGTGATGTCGGGCCGGGCGGTGACCGAAGAGCTGACCGGCCTTTTCAGCAAATACAAGGTCCGTTATGTTTTTGCCGGGCATATTCACGGCTACGCGAAGTCGGAGCGCGACGGGGTCGTTTATATCGTCAGCGGCGGGGCCGGCGGACCGCTTCATTTGCCAAGGGAGCTTGGCGGATTCTACCATTATGTTAAAATAACCGTGAATGGGGACAGGGTGACCGATCAGGTGATCAGACCTTATGAGCAAACAGAGTAGCGCTATCATTCAAAGGAACCGCCTGGCTCTCGCTTATCTTGAGCTGGCGGATGATGAATTATTTTCCGCTTTGCCGGAAGAGGAAAAGCTGGCGACCATCAGAGAGGTCCTCAAAAGCGGGGACGAGATAGCCAAGCAGGTTATCGGCGAGTTTAAATCCCATGATCCCCGCAAGATTGCCGGTCTCCTTGGAATCAGGATCTTTGGCGATGAGAAAAAAGGTCTGATTCGGAGCGAGTACCGCCGGGCGACCAAAGAGATCGCCATCTCCCGCCTCTTCCACGACAAGCTCCGCCGCCAGGTCCATGTTCCCGAACTGTCGGAACGCCTCCTCAAGATCGTCGTTTCTCATGAGCTCTTTCATTATTTTGAATTGGAACGCTTCGGCGAAGTCTACAAGAAGTTCCGTTTCAAATCCTGGGAAGTTGGCCCCTTTGCTTCCCACAAACAGATCAAGGGGTTGAGTGAAGTCGCCGCCCAGGCCTTTACCCAGACCCTCCTCGGGATCGAATTGACCCCAGAAGTCTTTGACTACATGCTGATGGCCTCTTTCCTGGCGAAAAAGAGCTGATAGCGCTTTTATTCTAGGATCGGAAACCAGCGGCAATATCGCCGCGGTTTCCTCGTAATAAAACTCATGGAAAACCAATTGTTAGAAGAATATATAAAAGATTTGGATACAGTTAAGGAGAAGATCAAACCTTTTCTGAATATTGTTGACTCTATTGATCCCGATTACCTTTTTTTAGTCGACGATGCCCACTTAGAAAGCATTAGTAATCCAGCATATCATTTTCCTGTTTACTACCTTTTTTTATTACGTACAAGCATCATGTATTTGGGGCTAATAGATAGCGTATTGTTTGAAATAAAGAAGGATATCTCTGAATATAAGGAAGTTATTGGACGACTTAAATCACGGAAAAAGCAGGAGTCAATGGGAGCTATATTTGAGCTGTATGTTATAGGAAGAATGAAAAATACATATTTAGATCAATGTGAGTTTTTTCCAAAAACAAAAGCTGGTCGGCCAGATTGTGCAATAAAAGCTGGAAAAGATCAATTGTTTATTGAAGTGTCCACGATGGGCCAAACAAACACTGATAATACAAATCAAGATGATGATATTAGGCAGGGAGGCGGGGTGCACAGCAGGGATCCTTATCACGATAAGATAAGGATTGAAAGTAAAGTTCTTGAAAAACTTGAACAGCTGGAATCGGATAAACACAATATGTTATTTATTTGCTTGTCGGATATATTCCCATTGGGCCGCCCGATAGAATGGGCATTAAACAACCTACGTGACAGTGGCGATTTGAATAAAGTGAGCCATGTATTTATATTTAAATTTAATGGGGTTGAATTTGGGCTAGATAGATGTTTTGACGGTAGAGGGGTACCTATTGGTCAAAATGATATCGATAAGATTAAGTCATTATTTGAAATTCCGAATTAATTGAGGGTCTGACTTTGGAGTGGGAGAATGGAGTTAGTGTTACCAGGAAGCCGCGACGATATTGTCGCAGGCTTCCTGGTGGCTTTATTCAGGCCTCTTTCCTGGCGAAAAAGAGCTGATTCTGCTATAATTTCAGGGAAAATGCCAGCCGATTTACATATACATACGAACCAGTCAGACGGCACATTTTCTCCAGAAGAAACGGTAAAATTGGCGGCCCAGGGCGGGCTAAAGACCATTTCTTTAACCGATCACGATAACGTTGATGGGATTGAAAAGGCGGTTCAGGTTGGGGCGGAGGCGGGGATCGAGGTCATTCCCGGTATTGAGTTGACGACTGAAACAGCTCATGCCGAAGTGCATATCCTTGGTTACTATCTCGACCATCGAGCGCCGCGTTTGCTTGAAGTTCTGGAGAAAATTCAAAAGAGCCGGGTTGAGCGGATCCATGGGATCGTCGCCAAACTTCAGGCTCTCGGCGTCGCGATCGAGGCTGACGAGGTCTTCGCTCTCTCCGGAGAAAAGTCTCCCGGTCGGCCGCACGTCGCCCGGGTCTTGATCAAAAAAGGGGTCGTCGGTAATTTCAGGGAAGCATTTAAACGATTCCTTGATTTCCGGGCGCCGGCCTACCTGCCGCATTTTAAACTGGCGCCGGGCGAAGCGATCAAGCTGATCAGATCGGTCGGCGGGATCGCGGTTTTTGCCCATCCGGCCATTTCCAACGCGGACGAGCTGATCCCGGGAATGATCGCCGACGGTTTGCGCGGGATCGAGGCCTATTACATCAGCCATTACGCCGACCAGGTCGATTATTACGTGAAGCTGGCCCGCAAAGAGGGGCTTCTAATGACTGGCGGCTCTGATTTTCACGGTGAAGATTCGGGACGCGAGTCGAAACTGGGGGATTTTTCCATCCCCGACGAACTGGTGGATAAATTAAGAGATGAACACTTACGCGGAAATTAATTTAGAGGCGATTAAGAAGAACATCGCGGAGATAAAAAAGACCGTTACTCCGGGGGTGAAGTTCATGGCGGTCGTTAAAGCGAACGCCTACGGTCACGGCGCGGTGGCGGTCGCCCGGGCGGCCGGGGAAGCCGGCGCCGATTATCTTGGTGTTGCCAATTTAAAAGAGGCGCTGGAGCTCCGCGAAGCGGGGATCCTCTCGCCGGTCCTGATCCTGACCGAATCGCCGACCTCGGTCGCCGACGAGATCATCCAGCATAACCTGACCCAGACGATCTATTCGTTTGCCGAAGCGCGGGCGTTATCCGAAGAGGCGCAGAAGCGAAAGCGCCAGGTCAGGGTCCACGTTAAGATCGATACCGGGATGGGGCGGGTCGGGGTCGTGCCGTCGGAAGCGATGGCTTTTATCGCCAAGGTTACTTCTCTCCCCGGATTGGGGATCGAAGGGCTCTTCACCCATTTTGCCAAAGCGGAAGAGCCGGAGGACACTTTTACTCAGGAGCAGTTTAGCAAATTCAAACAGATTGCCGACCGTTTGCCAAATATTCCCCTAAAGCATTCGGCCAATTCGGCCGCCGCGCTTTTTCACAAAGTGACCCACCTCGACCTGGTCCGGATCGGTTTGATGATGTACGGGCTCTATCCGCTGGGAAATTCCCGGCGGCTCATCACTTTGGAACCGGCCCTGGCTTTTAAGACCAGGGTTGTTCACTTGAAAAAAGTCCCGGCGGGAACGCCGCTTTCTTATGGGTCGACCTACGTGACCGAAACAGAATCGTCGATCGCGACCATTCCGGTCGGTTACGCCGACGGCTACAGTCGCCGGCTTTCCAACCGGGGACAGGTCCTGATCCGGGGAAAACGTTTCCCGATCGTCGGCAAAGTGAGTATGGACATGGCGCTGGTCAATGTCGGCGGCGCCAACGTTGAACTGGGGGATGAAGTGGTCCTGATCGGCCAGCAGGGGGGGCAGGGGATTTCTGCCGATGAGATTGCCAACCTTGAAGAAACTATTTCATATGAAGTCGTTTGCAGCATCGGCAAACGGGTCCCGAGGGTCTACAAATGAGTTACGTATCGCTCTACCGAAAATGGCGTTCGCAGAATTTCGCGGAGATCGTCGGCCAGCCGGTCATCGTTCAGACGTTAAAGAACGCGATCCTGGGGAACCGGATCTCCCACGCCTATCTTTTTACCGGGCCGCGCGGCACGGGGAAGACCTCGACCGCCCGGATCCTGGCTAAATCGCTCAACTGCAAGGAAGGGCCGACCCCGTCCCCCTGCGGCAAATGCGAGAGCTGCGACAAGATCAAGAACGGCCATTCAGTCGACGTGATCGAGATCGACGCCGCCAGCAATCGCGGCATCGACGAGATCCGCGAGCTGCGCGAGCGGGTCCGCTTCACGCCGCTGGAAGGGCGCTACAAAGTTTACATTATCGACGAAGTCCACATGCTGACCTCGGAAGCGTTCAACGCCCTGCTCAAGACCCTGGAAGAGCCGCCGTCGCACGCGATTTTCATTCTGGCGACGACCGAGATCCAGAAAGTTCCGGCGACGATCGCTTCCCGCTGCCAGCGGCTTGATTTCAGCCGGATCAAACTCGCCGAGATCACCGAACATTTGCAAGAGATCGCTAAGACCGAAGGTTATCACGCCGAGCCGAAAGCGCTCGCCCTAATTGCCCGCTCCGCCGAAGGGGGGATGCGGGACGCGATCTCGCTCCTTGACCAGGCGATCTCCTTTTCCGGGAAAGAGATCTCTTACGATAACGTTGTGACCCTCCTTGGGACCGCCGACGAAGAGCTTTTGTTCGGTTTTGCCGAAGCGATTGCCGAAGGGAATGATTCGAAAGTCCTGGAACTGATCAAAGCGGGGGTGGAAGAGGGGCGGTCGATGGCCCAGGTTGCCCGGGATTTCGTGATGCATTTCCGCAATCTTCTCCATCTCAAGGTCGGCTCCGGCGAAGCGCTGGAACTGACCAGCGATTATTTGCAGCGGCTCAAAGATCAGGCGACCAAGTTCAGCCTGACCCGGATCAAAGAAGCGATTCGGGCCCTTTCCCGGGCGGAACTTGACATGAAATGGCATCCCCATGGTCGGCTGGTCCTGGAAGTGGCGATTATTGAACTGATGCAACAGCCAGTCCCGGCCGCGATCGCGGCGGAGAAACCGGTTGCTGCTCCCAGGCCAACGGTTGCGGCCATCCCGCAAAAAACGGATACCCATCGGCCTATGGCTGCCGCCATGCCGGCCGTGCCGGTTGCCTCGCCGGAACCAGCCAAACCTGTGCCGCCGCCAGTAGTGCTTACAAAGAACGGGGCGGCGATCGACCGGATCAAACACCATTGGGCCGATATTCTGGAGAGCATGAAGCAAAAGAGCCTCTCCGGCTATGTTTCCCTTTCTGAAGCCGAGCCGATCGAGATCAGCTCCGGTAAGCTGGTGATCGGTTTCCGCAAAGGTTTTTCTTTCCATAAGGAAAGGATGGACGACGCCAAGAACCGGGAGTCGCTGATGGAAGCGGTCCGGGAATACAGCGGCGAGAAACTGCCGCTCGAACTGATCATTTCGGAAGTGGCTCAGGCCAACGCCGCGATCACCGCTTCCAGCGTCGCCGAATTTTTCGGCGGGCGGGTCGTGTCATAGTAATTGAAAGGAGAATGGCCATGAAAAAATATAATGTTTGCGTGTTAGGGGCGACCGGGATGGTCGGGAAAGAGATGATGAAGGTCCTGGAGGAGCGGAATTTCCCGATCAATAAATTTTTGCCGCTCGCGTCCGGCCGGACCGCTGGGAGCAAAGTGACCTTCCAGGGTAAAGAATATACCGTTGAAGAAGCCAAGCCGGAGTCGTTTGAGGGGATCGAGCTCGGCCTCTTTTCCGCCGGCGGCAATGTCTCCGCCGCGCTGGCTCCGGAAGCGGCCAAGCGTAAATGCGTTGTGATCGACAATACTTCCCATTTCCGGATGGACCCGGATGTCCCCTTGGTTGTCCCCGAAGTTAATGGTTACGCCTTGAAAAAACACAAAGGGATTGTCGCCAACCCGAACTGCTCGACCGCCCAGATGGTCCTGGCGCTTAAGCCGATCTACGACGCGGTCGGGATCGAGCGGATCGTCGTCTCGACTTACCAGTCGGTTTCCGGTTGGGGGAAAGAGGCGGTCGAGGAGCTGATGACCCAGAGCAAAGCACTGCTTGCCGATCCGAACGCCGAAGTCGAAGTTAAATGCATCTTCAAGCGGATCGCTTTCAACGTCGTGCCGCAAATCGACCAGTTTACTGATAACGGCTACACCAAAGAAGAATTAAAGATGGTCAACGAGACCAAGAAGATCTTTGAAGACGATTCGATCCGGGTGACCGCGACCACCGTCCGGGTCCCGGTCGTGATCGGACACTCCGAGTCGGTCAACATTACCACTAAGAAAAAGATCTCCGCGGCCGAGGCCAGGAAGCTGATGGGCGGCTTTGCCGACGTTAAGATCATGGACGATCCGGCGAAAGGGCTCTATCCGACCGTTCTCGACTGCGTTGGCAAGAATGAGACCCTGGTCGGCCGGGTCCGCGAGGATATTTCCCAGGAACGGGGTCTCGAAATGTGGATCGTGGCTGACAATCTGCGGCGCGGGGCGGCCCTGAATGCCGTGCTGATCGCGGAACGGATGATCAAGGACGGCTTGCTTTAATAAAGCGGGGGGAACGTGATCGATAAGCAGCAGCAAATTGAATATTTCGAGAACCTGCTGGCCCAGCACGGCCCCAATTACAAGGCGCTCGACTGGAATTCGCCGGAGAGCCAGCGTCTCCGCTTTCGGATTTTTAACGAGATCTTGGTCTATGGCCGGAAATCGACCGGGGTTTCTCTTCTTGACTTGGGGTGCGGCCTGGGGGATCTCTACGGTTTCCTGAAGAGCGAGAAACTTCTCCAAAAACACCGTCTGCAATATACCGGTTATGATATTGCCCCCAAATTGATCGAAGCGGCCCAACAACGCTTTCCGGAAGCCGATTTTGAGGTCAAAGATCTATTAGAAGCAAAATACCTGCCGCGCTTTGATTACATTATGGCTTGCGGGATCTTTAACATCAGGACCGGCTCCGAAGAAGAACACCTTGATTTTATCCGTGAGATGATTTACCGTATGTATGAGCTGGCCGGATTCGGCGTGGCCCTTAATTTTTTGAGCCAGGGGTCGTTGCCGATCGCCGATCTGCCGGGGCTTAATTCGACCCGGTATTACTATTTCGATCCGGAGCGGATCTTAAACTTCGTCCGGTATGCCTGCAATAAGTATATTGTCAGGCATGATTATCACGAGGGGGACTTTACGGTCTTTTTATTGAAATGAAAAAAAATAACGGCAACCTGCAAATAAACCCGCTGACCAGATTGATCTTCCCGGGGTTGCTCATCCTTTTGATCATAACGATCGGCACTTGGGGCTATGTCCGATTGGAGGGCTGGGGGATTGCCGACGCGGTTTACATGGTGATCATTACCCTGTCGACCGTTGGTTTTCGCGAAGTCCATGAGCTGAATTTGGCCGGCCGGGTCCTTACCATTGGAGTAATTGTTTTTGGGATCGGGACCGTCGCTTACACTGTCGGCCAGATCATCGAAATTATTGTTGAAGGAGAGATTGGCGGGTATCGAAGGAGGAAAAAGATGGAGAAAAAGATCGTGAGCCTAAAAAATCATTTTGTCATTTGCGGGTACGGCCGGGTCGGCCACCAAATCGCCAGGGAATTTGCCGCCAACAAAATCCCCTATGTGTTGATCGACAACAAAGAAGAAACGACCCGGGAGTTGGAAGGGACGAAGATCCCTTTTTTGGTCGGCAATATGACGACCGATCAGATTCTGCTTGACGCCGGGATCAAAAATGCCAAAGGGTTGGTCGCGGCGGCCGACTCCGATACCGACAACGTGTTTGTCACCCTTTCCGCCAGGGTCTTGAACCCAAAATTGTTCATTATCGCCCGGACCGGAACGGTCGAAGCGGAAGAAAAGCTAAAAAAGGCGGGAGCGGATCGGGTGATCTCCCCGTATTTAATTGCCGGCAAGCAAATGGCGGCGCTGGCGACCAAGGTCGCGCTCGGCGCGGCGGATTAATTAAGTGTTGAAAAACGAAGAGCGCTTTCGAACGGAAACGGTCGAGGCTCTGGCCAAAGAGCTGGCCTTAGCCGCCCGGACCGCCCCCAAAGCCAAGGGGATCGACCTGCTGGAGATCCTGGTCTTGACCGGCGAGGATATAGTGAAGCTGTCTGAAGCGATGAAAAAGATCGGCGAACGGGAAGCCCTGCCGGGCTTCTTGCGCGATTCGGAAAACATTAAAAAAGCGCAGGCAATGCTTTTGATCGGGACGAAAAAGAAAACGATCGGCTTAAAATATTGTTCCTTTTGCGGTTTCAAGAACTGTCAGGCGGCGGAGCAGGCGGGAGCGATTTGCGCTTATAACACCAACGATCTTGGGGTTGCCGTCGGTTCAGCGGTTGCGGTGGCGGCAAACCATCGGCTCGACAATCGGATCATGTATTCAGTCGGTAAAACGGCGGTTGAAACCGGACTGCTGGGGAGCGAAGTCGTTGTCGCTTTGGGCATTCCGCTTTCAGTCTCCGGCAAGAATCCTTTCTTTGATCGGTAAGAGGAGCAAAACTTTATGATAGGCGATATTCAGGCGATTTTTGAACGCGACCCGGCGGCGACCAATATATTTGAGGTTTTGCTTTACCAGGGATTATGGGCGATCTGGATCCACCGTTTCGCGCATTTGCTTTATCGCTGGCGTATTCCGATCCTCCCCCGGCTGATCTCCCAGATCATGCGTTTCCTGACGATGATCGAGATCCATCCCGGAGCGCAGATCGGTAAAAAGGTCTTTATCGACCATGGTTGCGGCGTGGTGATCGGCGAAACGACTGTCATCGGTGACAACGTTACCATTTATCAGGGGGTGACCCTTGGCGGGACCGGTAAAGGGAAGGGGAAACGCCACCCGACGATCGGTGATAATGTGGTGATCGGAGCGGAAGCGATTGTTCTGGGGAATATAACCGTTGGCGAATTTGCCCGGGTTGGCGCCGCCGCAGTCGTGACCAAGCCGGTGCCGTCGCATTCAACTGTTGTTGGTAATCCCGCCCGGATCGTCATGCAGAAGGGGCAGCGGATCGAGCCCCTGGCTCATAATGAACTTCCCGATCCGGTTGCTAAAGCGCTGGATGAGATCAATCAGCGGCTGGAAAGACTGGAAAGGCAGAAATGAAAAATGGAAAATGACTTAATGAAAAATGAAGAAAAGAATCATTTTAATGATTGCCAAACAATCATTTTTAATTTTGCATTAGGCCATTTCTCATTGAGTTTTTGATCATATGTCAATATTTTTATCTAATACCGCTTCACGCCGCAAAGAAGAGCTGGTTCCGCTCGCGCCTCCGGAGATCAAAATGTACGTCTGCGGCATTACCCCATACGACGAGTCTCACCTCGGGCATGCCCGGGCTTACGTGACTTTTGATGTCATCAAGCGTTACCTGGCCCATGCCGGCTACAAAGTTAAACATGTTCAGAACATCACTGATATCGACGACAAGATTATTCAGAAGGCGATAAAGGAACCAGGGGCCGCCGATGTTAAACAACGATGCCAAGAGATTACCGAAAAATATACCGCTTCGTTCCTTGAGGTCATGGACCGGTTGAATGTCTTGCGGGCTGATATGTACCCCAAGGCGACCGAGCATATCCCGGAAATGATCGAGTGGATCAAGGGATTGCAGGCTAAAGGGGCGGCTTATGAAATAGCTGACGGTGTTTATTTTTCGGTGGAAACTTTTCCCGGTTACGGTAAACTTTCGGGCCGGAAACTGGACGAGATGCAGGCCGGGGCCCGCGTCGATATCGATAACCGGAAAAAGAACCCTTTTGATTTCGTCTTGTGGAAAAAGGCCAAAGCGGGGGAGCCCTCCTGGCCGAGTCCCTGGGGCGAAGGGCGCCCCGGCTGGCATATTGAATGTTCGGTCATGTCGACCAAGTATTTGGGCGAGCAATTCGATATCCACGGCGGCGGGCTCGACCTGGAATTCCCGCACCATGAGAATGAGCTTGCCCAGACCGAAGCTCTCACCGGTAAACAGTGGGTCAAATACTGGCTTCATAACGGCTTTGTGACGGTCAATAAAGAGAAGATGAGCAAGTCTCTGGGAAATTTCTTTTCGCTCAAGGACGTTTTTACCAAGTTTGATCCGCTGGTCGTCCGCTTCTTCCTTCTTTTGACCCATTACCGGAGCCCGATCAACTACAGCGATTCCGAGATGCGGAGCGCGGGGGAAGCTTACGGGCGGGTCCGGCAGTTCCTTTCCGACCTCGATTTTATTTTAAGTAAAACGCCCGGTCAGGCGCCGGAGGTTGAACTGCTCGATCTAAAGGAAGAGCTCCGGCCGTACCTTTTGAAGTTTGAAGCGGCGATGAGCGATGATTTCAATACGGCGAGCGCGATCGCCGCTTTATTTGAAATGATCAAATACTGCCGCAAGAGCCTGGATGAAGGGGAAGACGAAAAAGAGTGCCTGGAGTATATGCGGGAAACGGTGATCGGTTATTTCGGCATTTTAGGGATAACCTTTGATGCCGCCGCTGGCGAGGCTTCAGGGTCGGTCGAGCGCTTGATCGCCGAGCGGGAAGCGGCCCGTAAAAGTAAGGATTTTAAACGATCCGATGAGATCCGCGACCAGTTGAAAGCCCAAGGGATCGTCCTGGAAGATACCGCCTACGGGACCAAGTGGAGCCGCCCTTAGAACGCCATGGAAATTTCGACCCTGATCTCATTTTTGACCAGCGCCTCGCTTTTTGCTTCGCAAATCTTCATTTCCCTGATGGTCAAGGAGTGGGGCGGGAGCAATTTCTTGATTGGCTTGACCGTGAGCGCTTATTTTGCCGCTTTTTTCGTTTCTTCGTATGTTTTCGGCAAACTGGCCGATCGGTTTGGTCCGGTCTTTTTTCTCCGGTTGGGCCTTTTTCTTTCGACCGTTTTTTTCGCCCTGCAAATGCTGGCCCATGGGCCGCTCTCGCTGCTGGCGGTCAGGGTGGGGGCGGGGTTGTCGGCCGGGATGTTCCCGGCCGCGCTGACCGTTTACGCTTTTACCGATCGGGGAAAGATCGGTAAATTTAAAGCTTACGGCGCGCTTGGCTGGGCGTTGGGGGCGATGCTGGCCGGTCTTTTGTCGCGCAATAACTCGATTTTCGCGATCAGCGCCCTGCTTTTCGGCGCGGCTTTTCTTTTTTCACTCCGCTTGCCGGTCTTGCCGGGGGTAAAGCGGCCGTCGCGCGATCCTTTTTCCTGGGCCCTGTTCCGGCGAAACTGGCGGGTCCTTTTGCCCTATTTTCTCCGGTCGGTCAGCGCCCAAAACTTGTGGGTCATTTTTCCTCTTTACCTGATGCACCTGGGCGGGGACCGCTTCTGGATCGGGGTGGCTTATTTGGTCAACACCCTTTCTCAATTTGTGATGATGCAGTATGACGAGCGATACAAAAGCCTGGACCTTTTCCGGCGGGGGATCCTTTACACTTTGATCACTTTTATTCTCTACGCGTTGCTCCCGAATTTTTGGCTGGTCTTGCCGTTGCAGGTCATTATCGCCTATTCTTTTTCCGCTTTTGAGGTCGGAGCGAACCAGGCTTTACTCGACCAGAACGCGGAAAAAGCGAGCATTATCGGGATCCTGACCGCCTTGATCAATTTGGCGGCGGTGATCGGGCCTTTGTTGTCCGGGGTTTTTCTCCACTTCTGGGGTTTTCCCGGGGTAATGGGGTTTTCGATCGTCGTTTCTTTTCTGGCTTTGCTTAGTGTCAGGAAAGTGATAAAATAAAATCATGCTCGATCCAAAAATACTGCGCGCTGAACCGGAAAAAGTTAAAGTCGGCCTGAAAAATCGGGGGGCCGACCTCTCTTTGCTCGACCAATTTACGGCGGTTGACGATAGATGGCGGAAACTGACCGTCCGGATCGAGGAGAAAAAAGCCCGGCGCAACGCCGACTCCGAAAAGATCGGCGAGCTCAAGCGAAAAAAGGAAGATGCTTCCGCGTTAATGGCGGAAATGAAGGCCTTAGCCGAAGAAATTAAGTCGCTCGAGGGAGAACAAAAGGGGTTCGAAGAAGAACTCTCCGTTATTAGCCTGAATATCCCGAATTTGCCGAACCTGTCGGTCCCGGTTGGCCGCTCGAGCGAAGACAACAAAGCGCTCCGTTCCTGGGGCGAGAAACCAGCCTTTGCTTTTAAACCAAAAGCCCATGATGAGCTTGGAACAAACCTTAAGATCCTCGACTTCGAGCGGGCGGCCAAGATCGCCCGGTCCCGCTTTGTCGTTTATCGCGGGCTCGGGGCGGCGCTCGAGCGGGCGATCATCAGCCTGATGCTCGACACGCACATTAAGGAAAACGGTTACACCGAAGTTTTAACTCCGCTTTTGGTCAACGAAGCCAGTTTACGCGGGACCGGCCAGCTCCCCAAATTTGCCGACGACCTTTTCCGCTGCCGCGAGGACGATCTTTATCTGATCCCGACCGCCGAAGTTCCGGTCACCAATCTCCATCGCGACGAAATCCTGAACGCGGCCGACCTGCCGCTCAAATATGTCGCTTACACTCCTTGTTTTCGCCGGGAAGCCGGCTCTTACGGCAAGGATGTCAAAGGGATCATCCGCCAGCACCAGTTCAATAAAGTTGAATTGGTTAAATTTACGACGCCGCAATCGTCCCCCGCCGAGCACGAACAATTGACGGCCGATGCCGAAAAAATCCTGCAAAAGTTAAATCTGGCGTATCGGGTGGTCGAACTTTGCACTGGAGACCTGGGATTTGCTTCGGCCAAAACTTACGATCTCGAAGTCTGGTTTCCTTCGGAAAATCAGTACCGGGAGATCTCTTCCTGCTCCAATTTTGAAGGTTTTCAGGCTCGCCGGGCGGCGATCCGCTACCGGCCGGAAAAAGAGGCCAAACCGGAATTCGTTCACACCCTCAACGGCTCCGGATTGGCGGTTGGCCGGACCTTTGCCGCGCTCCTGGAAAACTACCAGCAGGCCGACGGGTCCATTATTATCCCCGAAGCGCTCCAGCCGTATTTAGGCGGTCTAAGCAAGATTTCCCCGGTTTAATACGATATATTAGTATGGTTGAAAGCGTTTCGAGAATTTCTAGTATACCGTTTAAAGGAAAGCCGGCGGCCGGCGCGCCGGACTTTTTGGACGCCTTAAAGCAAACTTTTGCCAAAGAAACCGGCAAACTTGTCGGCACAAAACTTCCCGGCGATAACGGGGTTATTTTCTCGCCGAACCCCCAAAATCTTCTTTCTTTTAATTCGGCCGATATTTCCGAATTTGCTTGACTTTCTCAATAAAAATAGTAGACTTCAAGCGTTATGAAAAACCTGATCGATTCCGCTTGTGATTTTATCTATATTGTTGACCGGAACGGTAAAATTATTTACGTCAATGAATACGGGGCAAAGTATTTGAACTCCACCCCGGAGCAGATCATTGGTAAAGCTCTTAGCGATATTTTTCCGCCGCCGATCGCCGAGGGGCAAAAGAAAAATATCCAGATTGTTTTCGACTCCAACAAGCCGTTGAATTTCGAACGTAAATTCCCTTTCTATAACAAGGAGGCGTGGCTTGACAGCCGTTTGGTTCCGCTGGCCGATGAAATGGGGAAGGTTACTTCGGTCCTCGGTATCTCCCGCGATATTTCCGAGCGAAAAACACTGGAAGAAAAAAATAACGATGAAATCCAAGATCTTCACTTTTTTCAGGAGCTTGCGGTCGGCCGGGAGCTGAAAATGGCGGAGTTGGAAAATAAAATTAAAGAGATGGGGACCTTGCTGGCGCAGTTAAACGCCGGGTTGGTTGATTGCCAAAGGAAGCTGGAGGGAGCGGAGAAAAAGTTTCAGACCCTGTTCAATGCCGCCCCGGTAGCGATCGGCATTGCCGACAGGACGGGAAACGTTTTTGCCGTTAATCGCGCCATGGAGGAGTTGACCGGCTATAATCTGGAGGAATATCAAAAGATCAAAGTCGAGGATACGTACGTCGATCCCGGAGATCGGGCCCGCTTACTGCAAACCCTCGAATCGGCCTCAAGCGCCCATGACTTTGAAGTTAAGCTCAAACGTAAAGATGGAGCTGTTTATTGGTGTCTGGTGAACGTTGATTTGATCGAGCTGGACGGTCAGGTTGTTCTGCTTACGACCGCCCGGGATATCACCGAATTGAAACAGATCAAAACGGCGCTGCAAAAGCTGGCGGAAAAGACCTAAAGAGCGAGGAAGTTTTCCAGCAATTTCTTCCCGTAATCGGTCAGGATCGACTCCGGATGGAATTGGACCCCCTCGACGCTGAACTTTTTGTGGCGCAATCCCATGATCTCGCCTTCTTTGGTCCAGGCCGAAATTTCTAAAACAGCCGGCAGACTTTTCTTTTCAACGATCAGGGAGTGGTAGCGGGTCGCCTGAAAAGGGTTGGGCAGGCCTTTGAAGATCGTTTTGCCGTCGTGATAGATGGCGGAGGTCTTGCCGTGCATGATCCGACCGGCGCGGACGACCCGGCCGCCGAAAACCTCGCCGATCGCCTGGTGGCCGAGACAAACGCCGAGGATCGGGACCGATCCGGCGAAAGTCCTGATCACTTCGCGGCTGATCCCGGCTTCTTTGGGTGATTTTGGTCCCGGGGAGATCAGGATCCGGTCGGGCCGGAGCTTCTTTATTTCGGGGATCGTGATCTCGTCGTTCCGGTAGACGGCCGGTTTTTCTCCCATTTCGCCGAGGTACTGCACGAGATTATAAGTGAACGAATCGTAATTATCCACTACGAGAATCATGTTATAATTATAACACGATGAAAGCTAAAATCATTACTTACCTCGACCGGGAGAACTGGAACAACTTCGTCGCTTATTCCGCTCACAACTCGATCCTCCAATCGTACGAATGGGGAGAGCTCAAGGCCAAGTTCGGTTGGCAGCCGATCCGGGTGGCGCTGGAAGATAACGGCAAGATCGTGGCCGGGGTCTCCATTCTTAAACGGGAAATCCCTCTCATCAAGCATTCACTCTTTTACGCGCCGCGCGGGCCGATCATCGATTACGGTAACCGGGATTTGCTCCATGCCCTGCTCGATGTCCTGGAAGAACAATCCGACCGCCACCACGCGATCTCGCTGAAGATCGATCCCGATCTAGAAGAGAACGACTTGCTGGCGATCGACAATCTCCGCTCGCTCGGTTTTGATAAAGCGCTCAAACAGATCCAGCCCCGGGCGACCTTTCTTCTGAACATCGAGCCGGAACTTGACGACCTGATGGGGAGTTTCGCCGAAAAAACCCGCTACAACATCCGCCTGGCCGAAAAAAAAGGGGTTTACGTCAAAGAGGACAACAGTGAAAAGGGGATCGAAATGTTTTACGCCCTTTACGCCGAGACTGCCAAGCGGGACAAATTTTTGATCCATCCGCTGTCGTATTACCGGAAGATCAGAGAGATAATTTTCCGGGCCGGCCTGGGGAGCTGTTTTATCGCTTTTTACGAGGGAAAACCGGTCTCCGCGGTCATTACTTTTAATTTCGGCAGCCGCCTTTGGTATATGTACGGCGCTTCCTCGTCTGAATACCGGAACGTTATGCCCAACCACATCCTCCACTGGAAGATCATCAAATGGGCGAAAGCGCGCGGCCTCAAAGAGTATGACCTTTGGGGGATCCCGGTCAAGCCGGAAGAGGGACACCCGCTCTTCGGCGTCTATCGCTTCAAAAAGGGGTTCAACGGCGAATTGAAAAAATATATTGGCGCTTACGATTTTCCTTACAGCCCCCTCTTTTTCCACGCTTTCGAACACGGCGTGGTCTGGTGGCAGAATCTCCGCAGTCTGATGACCAAAGGGAAGTTTTCCGATTCCCTGGGTGAATAGATGAACGGCATTACCTATGATTCCCGTCAAGTTAAACCAGGCTACATTTTCGTTGCTATTCCCGGCTTAAAACATGACGGGGCGGAATTTATTCCGCAAGCGATTAAAGCGGGGGCGACCCTGATCGTCGCGGAAAAAGAGGTCCGGGTCCCGGCTGGCGTTGAATTAAAAATTGTTCCTTCCGCCCGGCGGGCTCTAGCCGAAATGTCGGCCGAATTCTACGGCCACCCTTCGAAGAAATTAAAATTGATCGGCATTACCGGGACCAAGGGGAAGACGACGACCTCTTTTCTGGTCCAGTCGATCCTCAACACCGCCGGATTTAAGGCCGGCTTGATCGGCACGGTCAACTTTCCGATGACGACCCCGGAATCTTCCGACCTGCAGGCGGAACTTGCCCGCCAGGTAAAAGAAGGCTATACCCACTGCGTCCTGGAGGTTTCTTCCCATGCCCTGGCCCAGGATCGGGTCCACGGCTGTTATTTTGCCGTGGCGATCTTCACCAATTTAAGCCACGACCATCTTGATTACCACAAGACGACCGCGGAATACCTGGCGGCCAAAAGAAAACTTTTCGAGATGCTCGACCACGACGCGATCGCGATCATCAATATTGACGATAAAGCGAGTACCGCCCTGATCGGCGCCGTGAAAGGGGAGGTTTTCTCTTACGGGCTGGAAGAAGCCCGGCATGAACTGCGCAATACCAAATTCAACGACGCCGATGCCGCCGTCGTGGCGGTCGAGATCCGGGAGAACGAAATGGCGGTCGTGATCAATGGGGTCGAAGTTAGGACCCCGCTGATCGGGATTCACAACGCTTACAATCTGACCGCCGCTTTCCAGTGCGGGCTGGCGCTCGGACTGCGCCAGGCGGTGATCAAAGAGGGGATCGAAAAGGTGAAGGTCATTCCCGGCCGCCAGGAAAAGATCGTCAGCCAGCCGTTTACGGTGATCGTTGATTTTGCCCATTCGCCGGATAGTCTGCAAAAACTGCTGGAAACCTATAAACAAGTTGCTCAAGGCCGGGTGATCGCGGTCTTTGGCTGTCCAGGCGATCGCGACCGGGCCAAACGTCCGATCATGGGGGAGATTGCCGCTCGCTTGGCCGACGAAGTGATCGTTACCACCGACGATCCTTATAGCGAAAAACCTGAAAGCATCATTGATGAAATTGTATCAGGTTTTTCGAATGACAAATGTCAAATGACAAATGTCAAATGTTGGGAGAAGATTGTTGACAGAAAAACAGCGATTGAAAAAGCTTTAAAAATGGCGAAAAAGGGCGATACAGTTCTGATCGCCGGGCGTGGCCACGAAAAGTTCCAGGATTTTAACGGCAAAAAGATTCCGTTTGACGACAAAGAAGTGGTTAAAGAGTTGATGAAAAGTATTAGGCTTATTTAACCGCGCAATTAATTGCGCGGTTATTTTAACCCAGGGAAAACACTTGCCAGCCCCGGGTGGACGATCTTCCCGCCCTCGATATTAACCCCTGAATTGATGATCGGATTATCATCCTTTGCTTTATAGAGCCACTTCTGGGCGATCTCGATCACGTAGGGGAGAAGCACAATTCCCAAGGCTTCCGACGCCGTCAAGGCGCCCATGGAGGGGAGGTTTGGCGGGGCGAAGAAAAAGACTTCGCTCCCGGGGACCGTCGGCAAATTAAAAGGCTCCAGAAGACTGGTTTCCAAAACCCCTTCGATCCCGCCCCCCTGATCGATGTCGACCGGATAAAGGCAGCCGCCGGCCCGCATTGTCCGCAAGAGGTCCAGGGTCACCAGCTTTTCCGGCTTCTTGCCGGCATTATAAATAGCGGAAACCAGGAAGAAAGCTTCTTTAATCGTGTTCCGGAGGTTGCTTGGGCTCATTTCCAGAACGGTGACGTTAGGGAAACGAAGATCGTGAGACTTAAAATAATCGGCCAGGGCTTTGACCCGGAGCGGATTCTTTTCCAGGAGAATGACCCGGCACCCCCGTTCGGAAAACTCTTCGGCCGCGGTCTGACCGACTCTGCCGCCCCCCAGGACCACGGTTTTTAATCCCTTGAGGCCGGTTTCCGGCAAGCCGCTGGAAATGATCTTTTTACTAAGTAAGGCAAATTCATCGGCATGCCGGGCAATGACTTTGGCCGCCGCCTCGCTCATCGGAGCGAGACAGGGGAAGAACGGACAACCATCCTTGATCGTTTCCATGGTTTCTAGGGCGAGGAAGGCGGTTCCTTTTTCCCGGCTGGCCTGCAGGGCCAAAGTCGTCCGGTCAAAGCTTTGGGCGAAATGCTGGTAGGAGATGAACAGATTATTCCGCAGGCGGGGAAAGTCGGCCGTTTTAGTCTCTTTGACCCCGACGACGATATCCTTGTCCAACGCTTCGGTGTGAGAGCAAAGCTTGGCGCCGGCCTCGGCGTACTGTTCGTCGCGATAGCCGATCTTTTCTCCCGCTCCGCTCTCTACGAAGATCTCGACTTGCGGCGCCCGTTCGATCAACTGCGCGACCTGGGCCGGCAGCATGGCGACCCGGTTCTCGATTTCGCGCCCCTGGGTATCGGTTTTTGATTCTCTTAAGATGGCAAGTGAACTAACCATTGAATTTGTATTTTAGGACTTCCGGGTCGCTTTCGTCAACCCGCATTAGATGATAGGGGAAAAAGATCCCGGAATCGCTTTCCCGAATGTGGAGATCGGCCAGCCGGAGTTCGAGGTGGACGTCGGAGGGGATGACCCGGAGATCGTGCCTGGTTGCTCCATCGATCGCCTGGGCCCAGTTTTCAATGATGTGGCTGATGATCTGGCGGCGGCCGGAAAATTCTTCACCGAATTCGGTTAAGATGGCGATCGCCGGTTTGCCGAGCCGGGCTTCTTTCAGGAGATTGATACAGCCGAGCATGCCGAGGTGCTGTTTGAGCATTTTCCCTTCTTCCTTCTCGACCGAACCGATATTGAGCAGGATGATCTGGGCCTCCTGATATTCCAGGCCAAGGCCGACTTCGTAGCGGGTGTCGCCGGTGATCCCGATCTTCAGCGCGTCAAGGCCGAAAGTTAAGTTGGTGTTCAGGACCATGCCGACCGATGATTCCTGATTGGTCCAGCGTTCAACGTGATGGGCCGGTTTCACGCTGATGGTAAAGCCGTATTTTTCCAGGAGAGAACCGCCTTCGATCTCGGTCACGTGGCTCCCCGGGACGAGCAGTTTGAAGTTGATTTCCCGGTTCCCCTTGGGATCGGTCGCCGGCAGGAGCCCGTTAAATTTAAGCATGGTTCCGGCGGAGCCGAAAATATCGATCACTTTGGATTTTTCGTTGTGGTCGTTATATTTGGCCAGGAGGGAGAGGATCCCTTCGACCGAATCGGTGTGGTCGTCGTGGTCATGGGTGATGACGATCGCGTCGATATCGGCGATGCCGAGCCCGATGTCCCGGAAGATGTCGAAGAAAGCGTAGCCGGGATCGATGACGATCCCTTTGGTCTCGCCGTGGTGGTTCTTAGTGGTCAGGAAATACCCTCCGCCTTGGGAAACGCCATGGGAGAAAAGGGGAGAAGATGAGTTCCATTTCCGCATGATCCGGAGGATGTTCGGTCCCATGATGTGGTTGATCGCCCGCGGCGCGTTCAGGTCCTGGAGTAATTTGAACTGGTTCTTTTTAATTGTTTCGCGGGTCGGGAAAAGAGTATCTTCCATGTAGGCGATTGCCTGGCCTGACGGCGCGCTGAAATCCCGTTTTTGCAGGTCGTGCTGATGGGCGAGCTTAAAGTCGCCGTACGCTTCCTGGAAGCGTCCCTGGAGAAAGCGGGTGATTCCCCGGTAATAAGCGGCGGAACTCGCTTGTTCGTGGTTTTTCTGCCCTTTTTTAAAGAGCTCGTCAAAGATGAACTCCGCTTCCTTGTAGAGGTTGGAATTAACGCAGAGATTGCCGATGAAGGTCAGGAAGGGGGGTTCAAGGGAAGTGAGCGCCTGTTTGATCTCCTGGAAATGCTTCTGCAGCCAGGCTTTTTGCGAGATCGGCGCGAGCTTCTTGAGCTGCTGCCAAGTTGCTGGCCTCGCGGGGTCCAGCACCTCCGGCATCAGAACCGCCAGCTTCCGCCGATCATCTGGGTCCGGTTGTAGGTCCCGCCCAGGATCGCGTAATCGATCAGGAGGTTCCCCAGCGCCAGAGTGACGCCGGCCGTTTTGTTCCCGTCATCTAGTCCGGCTCTGGCGAGCAGACCGGGAATGAGCGAAACTTCCGCGCCGTAGTGCAGAGTCGCTTGTCTGCTGTTCTGGTTGAAGATGTTGTGGGCATCGCCGGCGATCGTTAAGAAGGGGAGCGGTTTGACCGCCAGACCGGCATTGACCAGCATTTCGTAGCGGGTCCTGGCCCCGTTTTGCCAATAGATATCGGAAGTTAAGATCCCTTTAGTGGCAAGGCCAAAAGAAATATATTCGACCGGTTTGCCGATAAAGCCGAGGTCGATGTCGCCGCCAAAACCACGGATGTTGGAGGAAATGATCGTCTTGTCATAAAGATTGACGTTGGCGCCGATCGCCACGCGCTGTTCAAAGCCGGAGGCGACCCCGATCGTGAATTGGTTCGACTTCTCG
The DNA here is from genome assembly GCA_041661965.1 of Candidatus Margulisiibacteriota bacterium. Classification (NCBI taxonomy): domain Bacteria; kingdom Bacillati; phylum Candidatus Margulisiibacteriota; species Candidatus Margulisiibacteriota bacterium. Next base: position 450,208 of record JBAZTH010000001.1, read on the forward strand.
TCCAGCGGAACGTTATAGTCGTTGATCCAGCCAAGGCCGAGGGCAAACTGCGCTTTAGTCGGCGTGTTCTCCGGAACTTCTTCGTATTGGACCGGTTCCCAGTAATCGCGGTGATAAGGACGGGGATGATACCAGGAATACGCGGGATAGACGTAATAACGCGGTCTGACTATTATTGGACGGACTGGTGGTTGAGGAGCGGGCGTTCCTTTTGCCACACCTGATGAGATCCCCAGAGCGTCTTTGATCGCTCCCATTCCCAGCTGACGTAAGCTGACCGCTTGTTCTGAACCGGATTCGGTCACCTGTTCGGCCATCGATTCCCCCCGCTCGGTTTTTTTCACGTTCCGGCCCCAGCCGGTTTTCAGGATCCCTTTGTCTCCAAGATAAGAGGCCCCTTCGTAAGCGACCAGTGAAGCGATCCCGATCCCCAGGAGCCACTGGAAAGGGTTCAGTTCGGTTTCATAGCACATCTTTAAACTAAAGAGGTTATCACCGACCCAGGTATTACGATTGTTCAACTTAGTGGTCCCGGTGATCGAAACTTCCGGGTTAAGGGCGAGCCCGGCCGGGTTCCAGTAGGGGGCGTTGGCATCGTCCGCGACCGCCGTAAACGCTCCCCCCATTCCCATCGGTCTGGTGCCGTATAAGGCAAAGGCACTTTGGCAGGTAAAGATCAGGAGAAGAATTGTTATGGCAAATTTCAATCGCATTGGGTTCCTCCATTAGTAGGCTGGCAGAATAATAGCAAAGTTATCCCGTCTTGACAACTAAAACTCGAATGGTAGAATGGCAAAAATTAACGGAGGTATCTTAAGTGAAAGAAATATTTGAACGGGCGAAAGCGATGATCGTAAAACCCTTGGAAACCTGGGGGATAGTTAAAGGGGAAACGATCTCGGTTCGCGATCTGTTGGTCAATTATGCCGCTCCCTTGGCCCTTATTCCGGCCTTAGCGACCCTGATTGGCCTGGCGATCATCGGTATCCGGGTCCCGACCGGTTTTGTTATCCGGATCCCTTTTATCGAAGCCTTGATTGCCGGGACCGTCGGTTATTTCTTGAACCTGGGGACCTTGCTGGCCGGCGCCTGGGTAGTCAGTTATCTGGCCGCCTACTTTAATTCCAAGAGCGATTTTGAACTTTCTTTTAAATTGGTCGTCTACGCCATGACCCCGGTCTGGCTGGTCGGCATCGTCGCCATTCTCCCCGGGATCGGGATCTTACAGCTCTTTGGTTTATACGGGCTTTATCTTTTATACAAAGGCTTGCCGGTTCTCCTTGAGACGCCGGAAGATAAGGTCTTTTGGTATTTTCTGGCGATCCTGATCTCTTCCCTGATCCTGACCTTCCTGTTCTCGTTTATCATTGGGGGCGCGGTTTACGGTCCGATCATGATGAGGATGATGAGCTTTTAACTGAAGGTGGAAACTCTTAAGGAGATTGTCGATCACTCGACCGTCAGCTTTGCCGCCGTCCCGGCATTCCGGGGCCGACTCGAGAACGGCTACCGGGTTATAACTTTTTCCGAACTCCCTGCCTTGCTTGGCCGGGTCCAGTCACATCTTCTGTCGTTAGGATTGGTTCGGGGAGACAGGGTGGTGATCATGGCGGAAAACCGCCCTGAATGGCCGATCGCTTACCTGGCGGTGACGACGCTTGGCGGGATCGTGGTCCCGATCGACGCGGTCTTAAAACCGGAAGAAGTTGCCGCTTTACTGGCCGATTGCCGGCCGAAATTCGCGCTCGTCTCCCAAAAGATTTCAGCCGCCCATCAGGGGACCTTTGCCGGTCTCCATCTAATATTAATGGAAAGGATCTTCGATCTGCCGGCCGCGGCCGCTCCGGAACGTCCCGTTCTTTCCGGCGACGACCCTGCTTCGATCGTCTACACTTCCGGCACGACCGGGAGCCCGAAAGGGATCGTCCTGACCCATCGAAACTTTTGCTCCAATGCCGATTCCGTCGCCTCCCTTTTTAAAATTACGACCAGCGACAATATGCTCTCGGTTTTGCCGCTGTCGCATACTTTTGAAATGACCGCCGGCTTTTTGGCCCCGTTCAGCCGCGGCTGCTGCGTGACTTACGCCGACAGCCTGAAATCCAATATTCTTCTTAAGATCATGCAGGAGACCGGGATTACCATCATGTGCGGCGTGCCGCTCCTTTACCAGATCTTTTACGAAGGGATCCTGCGGCAAGCGGAAGAGAGCGGGAAGCGGCGGTTATTTGAACTCTTATTTAAGCTTTCCGCCTTTTTTAACGACTCGATCGGTATTAATCTCGGCCGGATTATTTTTGGGATGGTCCACCGAAAATTCGGCGGCAAGGTCCGCTTCTTCGCTTCCGGCGGCGCGGCGATCAGTCCCGAACTGGTCCGGAACTTTTCCTTAATGGGTTTTACCATTTTGCAGGGTTACGGCTTAACCGAGACCGCGCCGATCGCGACCGTCAATACTTTTGCCGCCAACCGGCTCGGCTCGGTCGGCAAACCGATCCCCGGTGTTCAGGTCAGGATCGACGGTAAAGAGGGCCCGGGGGAGATCCTGATCTCCGGGCCTAATGTGATGAAGGGGTATTACAACCGTCCCGACCTGACTCGTGAGGTCTTGGCTGGGAACTGGCTGAAGACCGGCGACGTTGGTTATTACGATCAGGACGGGTTTCTTTTTATTACCGGTCGGGTCAAAGAGATCATCGTGACCGGTTCCGGGATCAACGTTTATCCGGAAGAGTTGGAAAACCGCCTAAATAAACTTCCCGGAGTACTGGAAAGCTGCGTGATCGGCCAGAAGATCAGAGAAGGGATCAGGAAAGAGACCGAGCTGGTCGTCGGTGTCGTTGTCCCCAAGGAAGAGATTTCAGATGACGAGATCCGCCGCCAGGTGAACGAACTCAACAAACAGCTGGCCGAGTTCAAGCGGATCGCGCGTCTTATTATCCGCCGCCGGGAACTGCCCAAGACCAGGCTTATGAAGATCAAACGCCTGGAAATCAAAAAGGAGTTGGCCGATGAATGATCAACTGACCGCCGAGATCAGAAGCCTGGTCGCCAAAGTGATCAAACTGCCGGCAGAAAAGGTCGGACTGGACGCGGATATTTTTTCCGAGTTGGGAGTCGATTCACTGCTGGGGGTGGAGATCTTTGCCGCGCTCGATAAAAAATACAACCTTGATATCCCCGAAAGCCGCTTGGAGAATGTCGCGACAGTCCGGGATATTGTTAAGCTGGTCGAAGAGTTGACCGCGAAACGCTAGTTTAAATTTAACCGCGCAATTAATTGCGCGGTTAAATAATCTGGATTAAAGTTTTAATAGATGACTTTATTCAGCGGATACTCGACGATCCCTTTGGCCCCGGCTTTTTTCAGCTTCGGTATCAAATCCCGCATCACGCTTTCGTCCAAAATGGTGTCGAGATCGACCCAGTCGGGATCGGAAAGCTCGGAAACCGTCGGAGTCTGCAGGGCCGGGAGGATCGCTAAGATCGTGCGGAGCCGGCTCTTGATCACGTTCATCTTCAGGCCGACCTTGCTGTCCGCGGTCAACGCTCCTTTGAGGAGCATAATGATATTCTCCAGCTTTTCTTTCTTCCAGGGATCGTCCATGCTCGGCTGGTTGGCGATCACGACCGTGTTTGATTCCAAAACGGTGTCGATGATCTTGAGGTGGTTCGCTTTCAGCGATGAACCGGTCTCGGTCAATTCAATGATGGCGTCGGCCAGGACCGGCGGCTTGGCTTCGGTCGCTCCCCAGGAGAATTCAACGTCGGCGGTGACTTTGTTGTCTTTAAGATATTTTTTGGTGACATTGACCAGTTCGGTCGCGATCCGTTTTCCCTTGAGATCTTTCACGGTTTTGATCTTGCTGTTTTCCGGCACCGCCAGGACCCAGCGGACCTTACGCAGGCCTTGTTTGGCGTAGACCAGATCGGCGACTTTTTTGACCTTAGCGCCGGATTCCATGACCCAATCAATTCCTGTTAATCCGGCATCAAGGACCTGGTCTTCAACATAACGGGCCATTTCCTGCGCCCGGATCAGCATTATTTCGAGTTCGTCATCATCAACGGCAGGGTAGTAAGAACGGGAAGTTCCTTTGATCTGCCAACCGGCCTTTTTAAAAAGTTCGAAAGTTGATTCTTGAAGGCTCCCTTTTGGTAATCCCAATTTTAGCTTATTTGCCATGAAAAACACCTCTTTGCGCAAATTGTAGCATGGCTTATGCGTTGGTGTAAATACACTATTAATAGGTGATTTACTTTTAACCGGAAGCTGGGTAGAATATCCTTGATCGATCAAAGGAGGCTGAATAAGAATGGGTATTAAAGAAGAATTGGTCCAGATGTTGAATAAGGCGCTTGAGTTGGAACATGCCGCGAGGATCCAGTACCTGGCCCACGCCGAAACGATCAAGGGTGAAACGAGCGAAAAGATCATTGAACGGCTCAAAGAGATTGCCGGCGACGAAGAAAAACATGAAGGGAAATTCCGGAATTTGATCGGCAATTACCTGAACGGCGAGCCGGTCATGAGCTTGGCCCCGACCCATCGGGCGGAGGGGAATAAGGCGATTTTTGAGGTGAATCTTAAAGGCGAGAAAGAGGCGATAGATTTTTATAAACAGATCTACCAAAAAGTAACCGATAACAAAAAAGATCTTCAGTATGAATACGAAACCCTGGAACATGAAATCCGCCACGTGATCGTCGATGAACAGGAGCATGTCGCGGAGCTTTCCCAATTATTAGGTAAATAGCTGAAATTTTCCGCCGGGCCCGCTGATAATTGACCATGAAAGCCGGTCAAATATCGCGGGTCCCTCCCGGCGGTGGGGGACGAGAGTTTAATTCCTTCCGTCTGAAATGGCGAGGGAACGTTGACCGTTGGAATATTTTTGTTGACCCGCGGGATTTGCCATTGCGCGTTATTACCTCGGCCCTGACCGAGATTGTAAACCGCGACGGTGGCCGGGCTTTTCTGCTCCCCTCGCTGACTAAAGCTTCCGGTTTACAAGTTACCCCAGAGAGAATCGGCGAACTTTCCGCTTCTTTTTTTCAGGAGGGTGGGGATTCCGGGATCTTCAAGCTCGAAGCCAAGATCGTTCTTCCCGGCCAGGGGGAGAAGACCGTCGCTTTCTGCCTCAATGTCGCTAGGAATCCCGAATTGAACGATCTGCACGCGGAAATATTCCGTAATTTACAGCGTCTGCGAAAGATCGATCCCGCTTATGTTGTTGAACCATTCTGCCTCGATCTGGCGACCGCCAGGGATGGGGAGCGTGAAATTAAGGTGGCGGTTTTTTCAACCGAATGGCTGACCGGCTATACCGAAGTCAACATGTTTAACCTGGCGGAATCGATCGACGGCGGAGTGGCGCTTGACGGACTGGAAGCGGTTGGAATGAGGCAGCTACGCTTTAACCAGCCTTCCCGGTCGGGCTATTACGATGGCGTGATCAAAGACCATTTTTTGGAAGAGGCGATCGCGGTGGAAATGGTCAGGATCTTGACCGCTTATTTCAAGCCGGAAACGATGGAAATGATCGTTGATTACGGCATTAATTCCGGTGATTTTGTTTGTCGGCTGGAATCGGACGGGAGTTTTTCGCTCAAGCTGGTAACTTGCCGGGATATTTTGCGGCATGATGATTTTCCGAGCGCGCCGACGGCTGTTCGGGCTTTCCCCCTGCTGGAAGAGCTGTTCCGTCACCGCGAGAACAGTGTTCATCACCAGAGCCGGCTTGATTTAGCCGATCTTATGAAATATTCCATTTACACTTTTAACCCCAGCGAAGTTTGCGAAGGGGTGGTCAAAGCGCTGGTTGCCAAATATGGGGCCAAGGCAGGTCGCCGGGAAGCGCTGGAATGGCTTGGTACTTATTTTCTGATTGATAAACAACTGCAGCAGGAGCACCCTTTTGCGGACAAAGATCGGTTTTTTAGGCAGATGGTGATTCGCCAGGAGCTGGGAGAGTTTTTGCTGGAGTTGGCCGAATAAGCCGCTTCCCGATCAAATGGAAATGTCGTATAATGAATTTGTTGTGGCCCCATTGTCTAACGGTTAGGACGCCCCGGCACAGCCGGGGAGGCTGGGGTTCGATCAATGAAATACTTTGTTTATATCCTCCAAAGTCAAAAAGATCAAAAATATTATATAGGGCAGACCTCCGATTTAAACAGGCGGATATTTGAACACAATCGCGGAAAAGTGTTTTCGACGCGAAATAGAATTCCATTTGAACTAATTTATTCAGAAGAATGCGCGACTAAAATCGAAGCGATTCGTAAAGAGAAACACTTTAAAAGCTATAAAAAGACCAAAGACTTGCTTAAACATTTGCTTCCAGAATCCTCTAGAATATCGTATAATTAATAAGTGTTGTGGCCCCATTGTCTAACGGTTAGGACGCGGCCCTCTCAAGGCCGAGGCGGGGGTTCGATTCCCCCTGGGGCTACCAACTTTCCTTATCTCATCTTTTAACGAAGGATCTCCAGATGAATGACCGCGTAAAAAAAGAAGCCGCGCGTCGGCGCACTTTCGCGATAATTTCGCATCCGGATGCCGGCAAAACTACTTTGACCGAAAAGCTTTTGCTCTACGGCGGCGCGATCAATCTTGCCGGCTCGGTGACGGCCAAAAAGAAACAGCGGGAGACCTCTTCCGACTGGATGGAGCTGGAAAAGAAACGGGGCATTTCCATCTCTTCGACCGTTTTGCAGTTTGATTATGAAAACTTCCGCTTAAATTTGCTCGACACCCCCGGCCATAAGGACTTTTCGGAAGATACTTACCGCGTTTTAATGGCGGTTGACGCGGTCATCATGGTGATTGATGCCGGGAAAGGGATCGAAAGCCAGACCCGCAAGCTCTTTGAGATCTGCCGCAAGCGCGGTATCCCTATTTTTACTTTTATGAACAAACTGGACCGGCCGGCCAAGTCGCCGCTGGAACTGATCGATCAATTGGAAAAAGTCCTTAAACTCCACGCTTTTCCGGTCAATTGGCCGTTGGGGAACGGCGTTGATTTCAAAGGGGTTTATGACCGGCTGAAAAAAGAAGTCTGTCTCTTCGAACGCCTGCCGGGTGGAACCTATCGGGCGCCGGTCTCCATCCATGACCTCGCCGATCCCCTGGTAAAAAATATTTTGCCCGAACAAACGTATCGGGAAATTGTTGAAGAGCTGGAGATGCTCGACGTCGCTCAAGGGGGCTTGGACCTTGAGGCGGTCCTCCGGGGAGAAACGACCCCCGTCTTCTTCGGCAGCGCCGCCAATAATTTCGGGGTGGAGCTGCTGCTGCGTGGTTTTTTGCGGTATTCCGCCGAACCGACCCCCAGAAAAGCCCGGCAGGGAGTTGTCCCCCTGGACGATCCCTCTTTTTCCGCTTTTGTCTTTAAGGTCCAGACGAACATGAATCCCCAGCACCGCGATCGCGTGGTCTTTGCCCGGGTCTGTTCGGGGGAGTTCACCCGCGACATGAAGGCTTACCACGGGCGGTCAGGCAAAGAGATCGTCCTCTCTGATTCGTACAACCTTTTTGGCCGTGACCGGGAGGTCGTCGACGTCGCTTATCCTGGCGATATCATCGGTTTTGTCACCAAATTGGAGTTTCGCATCGGGGACACGATCAGCGTCGACCCCAAAATAATTTATGACGAGATCCCCCGGTTCGCGCCGGAATGCTTTGCCTATTTCCACAACTCCGTTTCTTCGGACTATAAGCGCTTTCGCAAAGGGTTGGACCATTTGCTGGCGGAAGATATTGTCCAATCATTCAACGTTCATGGCTCGCTGGAGAACACGCCGCTTCTGGGAGCGGTCGGCCCGCTGCAATTCGAAGTTTTGCAGTATCGGCTTAAAGACGAGTATAAAGCCGAGCCGAGGTTGGAAATGATGCCGTGGACCCTTTTAAAGTGGATCAAGTCAGCCCTGGGGTCAGAGGAGATAGTAAAGCTTTTACCGCGGGGGGCGGCGTTGGCGATTGACGATCAAAATCGCCGGGTCCTTTTGTTTTTAACCGAATGGTCTTACGCTTATTTCGCGGAAAATAATCCCGCGGTCGAGTTTTTTAATACGCCGGTATAATTGATCTGCAGATGAAGCAACCAGGAAGTAGCGGCATTAGCAATAAAGAGGATTTGATCGAGTTTGATTCAATGATAAATTTAAAACCTTCCCTTGGTAATCGGACTCGAAGTATTGCTGACCCGGTTATCAGAGAGCAGCTCGCCCAAATTGTCAGGGAGCTGATCGAGCTATGACCAAACACAAAGAATTAGCGGCCGGACGCTGGAACGAACTCTCTTTTGTGGAGCAAATGGCCAATGTGGGGAGTGAAGTTGAAAGGACCATCAGCTGGCGAAAGAGAAATAAGCTTGAATCCGCCCGGTCAGCTTTTGAACGGGCCTTGGAGCTGTTAGATTTGACCATTGCCGATATTAAGAATGCCTCGCGCCTCAAGGAGCTAGCGCGTGCCAGAGAAGCCCTGGCCGATTATTTTGTTTTTGATAATGTTTATTGTTCTTCGGACGAGAGCTGGCAGAAATATTTTTTAGCCTTTAATTATGCCGCCCGCCTAAATGCCTAGGAGGCCAAAATGATCGGAAAATTAATTCTTTTGTGTGTATTGATCGTTAGTTGCGTTTTTACCTGGAGCTCGATTTCTGCCGCGGTGTCTAAAAAGATGGCGCTCGGCTGGTCGTTAATTCCTATTACCGTTACTCTTATTCTTGGGATAGGGTTGCTTTTGGTCCATTTAGGGATTTAGCCAGCGAAAAGCGTGCCCATATAGGAATTTGTATGAAACAGGAAACCGCGGCGATATTGCCGCAGGTTTCCTGGTAGGAGGGAGAGGGTGCCTCACGCTTTAGTGTGTGGCTACTACGAGATACGAGGAACCGAGAATTCTCAGGTTCCGAGTGGATGTCGCGGACGATTCGGTTGATCAACGGCCTCAATGGCGACTTTTTGTTTGTTCTTTTTCATCTAAACGATCTCTTCTTTCATCTTGGCGCAGTTTTTGATCACGATCTCTTTCCCCTGGACCTCGATCAGCCCCTCATCTTCCAAAGCTTTAAAGTTGCGCGATAAGGTTTCGCTGATCGTGCCGAGTTGCTTGGCCAAATCGGTCTTGCTGGTCGTTAAGTTGATCCGGCAGCGCCCGTCCCGGGGACATTGACCGGCTAAATAGTGCAACAGCCGCTGGCGAATGCTCTTGAGGCCGATAGTTTCCAACCGCTGATTGAGAACAACGCATTTTTGCGCCAATACCCGGAGGAAAAAGAGGGCGACCTTGGGAGAGCTTTCGATCGCTTTCAGGATCTTCTCTTTGGAAAAATAAAGAGCGGCGCTCTCTTTGACCGCCTGGGCAAAAACGGGATAGGCGGGCTGGGTGAAAATGATCGCTTCCCCGATAAAACCGTCCGGGCCGACCCGGGCGATCTCTACTTCCTGCCCATCGTCATCCATCTTGTAGATTCGCGCTTCACCGGAGAGGAGATAGTAAAATCCCCGGGCTTCATCGCCCGCTTCGAAAAAAGTTTCATCTTTGGCGAATTGACGTTCGATCCCCAGTGCCAGGATTTCTTTGTCCATGAGAACAGTATACATAAAACGAGATTATAAAGGCAAACGATGGAAACCTGCGGCAATATCGCCGCGGTTTCCATCAACCACTCAACCAAGGTCATTTTGGAAGCCGAGACGATATTGTCTCAGGCTTCCAAAATAAATTTACACTGGCACAATTCTCTGCTATCATATCCCCCATGACTAAAAGAGTTCTTTCCTTACTATTATTAGTGACCGGGCTCTTCCTCGTGGCTGGGTGCGTCAATTTCGAAGGGCCGAAAGCGGTCTACCGCGATTACGCCATCAGCCGGATCACCGCCGAGGGGATAGAGGTCAATTTCCTCTTCGATGTCACCAATCCTAACCCGATCGACCTGACGGTAAATCAGTATGCCTACAAAGTCACGATCAACGGTAAAGCCTTGCTCGATGAGAACCGACCCGGCTTTACGATGACCGCTAACCAGAAAAAAGAGCTCGCCATCCCGGTTCTGGTCCGCTACGACGCCGTTTTCGGTTCCCTGCTATCGGTTATCCAGCGGGTTGCCGCCGGCAACCGCGACGTCGATTACCAGATCGACGGCTCCATCTCCGCCAGCTCCTTTGGTATCGCCGTTTCTTCGCCGCTTAGCTCGTCCGGCAAGTTTAAACTCCCCGAAAACATCAAGTTCTAAAAACCCGTTTTTAAAAATCCTTGACAGATAATAGTTAGTATGATAAACTATTTATCAGGTTAACTATTCTGACGTGTTGGATTAAGGAGCATAACCATGGCCGAAGCAGGTTTGAAAGAGTTTCTGGACCGGATGGAAGAGCTGGCCCCCATCTTTGCTAAGAGCATGCAGTTCGGACTCCTGCCGGAAAATTGCGATATTACCATGCCGCAATGCTTGGTGATGCGGGTCGCTTACCTTAACGATAGTTGTAAAATGTCCGATATCAGCAACGCCCTTGGCGTGACCATGGCTAATGTGACCAGCATGGTTGACCGGTTGATCCGCGATGGTTACGTTGAACGGCACGAAGATCCGGCTGACCGTCGGATTGTCAGGATTTCCCTGACCAAGGAAGGGCGGAAGACCTACGAAGCGGTCCGGGAAGGCAAACGCCGCCATTTTATGATGATTTTCAGCAAGATTTCCGTTAAAGAACGGAACCAGTTATTGGAAATTATGCAAAAAGTCGCGCAAGAATTAAAAAATGAACAAGAAGGAGTTAAATAAATATGAATACCAAGCGAGTTATCTGGGTCGTAGTTGCGGTTGTGATCCTGCTTTTTTCCTATCGTTTAGTCAACCGACTCAATGGCGCAAAAGAAATTAAAGAAGACCGGGTCATTCCGGTGATCGTCGTTACCCCGAAGATCGGGCCGATGGAACAACGCCTGACCCTGACCGGCGACATTAAAGCGGAGACCGAAGTCAACGTGCGGCCACGCACGACCGGCCGGGTCGAAGAGATCTACGTGAAGGAAGGGGATTTCGTTAATAAGGGGAGCAAAATGCTCTCTTATGTCTTCGGGATCAAACCAACCGACGATCTTTATGAAGATATGGTCGTTAAATCGCCGATCTACGGAGTTGTCGGGATGCAATTGGTCAAGGTTGGCGATCAGGTTACGGCGGCGGTCGGCGGCGGCGCCAACCCGGTTTTTGTCGTTTACGGCATCGATCGGATGAAAATTTACGCTGACGTGCCGGAGAAATACTACGCTTTCATTGCCAAAGGAACCCCGGCCGATATTATGCTGGACGCTTTTCCCAAAGATAAGTTCCGCGGCGTAATCAGCAACGTCCGCCCGGTGATCGATCCCTTGAGCCGGACCACCCAGGTCGAGATCCTGTTGCCCAACTACAGCCACAAGATCAAGCCGGGGATGTTTGCTCGGGTCGACCTGGTCCTAAAACGGGTGGGGAACGCGACCATTATTCCGTTCGACGCGGTCCTTGGCGAAACCGAGAAGTACGTTTATGTCGCTAAAGACGGGATCGCCAAAAAACAGAAGGTTGAGCTTGGCCTGGAAGAAGGGAACAATGTCCAGGTGACCATCGGCCTGTCGCCGCTCGATAAAGTTGTCGTCCTCGGCCAGCGGGTCGTGAAAGATGGTTCGAAGATCGAGGCGGCGAAATGATCAAAAGATTCGTTACCCGCCCGTTATTCACGATCTCCCTTTACCTGATCTTTTTGCTGATCGGTTATTTCAGCTTTTCCCGTCTGCCGCTCGACTTTTTGCCCAACATATCCATTCCGTCGCTGACCATTATTACGCCATATCCCGGCGCCAGCCCTGAAGATATCGAAACGACCGTTTCCAAGGTCATTGAAGACGCGGTCGCGACCGTCCCGAACATCGATAAAATAACGTCCGACAGCTCGGAAAACGTCTCGACCGTCACCATTGCTTTCAAGTGGGGGACCGATCTCGATCCCGCTTCGGCCGACGTCCGCGACAAGATGGACCTGATCCGGAGCAAATTGCCGGACGATGTTTCGTCATCGACGATCTTTAAGTTCGATCTGTCGCAGATCCCGGTCCTGGTTTTTGGGCTCTCGGCCGATGAATCATATTCCAACCTCTATCAGATCGCCGATAAACAGCTCTCTCCGGCGCTGAAACGGATCGGCGGGGTGGGGACGGTCAATATCCTCGGCGGTCGGATCCGCCAGATCAACATTAATGTCGACCGCGCGCGGCTCGAGGCTTACCATTTATCGATCAGTCAGGTCAATCTGGCCTTGCAAACAGCGAACCTTTCGGTGCCGGCCGGCAGTCTTAAATCCGGCGCCCTGGAATATTCTATCCGGGTCCCCGGCGAATTTAACAATGTCGCCGAGATCGGCCGGACCATTGTCGGGAGCTTTAGCGGTAAGGACATTTATCTCTCCGATCTCGCCGAGGTCGCCGATTCCTTCCAAGAACCGGACAACCTGACCGAGGTTGACGGTAAAGCGGGGGTGATGATCCAGGTCCAGAAGCAGTCGGGGGCGAACACCGTCGCCGTGGTCAAATCGATCCGGGCCGAATTGGCCAAGGTCCTGCCGGACCTTCCGTCCGACATCAAAATTACTTACGTTCAGGACACATCCGAGTCGATCGTCCGTCAGATTGACGAGCTGACCAGGACCCTCTACTGGTCGTTCTTCTTCGTTGTCCTGACCGTCCTTTTTTTCCTGCGCAACGTTCGCGGGTCGTTGATCGTCTCGCTGGCGATCCCGTTCTCGATCCTGGCCGCTTTTGTTTACATGTTCGCTTCGGGGGCGACCATTAACATCATTTCTTTGGCTTCAATTATTATTTCGATCGGGGTCGTTGTTGACGACGCCATCGTGGTGCTGGAAAATGTTTATCGTCACCTGGACAAAAAGAACGAGCCGCCCAGGGAAGCGGCGATCTTCGGCGCGGGGGAAGTTTCCGGGGCGGTCATTGCCTCCACGACCACCAACCTGGTGATCTTTATTCCGCTGCTGCTGGTCTCCGGCTTTATCGGGATTTTCTTTAACCAGCTGTCCGCCATCTCGATCGTCGTCATGGCGATGTCGCTGGTGACTGCGATCTCCCTGACCCCGATGCTTTGTTCCAAGCTCCTGACGATCAAAAAGACGGAAGAGCGCGGCGGGTTCTGGCAGAACCTGCATGATCGGAGTGAAGGGCTCTTTGAAAATATCGAAGCCGCTTACAAACAGATCCTTGGCTGGGGCTTAGAGAACCGGCGCAAGGTTTTGCTCTCGTTATCATTGCTTTTCTTTTTAAGCATGGCGCTTTTCATGTTTACCGGCAGTGAATTTTTCCCCGAACAGGACGACGGCCTGATCACGGCAACGGTCGAAATGCCGGCCGGGACCCGCTGGGACCAGACCGGCGGGGTGATGCAAAAGCTGGAGAAGCTGATCCGCCGGGAAGTGCCGGAGACCGAGTTTGTCATGGTCACTGCCGGCTCAACTTCCGGCCGAATGAGTTTAAGCGCCAAGAACGGCGCCAATTACGGCAAGCTCTATCTTAAAGTCGTTCCTCTTGACCAGCGAAAACGCGATCTCAAACAGCTGGAACGGGCGATCGCCAAACTGGCCTATTCCATCCCGGGCCTGAAAGGGATCGATTTCGCTTCCAGCGGCGCCAACCAGATGGCGGGTGGGGGGAAGCCGATTACCCTCGAGATCTACGGCTCCGATTTCGACAAGATCGATCAGGTTGCCGATCAGTTGAAGAACAAGATCGAGAAGATCCCGGGAGTCGTTGACCCGACTCTCTCCCGCGAAAAAGCGATCCCGGAATACGCCCTGAAAGTCGACCGCCAGAAAGCGTCCGACCTTGGCCTTTCGATGTACGACGTGGCGATGACCGCCCGCGCCTACCTTTACGGCACGACCGTTTCCAAATACCGGGTGGGTGGGGACCAGTACGATATTTTCGTCCAGCTCAAGGAAGGAAACCGCCGTTCGATCGAAGACGTGAAAAATGTGTTCATTACCAACCGGGCCGGCAAGAATATCGCCCTGGGGAATATTGTCAGCGTCGAGTTGCGCAACGGGCCGCAGGTTATTTCGCGCCAGAACCAACAGCGGATCGTTAAAGTTGAAGCCGACTATTTCGGCCGTTCCCTCGGCGACATTACCGGGGATGTCAATAAAACGCTGGCTTCGACGATTTTGCCCGACGGCATAACCGTAAAAGTCGCCGGTAATTCGGAACAGATCGCCGAAAGCTTCCGCTCGCTCTTTGCCGCCCTGATGCTGGCGATCGCCCTGATCTATCTGGTGATGGTGGCGCAGTTTGAGTCGTTCCTGATGCCGTTCATTATTATGTTTGCGATTCCTTTCGCGCTGGTCGGCGTCGTCTGGTCGCTCTTTCTGACTGGGACCGCCTTCAGCGTCATGGCTTTCATCGGCCTGATCCTGGTTACCGGGGTCTCGGTTAAAAATTCGATCGTCCTGGTCGATTACATTAACATTCTCCGGGCCCGCGGCCTGGAGCTCAAAGCGGCGATTCAGGAAGCGGGGAAGACCCGGCTCCGGCCGATCCTGATGACCTCGTCGACCGCGATCCTTGGCCTGATGCCGATCGTCATGAGCGGCGGCGAAGGGTCCGGCTTCTGGAAACCGATGGCGATCACCGTCATCGGCGGGTTACTTGTTTCGGTGACCATCACCCTGATCTTTGTGCCGACCCTTTACTACACGATCGAAAAACGGTTAGCCAAAAAGGATGGAAAGTAAGATGAAAGGGATAATGATCATTTACGCTCCGGCGCTGGAAGATAACGTCCTGGCCGCCTTAGCGGCAGTTGGTGCGGCGAAGTACACCAAGTTCCCGCTCTTGCACGGAGTGGGAGGGCATTCCGAGCCGCACCTCGATACGCAGGTCTGGCCGGGGACCAATGAAGCCCTGCTGGTTGTGACCGACGACGCGACCAAAACAAAATTAATGGCCGAGATCGCTAAATTAAAGAAAGAATTTTCCGCGGAGGGGATCAAAGCGTTCGTTCTCCCGGTGGAGGAAGAAATATGAAGAGATTAGTCGCAGGTTTTGTTTCTCTGCTGTTGTTGGCAAGTTTTGCCGATGCGTTGACCTTAAACGATTCGATCAAGATCGCGCTTGATAAGAACCCGCAGGTTGTCGCCGCGCAGGAAAAACTCAACGCGGCCGGCAGCAAGCTTGGCCAGGCGAAGTCGGCCCTTTTTCCGCGGTTGAAACTCGAGGGGGCTTTCGGCCGCAATTATCAGGAATCGCCGGTCCCGCCGAACGAGGCGGCCGACCTGACGACTTACACCCTTTCTCTTTCCCAGCCGCTCTTTGTCATCAGCCTGCCGAGGCTTTTGACGATGGCCGACGCTACCTTTAACGGGGCGAAGGAAGACCTGCGCAAAGCGCAGAGCGATGTGCTCTATAACACGACCAATGCCTATTACAGTGTGCTGAAAGCGCAAAAAGGGTTTCAGGTCATTGATAAGACGGTCCAGTCGCTCGAAAAATACGTTAGGCTCTCCAAGATCTACTACGATTCCGGGATCATCGGGCGGGCCGACGTGATGCGGGTCGAGACCGAACTGCTGAATACCAAAGTCGCCAGGATCCAGGCGCAGTCCGGCCTTCAGCTGGCGATCGCTTCCTTGAATAGCCTATTGAGCGAAAACGACGTTCAGGAAACCACCGTGCTGGATGATTCCATTTCGGCCAATGGCGCTAACCTTCCTCCGTTGTCCGAGCTCATGACGTCGGCGTTGGCCAATCGTCCCGATTATCGTTCTTTTCTGGAAGGAGAAAAGATCGTCAAAGAGAATATCGGCTTGGCGGCGGCTAATTACTGGCCGGCGTTCATGCTGATCGGCTCCAGCGGCAAGACGATCGATCTCGATTCGTGGCGGGTTTTGATCAGCGGTTCCTGGAACATTTTTGACAGTTTTGAGACCCCCAATAAAGTTGCCGAAGCGCAGGCGAACTATAATTCAGTGGCGGCCCAAAAAAATCAATTGAGCGACGGCCTGGAGCTGGAGGTCCGCTCCGCTTATCTTGAATATCAGGCGGCGGTCGAAAAAGTGACCGCGGCGCAGGCGGCGGCCGAGCTGGCCCAGAAGACCCTTCAGCTCAACGAAGTCAATTACGAACAGCATATCACGACCTTTCTTTCGCTTCTTGACGCCCGGACCGCGGCGACCCGGGCGGAGACCGCCGTGTGGAGCGCCCGTTATGACCTGGAGCTGGCCAAGGCAAAAATCAATAAAGCGGTTGGCAAAACGATCTTTTAGTGTAACAATATCCGGGTGAAATACTGGATAGCTATTCTGGGATTATTGCTTTTGCCGGTCTTCGCGCTGGCGGCCGCTGAACCTTCGCTGCCGGGTCTGGCGCAAAAGAACATTACTGGCCGCGATCTTAAACTTGGCCGGGTCTTGGCCGCGAACGGAAAGTACACCCGTTATTACATTACATACTACAGCGGTTCCCTGAAGATCTCCGGGATCATTAATGTCCCCAAAGGGCGGGGGCCTTTTCCGGTCCTGGTCCTTAATCATGGTTACATTAACCCCAAGATTTATACTAACGGCCGCGGCTTAAAACGGGAGCAAGATTATCTGGCCCGCCGCGGTTACGTTGTCATCCATCCCGATTACCGCGACCACGCCGATTCCGATCGCGACAATGATACCGAGGCTGGCTTCCGGCTCGGCTTTGTCGAAGACGCGATCGCCGCGGTCCTGGCGGTCAAGGCGAGCCCGCTGACTTTTTTCAATAAAGAAGCGGTCGGCATGCTGGGGCATTCTATGGGGGGCGGGGTCGTGCTCAACGTGCTGGTGACCCGGCCCGAACTGGTCAAAGCGGCGGTCCTGTTCGCGCCGGTCAGCGCCGACTATCGCGATAACTTTACCCGCTGGCTCTGGCGGCGGAAAGGGAATCCCGGCGTGGCCGAAAGGGTGATCGCTCTTTACGGGTCGCCCGAGGCCAACCCGGAATTTTGGTCCCGGCTTTCGGCGATCAATTATCTCGATAAAATTCAGGCGCCGGTCCTGATCCAACACGGGACCGCCGATCGTTCGGTCCCGCTGGCCTGGTCGCGGCGGCTGGATCTTGCCTTGAAAAAAGCGGGAAAAGAGGTATCATTCTTTCAGTATCCCGGAGAACCGCACGAGTTTGCCGGCGCCTGGCCGATCGTTATGGCGCGGACCGTTAAATTCTTCGACCGGTACCTGAAACCATGAAAAAAATATTTGTTCCGTTGCTGCTGCTGCTTCTGATGGGTTCCGCTCACGCGGTCGAGCTGAACCTGGGAAAGGTCTTCCTCGATCTTTCCCCGGCTCCTTACGGGACCGTTGAGGTCCGCTGGGGGGAAGATCTCGTCTTGCCGCCGGCGATCGCCCTGATCGACAATGCGCCCTTCCTCACCATTAAATGGGAGATCCGCAATTCCTTGTCCGCCTCGATCCCGCCTAAACCGAGGCTTGAGCTTTTCGATTTTTCCCAGTGGCATTGGGTCGATAGTTCAATCGACAAGCTGGCCAACCTGACCCTTAATTACGATCGGGTCAACGAGACCGATCTGATCGGCGGTTGGAAGTTCGACGGCTTGCGGGGTTACGCTCTGACCAAATATCGGATCACCGTTTTGGCCGGTTCTTCAACCGAGGCCGCCAGGGAATTTTACATTTCGATGATCCCGCCGAAACAAAGCAAGTTCCCGGTCTTTGCCGAGAACGCGCCGCTTTGGATCGCCGGCCGTTACGAAAAAGCGCTTTTATATAAATGGCTGGGGTTGCTCTGGCGGGATATCCTGACCTCGACCTACGACGAGCGGATCATCGGCGAACTTGATCAAGCGATCGCTTCCGGCGGGCTGGCGCGCAATTCCGCCGAGATTAAACGTTACGTCGAAGATGGCGGCTATCCGGCTCTCTCGATCTATTTTTCGCCGACATACGTTAACTTGAGCGCCGATCCCCAGATGATCGGCCTGGGCGGGAAAGTTTTTAAAGCTTTTGATAAAGAGAACCAGGTCAAGTCGCTCCTGATGGAGGTTAGGGATATCCTCCGCAAAAATTCGGTCAACGCTCATTTGGTCAATGCCGCTAAGGCGAGCAGTTTCACCGACCGAAAAAATCTGGCCGACCGGCTTGAGGCGGTTGCTCAAGCGATGCGCGACGAAGCAATCGAGTTTTCCGTGCTGGCTTATTCGGCGCAGGACGTTCTGCCGACCAATTGGCGGACCCAGCTTAACGCCGAATATAAAGCGCTGGGCGATCTGTTGTCCGAGATCGTCAACGCCCAGGAACGGGCCGATCTCTACCTCACCAACATCACGCAGATAAGCGACGTTAAGGCTTGCGACCAGTCCATTTCTCGGCTCGTTCTTAGCCAGCTCTTGTCGGCGATCGAGGACCTGGCCCGGGCCGATTGGTTGATGCTGTCGCTCGGTTACGAAACAAAATAATTGTTAGGAGGAAAAGAAATGAAAAAAGTTATCTTGGTTTTGGCTTCCGTTCTGGTTCTGGCTTCCGGTTCTTTTGCTCTGCAGCCGGCCTTGGTCGGCGGGATCCGCGACGGCGCGGCCCTCGGGCTGATCCTGCAGGAGTATTTGGGGTCTGGAGCGGCGCTCCGCTTTGGCATGGAAGCGAATACCGGAAAAAATCCGATGATCGCTTTTGCCGGCGGCAAGTTCGGCCTTTCGAGCGTTGGCCGGATGCCGTTGTCGCTGGGTTTAGGGATTGTCGGTTATTTCGGCAATTCGGATACCAAAGCGGGCCTGTCGCTTTCCTTTATTTTCGACAATGTTTTTGGCCGCCAGCCGATGTTCATCGAGGCGGGGGTTGATATCGTCGATCCGGCCCGGCTCCAGCTGCAACTCGGCTACAAGTTCTAGACGCTATTACCGTCAAGCGAAAACCCGCTTGACAGGTTCTTATAATAAGTATAATATGCGCACAATATGAAGATTACACGAGCGGCCGATTACGCGATGCGTCTCCTGGTTAAACTCGCCATGCTGGGCGAAGAAAGCCAGAGCCGGGTCCTCTCCGAGGAGATCGAGGTCCCTTTCAACCACCTGAATAAGCTGACCCAGCTCCTTTCCCGCCGCGGTTTCATTGCCACCCGCAAAGGGAAAGGGGGCGGCCTGCGGCTGGCGCGCGACCCCAAGAGCATCAGCCTGATGGAGGTCATCGAAGCGGTCGAGGGACCGATCGTCCTTAGTAACTGTCTCTTCCAGCGGCAGAACTGCCGTTTCAGCGCCAAGTGCAAGGTTCGCAAGACCCTCTGTGCCGTCCAAAAACAGATGAAGGCGATGCTGGCCGAACGAACAATCCACGATATGATGATTGAAAGGGGGTGAGAAGAATGACCATCGATGAATTAAGTACTTTTTTGGAAAACAATCCGCAGATCGAATGGGCCTATGACGATGAGGGGATTATTTATCTCCGCCACAGTCACTTTGACGGCCAAAACGATAAACTCCGGATCGAACCGCGCGCCTTGGCGGAACTGACCCCGCAGAAATTGGAGCAGGTCCTGGTCGGCGGCAGAAATGTCGACCATATTACCAGGATCACCGGCTATTTCTCGAAAGTTTCCGGTTGGAACAAGGGGAAGAAGGGGGAGCTGGTGGATCGGCAGAGAGTGGCAGTTTCATAAAATTATGACTATTGAAAATGTTTAATTTATAAAGACGGAAACCAGCGGCAATATCGCCGCGGTTTCCGTCTTAAAGATGTATTGTGGAAGCCGAGACGATATTGCCTGCCTGCCGGTAGGCAGGTCTCAGGCTTCCACAATAAAAGAACTCATTATTTTAGGAGCAAACGATGACGGTTTTAATTATTAAACATGAATCGACCGAGGGGCCAGGGACGATCGGTGATTTTTTGCGCGCGAACAAGATCCCTAGCCGGACCATTGAAGCGTGGAACGGCGAGCCGCTGCCGACAGGCCTGGCCGGGGTGAGCGCGGTCCTCTCTCTCGGCGGACCGATGAATGTTTATGAGGAAACGAAGTATCCTTTTCTGGCGGACGAGGACAAACTGATCAAGAAAGCCCTGGCCGGAAGAATTCCGTTCCTCGGCGTTTGTCTCGGTGCTCAATTGCTCGCCAAAGCGGCCGGAGGCCGGGTCTATCCCGCGCCGCAAAAAGAGCTCGGCTGGGGAAGAGTAAGCTTGACCGACGCGGCCGCCTTGGACCAGGTTTTTGCCGGCTCGCTGCCGCTCCTCGATGTTTTTCAGTGGCACGGCGACACTTTTGATCTGCCGCCGGGCGGAATACTTTTGGCCGGCGGGGAGATCGTTGCCAACCAGGCTTTTAAGGTCGGCTCGGCCTACGGTTTTCAATTCCACGTTGAAATAAATGAGCCGCTCATTCGTGATTGGTTCAAGACCGGTGCGTCTGAATATTTGGTCCGTTATCATTTGCTGGAAAACGTTTACCGGTCGGCCGCCGACCGGTTGTACCGCAACTTTTTTGCCCTGACTTCCAAAGCTTTGTGAAATTTGATTTTGTTGACTTTTAATGGTCGCCAGTCTATAATTTCCCCACCATGACAGACCGCATCCTAGAGATCGGAAGCGCCGGCCTGGATACCGCCGACCAAAGAGTCAGAAAGATGATGGACAATATGGTCGGATCTCAAGTGCCGGGCTACAGGAAGTCCGAAGCGGTGGTCAGAGGTTTCCCCCTCGAATTGGAAGAAGCGACCAATAAAATTTCCCCCGTTAAACCGCAAGTTGAAGGAACTCATTACTCGACCGAGAGCGGCGCGCTGGTCAAGACCAATAATAAACTCGATGTCGCGCTTGGCAGCGAAGGTTTTTTTGTCGTAACCGGTCCCTGGGGCGAAGGCTACACAAGAGATGGGCGCTTTCGTCTCGATAAGGATGGGCGGCTGATCACGGTCGCTGGAAACCTGCCGATTTTAGGGAAAATGGGGCCGATCGTTGTTACTCCCGGCTCCGATGTTGAATTTACGCAGGAAGGGGCGATCAAAGTCGACGGCGCGGTCGTCGACCAGTTGAAAGTGGTCAAGCCGGAAACCAAAGAGACTCTGGAGTCGCTCAACGGCAGTCTGTTCAAGAAAAAAGAGGCCCTGTCGGTTATGACCGATGTCGAAACCCCCCGCCTGATCCAGGGGTATGTCGAATCGTCCAATGCCAACATCGTCGACCAGTACATGGAAATGATCCAGGTCGAACGGATGACCAACGTGATGAGCAAAGTTATCTTGAACCGCGACCAGAACTTGTCCCGGGCGATGGAACTCGGACGCCCGACCCAGTAATTTAAAGGAGGAAAAAATTATGTTTCAGCCGCTTTATGTCGCCGCCACCGGCTTGGACGCGGTCCAAGACGAAATTCTCGATATTACCAACAATCTGGCCAACGCCAAGACCGTCGGGTTCAAAAAAGGGCGCGCCGAGATGGAAAGCCTTTTCTATGTCGAAAAAAGTTTCCAGGATATCCTCTACGAAGAAATGGCCGGCACGGAAGCAACCCCGGTTAACGTTGAATACGGCACCGGCGTGCGGATCGCTTCGACTCCCAAAGACCACAGCCAGGGGGCGATCGAAGTTACCAACAATCCGCTCGATCTGGCGATCCAGGGGGACGGCTTTTTTCCGGTCAGACTGCCGGACGGCTCGCCGGCTTACACCCGGGCGGGAAATTTCCGGGTCGATAACGACGGGAATATCGTCGATCCCAACGGTCGGATCCTGGAACCGGGGCTCATTATTCCCACCGACGTGACGAGCGTTACCGTCCGCCAGGATGGGATGATCCTGGTTGCCCGTAATAATGAAAGCGATCTGACGGAGCTGGGACAGATCACTTTGGCCCGTTTTACCAATAAAGCCGGTTTGAAATCGATCGGCCAGAACCTCTACCAAAAAAGCGAAGCTTCAGGCGAGCCGGTGATCGGCTTGGCCAATGAAGAAGGTTACGGTTCGATCAATCAGTATTCGCTCGAGCAGAGCAACGTCGACGTTATTTCCGAGATGATGCGGATGGTCATGGCCCAGCGGGTCTTTGACACGGTGACCAAAGCGGTCCAGAGCTACGAAGGGATGCTCGCTTCGCTCGATAAGATGAAAGCGTAATAAGATGAAAAAAATTATCGGCGTATTGCTATTGTGCTGTTCCTTAAGCGGCGTTGTTCTGGCCGCAACGCCGGCCGAGCGGATCGTCGAGACGATCAAAGGAATGGTCCTGGCCAAATACCCGAACGTTGTCCGGGAAGAACTGCGGGTCGAAATTAAAATAGACGAAAAGGGGAAGGCCGCGCTCCTCACGGCCGATGACGCCTCAACCTACCGGGTCATGGAAGTTTTTCCCGATTTCAAACCGATCGGCAATGTTATTTTTCCGATCGAAGTCAAAAAAACCGGCGCGGTCGGTAAGATTTTTGTCCGGGCGAAAGTCGAGGTCTTAAAAAAGATCGTGGTCGCAGCCGCCGGCTTGGGACGCAATAAGCCGCTGCAAGCCGGCGATTTTACTTACGAGACCAGAGATGTTGCCTTGCTGCCGCAAAAATATTACACCGATTTCCAGCCGCTGCTCGGTAAAGAAGCCAAGATCCCGATCCCGGCGAACAGCACGATCTTCGAATGGATGATCGGCGAGCCGCCGGTCATTAGAGCGGGGAGCGAGGTCGGTCTTGTTGTGGCCGCCCCCGATATCAGCGTGCGGGTCGCCGGGCTGGCCCTGGAAAACGGTTATCTGAACGAACAGATCAAGGTCAGGAAAAAAGAGTCCGGCAAAATTCTGTTCGGCAAAGTTCTTTCCAATAATGAAGTTGAGGTGGAATTGAAATGAGAAAGCTCTATGTCGCTTTTCTGCTTGGGTTCCTGGTTTCCGGAGTAGCGACTGCCGATTCGCTCTGGAACGATAAGTCTTCTTCGCCTTATTCGCCCCAGAAACCGTTCAAAGTGGGGGATCTGATCAACGTTATAATCCTGGAAAATTCCAACGCCAGAAATTTGGCCAACACCAAGACCGACGTCAAAGACGACCTCTCCACGAAATATACCCAAACTTTTGCCCGGTTGGCGCCGATCCTCGGGACCAATAATTCGGCGACCGTCAATTTAAGCAATAAGTATGACGGCGGCGGCCAGACGACCCGGGGAAGCAATGTCCAGGCCCGTTTTGCCGCCTGGGTGACGGAAGTTCGTCCGAACGGGATCCTCTCCGTTGAAGGGCATCATAAAGTTGAGGTCAATAATGAACTTCAGGAGATCACTTTTACCGGGTTGATCAGGACGAAAGATATTTCCAACGCCAACTCAATTTTTTCCTATCAGGTGGCCAAGGCCAGCGTTTCGGTGAAGGGGACCGGGTCGGTCGCCGATTCGGAAACGCCGGGTTGGTTTACCAGAATAATTAATTGGCTTTTCTAAAGCAAAAAGAAATGATATTATTGCCTGAAATGAATCGAGTGAAAAAAATATTTGCCGTTTTGCTGGCCGTTTCTTTCGGAACGGCGGTTTTCGCGGCTTCGCCGCCGGTTAGGCTGAAAGATATCGCGCGGGTCCTGGAAGCGCGCGAAAACCAGCTGATGGGTTTCGGCCTGGTGGTCGGCCTTAGGAATACCGGCGATCGCTCGCAGAACGAAGTGACCCAGCAAGCGATGGCCAATGTTCTTTCCCGGATGGGGATCATTCCTCAAGCGGTCGATTTTAAGACCCGCAACACCGCCGCAGTCATGGTGACGGCGGCTCTTCCTCCCTTTGTTAAACCGGGGGACAAGATCGACATTACAGTCTCGTCCGTCGGTGACGCGACTTCACTGCAGGGGGGGACGCTCCTGACGACCCCGCTCCAGGGCGTAGACGATCAGATCTACGCCGTCGGCCAGGGGAACGTGGTGGTTGGGGCGGAATCTTTCCCTTATGTTAAACAGCAAACGACGACCGTCGGCCGGATCCCGGGCGGGGCGCTGGTGGAAAAAGAAGTTCCCGTGACCGCCGGGAAAAGCGGGAGCGTGACGCTGGTCTTGACCCAGCCTGATTTTACTTCCGCCAATCGGGTGGTCGCGGCTTTGAGCCGGGTGGGGCTGAACGCGGAAGCGAAAGACGCGGCGACGATCGTGGTCTCTTCGGATAAGGGAGAAGATTACGTCGCCCTGATCTCCAAGATCGAAGCGGTCCGGGTCACTCCCGACACCGTTGCCAAAATCATCATCAACGAACGGACAGGAACGATCGTCATCGGTGAAAATGTCGTGATCGCGCCGGTCGCCGTTTCTTACGGCGGGATCGAGGTCACGATCCGCGATGTCGCTTTGTACTCTGAAGGCGGGGCGAGCGCCGGCGATCAATATCAGGCGACGACCCGCGCCCGGCTGAACAAGACCGGCGCCAATTTGAAAGTTATTCCGGCGTCGCCGACCCTGGCCAGATTAGTCAGGGCGCTCAACGCGATCAACGCTTCGCCCAAAGATATGATTGCTATCCTGCAGGCGCTGAAAAAAAGCGGCGCGATCAAAGCTGAATTGGAGATTATTTAAATGATAGAAGGAATTTCACCGGTCGCCGCCAGCGGATCTGAAGATCTTTTTCAGGTGCCGGCTGCGGTTAGCCGGGACGAGCAGGTCAAAGAAGAATTTATGACGATGTTTTACAAGGAAATGCTGAAACAGACGTTCAAGGCGCCCAAGCTTGGTCCGGTCGACGATGAGAACGCCGGCCAGTCGGCCTATTCGACCCTGACCGCCGATCTAATGGTCGAGCAATTGGCCCGGCAGATGGCGCAGAGCGCCAATGCCCGGCCGGCCTGGCTGGATGAGCGGGTTAGGGAAGAGGGAGCCCAATGAAAAAAACAGCGATAAAATCGGCTCCGTTCTCCGTTGAGGCCTACATGCCGCTGGTCCACTCGATCGCCTCAATGGTTTCCGCCAAGGGACTGCCGCCCAACATCGAATATGACGACCTGGTCTCCGACGGCACGGTTGGTTTGATGAAGGCCTGGGACAATTTCGACGTTAAGCGCGGGGTCAAGTTCGAAACTTACGCTTCCTACCGTATTCGGGGGGAGATCCTCGACGGTTTGAAAAACTACAATCCGGTCCCGTACCGGGTGCAGGTGATGGTCCGGGACCTGGCCAAGAAAGGGGTCAGCTCCGTTGTCGACCGCAAGAACAAAAAAAATGATGATGAGGAAGAAAAACTTTTAGAAAAAAAAGAGCTTTCGGAAGATGAATTCAAGCAGGCGATCAAGCGGATCAAAAAGATCGTTTCCGCCTCCGCTTTAATGTATCTTTTGTCGATTGAAGACATGCAGACAACCGGGACGGAAGTCTTCGCGCCGAGCGAAGGGACCCCGGCTTCCGACGCGGACTTCGCGGAGCTTAAGGAACGGATCCGTTTTGAGATCGGCAATTTGCCGGCGCAGCAGCGCCAGGTCCTGGAATTGTTCTTTCATAAAGGGATCAACCAGAAAACCATCGCCGAGAAGCTTGACCTTTCCCGGCCGAAGGTTTGTCGGGTGTTGAGCAAAGCGATCGCCGCCCTGAAAAAGAGGTTGAAATAATGGAAGTATTTGACCCGACTTTCGGCCAGATGGAGCGTTCGATGGCGATCGCGACCAAACGCCAGGCGGTCATCACCCAGAACGTCGCCAACGCCAAGACGCCGGGCTTTGAAGCGCTTGAGTTTGACGAACAGCTGATGAAAGCGGTGAAGCGGCAGGATAAAAAAGAGGTCGTGCTGGAAGACGAACTGGCCGCTCTGACCAAAAATTCGGTGGAATATTCTTCTTACGTGAAACTGATGACGTCCAAACTCAATATCCTGAAGACGATTGCTTCGCAGGGCAGGAGGTAATAGATGGGACTTAATCAGGCGATGGCCATTAGCGTTGACGGGCTGGACGCCCAGCGGCGGACCCAGGAGCTGATCGCCTCGAACCTGGCCAACGCCAGCACCACTCGAACGGTTTTCGGCGAGCCGTACCGCCGGAAAGTCGCCGTTTATTCGGAAAAGCCGATGTCGTTTGCTCAAACTCTTAGTCAGGCGGAGAACCGCCTGGCGATCGGCGGCGGCGTTCAGGTGGAAGTTGTTGAGGATAAAGCGCCGTTCGATAAAGTTTACAATCCGGGCCATCCCGACGCCGACGAACAAGGATATGTCCTGATGCCGAACGTTAAAATGTCGGCCGAGTATGCCAACATGATCGAAGCGTCGAAATATTACGAGGCGAACATTACCGCCTTCAACGCGACCAAAAAAATGATGCAGGACGCGCTGACGATCCAATAAGGAGGGGGAACCATGGCCATTAATCCGGTCAATGCCGATCTTCGTTTAGCCCAACTGCTGGGAGATGACCTGATCGCGCAGGCCCCGTCAACGACTTCGCCGGCGCCGCTCGGCTCCGCCGCGGCCGCTTTGACCGGCGACAAGCCCCTTTCGTCGAACATGTTCGATGATGTTCTCAATAAAACGATCGAAGCGCTGAACGGCGTCAGTAAGTCCGAATTTCACGCCAACCAGATGATCGAGCGCTACTCCCGCGGCGAAGTTGAATTGCACGACGTGATGGTGGCCCAGTCGAAAATGAGCGTGATGGTCCAGATGGCGGTCACAACGATCAATGGCGCGGTCAATACGTTCAAAGAAATCACCCAAATGCAGATCTAAAAGATCGCAGAAAGGAATAAATAGATGGCAGAAGCACCGGCTGGTTTTGATTTGCGAAGGATGCTCTTGGTCGGCGGAGTGGTCCTGGTCGTTATTTTTTCCGCCATCTTCCTGTTCATTCGCGGCTGTGCCAGCAGTGATTTCAACCGCAACCCGAGCTATTCGGTCATCTATTCCAACCTTGATCTGAAAGATGCCGCCAACGTTATCGCCCGCCTTAAGGAGCTGAAGATCCCCTATACCATCCGCGAAGAGGGGAAGGCGATCGCCGTCCCCAAGGAAAAAGTCGATGAAGCCAGGCTCGGCTTGGCCGAAAAGAACCTGCCGATCGGCGGTTCGGTCGGCTGGGAAATATTTGACGAGACCAAGATGGGGGCGACCGATTTTGACCGCCGGATCCAATTGGTCCGCGCGATCTCGGGGGAGCTGGCCCGCACTATCCGCCGGATCGAAGGGATCGACGATGTCCGGGTCCAGGTCGTGATCCCGGAAACCAAGCTTTTTGCCGTTTCGGTGGCGCCGGTCACCGCTTCGGTTTTACTGCGTTTGCGCCCGGGCTTTGAACTGACCCCCTCCAAAGTCAACGGGATAGTCCACCTGGTGGCGAGCAGCGTCGAAAACCTTCAACCGGAAAATGTGACCGTGATCGACGATTCCGGCAAGATCCTCTCTAAGCAGGCCGGCCTGCCGGTTACCGGTCTCAATGAAGGGGAGATCCCGCCGCCGCCGCCCGCCAAAATGCTTCCCCAGATCGTCGAAACTCCGGCTGAAATCGTCCTGACCAAGGAAGCGGCCGCGTCGGCCGCCGTTAAGCCGGAAACCAAGGTCAAAGAAGTTTCCAAAGCGGCGGTCCCGGTAGCGCCGACCAAAGCCGCGCAACCGACTTCATTGAAAGTTGAAAAGACCGAGGTTCAATCCGAACCGACCGCCGATCGGATCGTCCTTAAAACTACGGCGGTCAGGGACCTTGAACGGGAGCTTTCCGGTAAAGCGCAGGAGCTCTTGAACCGCTTTTATCCCCCCAATAGTTCGATCGTCAAGGTCAGCGTGTCGATCAAGCCGATGAAAGAGGACGAGATCAAGCTCAAAGACATCAAGATTAAAAAACTTAACACGGTGATCCTGATCGACAACCGGATCGATCTGACCGCGAAATTGAAACAGGCGACCTTT
The DNA here is from genome assembly GCA_041661965.1 of Candidatus Margulisiibacteriota bacterium. Taxonomy (NCBI): domain Bacteria; kingdom Bacillati; phylum Candidatus Margulisiibacteriota; species Candidatus Margulisiibacteriota bacterium. Next base: position 478,060 of record JBAZTH010000001.1, read on the forward strand.
ACCACCGTTGCCGCCGCCGTTGGCCATAACAAGAAGCGGGGGGATATTCTTATCCTGCAGAAAGTCCCCTTCCATCTGGCGACTCCTTTGCCGGAAAAGGCCAAGAAGATCGCCAAGAAAACGACCGGCTATTCCGCGGCCTTCCGCCGCTACGTTTTGTGGGGGACAGTCGGGGTAGTTGGGTCGTTGGCCCTGCTCTGGCTCTGGTCGCTCGTCAGCGGCCGGAAAAGTCGCCAGCCGTTGCCGCGTGAAACCAACGTCGCGGCGCCGCTACCGACCGCGACCGCTCCGCCGGCCCAATCGGGAGTGGAGCGGGTCAGGAACGCGGTGGAGCAGAACCCGGAAAAAGTCGCCGACCTATTAAAAAAGTGGCTAAGTGAATAATATGACGTTAACCGGTCGAGAAAAAGCGACGATCTTTTTGTCGATCCTGGGAGCGGATGTTTCCTCCCGGGTGCTCCGCTATTTGCCGGATGAACTGGCCGACCTGATCGCCGCCGGGATCAACCATTTGCCGACGCCATCACCCGAAGCGCTCCAGGAAGTTCTGGCCGATTACCAGGGTTTTTTGGCCCTCCCTGCAGCGCCGGCCCCGCGGGCCCAGCTTAGTCCTATGTCCCAGCCGAGCTACCAAACGATGACAAAAAGAAATTTAAGTTTCTTAATGTACGAACGGCCGCAAACGCTTTCTTTTCTCGTGTCGATGCTGCCGGACGAGGACAAAGGCCAGATCCTGTCCGCCTTGCCCCGCGAACGTTTGATGATCGAGGAATTGGCGCGGAACCTGAAACCGACGCCGCTCCGGGCCAAAGTTGAAGAGCGGCTGCAGCAGGTTTTCGCGGGAAAAGTTTTTTAAACCATGGGATTGATCAAGCGTGATCGCCTGGAAGAAAAAGGGACGGTCGTAATCGAGCGGATCGCGCCGGTCGTTCAAGCGCCGCGCCGCGAACTGCCGCCGTCTCCGCCGCCGGTCCCGTCTCCCTCCGCCGTGGTCCGTTTCCCCAGCGATAATCTTGACAAAGCCCGTTCGGAAGCCCAAAAGATCGTCGACCAGGCGGTAGCCGAAGCCGACCGGATCCGGGCTCAGGCGGTGGAAGAAGGGAAGCAGGAGGGGAACGAGGAAGCGGCCGAAAAGATCCAGGAAGCGTTAGCGACGGTCAACGAAGCGGTCAAAGAACGCAAAACGATTATTAAGGACGCCGAAGGGGAGATCCTCCGCTTGTCTCTGCGGGTCGCGGAACAGATCATCCGTTCCGAAGTTTCTCTGCACCGGGACGTCTGCCTTAACATCGTGACCGAAGCGATCGGCCGGGTCTCGGACCGGGAGCAGATCATTGTTCGGGTCAGCCGGGACGATGCCGAATACCTGAAGCGCTACAAAGACCGCCTGGCCGGGATGTTGGACGGCGTGAAGAGCCTGTCGATCATCGAAGACTCCAACATCGAACCCGGCGGCTGCATCATTGAGACCAACCTGGGCTTCGTTGATGCCCGCATCTCCACCAAAATAAAATCAATCGAAGAAGCACTCCATAAAGTTGCCGCTGAAGAGGCTTAATTATGCCTGATATTGATTACGAAAAGTACCATAAAGCCATCGAGCATGCCGACCTGGTCAAAGTTATCGGCAAGGTCGTCCAACTTGTTGGTTTGATCATCGAAGCGCAGGTCGGCGGTGTTTCCGTCGGCGACCTCTGCACTATTCGGATGGAAAAAGAGAACCGCGAAGCCTACGCCGAAGTGGTCGGTTTCCGTGAAGGGCGGGTCTTGCTGATGCCGCTCGGTTCGACCGCCGGGATTGCTCCCGGAATGCAGGTGACCGCCGCCGGTAAACCGCTGATGGTCAAGGTCGGCCCCGCGATCCTGGGCCGCGTCTTAAATGGTCTGGGCGAACCGATCGACGGCAAAGGGCCGATCGATTGGGATAAAGAGTGTCCCCTTGATGCCGATCCTCCCGATCCGGTAAAACGTCCCCGGGTGACCGAAGTCATGCGCCTCGGGGTTCGGGCGATCGATGGCTTGTTGACCGTCGGCCGCGGCCAGCGTATTGGGATCTTCGCCGGTTCCGGGGTCGGCAAATCGACTACCATGGGGATGATCGCCCGGAACGCCGCGGCGGATATCAACATTATTTCCCTGGTTGGCGAGCGCGGCCGCGAAGTCCGGGATTTTATTGAAGAATCGTTGGGCGAAGAGGGGTTGAAAAAATCGGTGGTGATCGTGGCGACCTCCGACCAGCCGCCGCTCATTCGTCTTAAATCGGCTTTTGTCTCGACCGCGATCGCCGAATACTTCCGGGATAGAGGGAAACACGTTATTTTGATGATGGATTCGGTCACCAGGTTCGCCATGGCCCAGCGGGATATCGGGTTAGCGGCGGGGGAGCCGCCGACGACCAAGGGTTATACCCCGTCGGTCTTTTCCTTAATGCCTCGGTTGATGGAACGCTCCGGGACTTCAGAAGTCGCCTCAATTACCGCTTTTTACACCATCCTGGTCGAAGGGGATGACTTTAACGAACCGATCTCCGACCATGCCCGTTCGATCCTCGATGGCCACATTATTTTATCGCGCGACCTGGCGGCCAGGAACCACTATCCGGCGATCGACGTGCCGCACAGTATTTCCCGTTTGATGACCAGCATTACTGGCGACGAACAAAAGAAAGCGGCGGCCAAGCTCCGCGAGGTCCTGGCCCGTTATTCCGAGGCGGAAGATCTGATCAACATTGGGGCCTACGTTAAAGGGAGCAACCCGAAGATCGATTTCGCGTTAAGCAAGATCGACCAGGTCAATGAATTCCTGAAGCAGGGGACCTTTGAAAAGATTTCCTACGAAGACACGGTTAACCGATTAATTAGTATTTTCCGATAGAAAGGGCAGAATAATGGCAGCGCCAAAACCAGGCAAAAAATTTAAATATGATCTTGATTCGGTCCTGAAGGTCAGGGGGATCCGCGAAAAAAAGGAACAGGAAAAATTCGCCGAAAAACAGCAGGAATACCTCACCGAAAAACAAAAAGAAGAGCAGATCAAAGAAGAAAAGCTGGGGAAAGAAGCGGAACTGCGCAATGTCTTCAAGAAGGGGCCGATCTCCGATTTTGACAAGGTCTTGCGGCGGAAAGCCCATCTTGAAGTCCTCAAGGGGGACCTGGACCAGCAGATCGAGAAGGTTTTAGACTCCAGCAAACAGCTGGAAGAACAGCGGGCCCACCTGGTCGAAGCGATGAAAAACAAGAAGATCATGGAGACACACCGCGAACACAAGCTGGATGATTATAATAAGGTAATGCGGGATTTAGATATGAAGTTCATGGACGAGATCGCGACCCAGAGGTTTAAGAAGCGCGAGACGACTTAAGGACCTTGTTGGCCTTTAGGCACTTGGTGCAAACGTATTCCTTCTTTTTCTTTCCCTTGACCAGGATATTGACCATTTGCAGGTTGGGTTTAAAAAGGCGTTTGCTGTGGCGCATGGAATGCGACACGGTCATGCCGGTAACTGGTTTTTTGCCGCAAGAATAACACTTAAGACTCATGATTAAATAGTATATAATAAAGGCCGAGAAATGTCAAACCTGCAAACACCGGTCCAATACGTTAAAGGGGTCGGGCCCAAGCTCGCCAAGATTTTCGCTAAAGTCGGGGTTTATACGGTTTTGGACCTTTTATACTTCATTCCACGCAGTTACGAAGACCGCCGCTCCATCAAGCCGATCAACCAGCTTCATCCGGCCGACAACGAAGTAATCAGGGGGGAACTCCTCCGGGTCGAGCCGCAGGTTACCCGGAATCGCTTTTCGATCTTGAAAGCAACGATCGGCGACCAGACCGGACGGATCCAGGCGGTTTGGTTTAACCAGCCATTTTTACTAAAATCGTTCCGCCTGGGGATGCAACTGATCATTTCCGGCAAGATCGAGTATTCCGATTACGACGGGCGGCTGCAGATCCTCCCCAAAGATTTTGAGATCGACGATGGCGATCCGACCAAGATCGTTTCCATTTATCCGTTAACGGAAGGTTTATACCCCAAGAAAGTCAGGGCGGTTGTCAAAACCGCGCTGGAAACGTATCTTCCTCTGATCGAGGACGAGAAAGAACGCCGCTCACTGGCGATCCTCCATACCCCGGAAGAAATGCTGGAAGTGGAAAAAGCCCGCAACTATCTGGCCTACAAAGAACTCTTTGTTTTTCAGCTCGGTTTGCTCCTTAACCGGAAGAAATATAAGGAAGAGCTGGCCGGTAATCTTTTAACGATCGATGAGAAAATGAAGAAGGCGTTTTTAGCCGCTCTCCCTTTCAAACTGACCGCCGCGCAAGAGGGGGCGATGGCCGATATTTTCCAGGACTTTCAAACCGGACGGCCGATGAACCGCTTGCTCCAGGGAGATGTCGGTTCCGGTAAGACGATCATTGCCGCGTTTGCCGCCTATGCCGCGATCAAGAACGGCTATCAGGCGGTGATTTTAGCCCCGACCGAGATCCTCGCCCAACAGCATTTCACCAAACTCCAACAGCTTTTCGAGCCGTTTAAGATCACGCTCGACCTGGTGACCGGTTCGACCGCCGGACGGCGTAAAAAAGAGGCTAAACTGACCGCCGATCTGTTGATCGGGACCCATGCTTTGCTGGAAGGAAAGATCACTTTCAATAAATTAGGGCTGGCAGTCATCGACGAACAACACCGCTTCGGCGTTCACCAGCGGGCCAGCCTGATCAATAAAGGTAAGGCCCCTCATATCCTGGTGATGACCGCGACCCCGATCCCGCGCTCCCTGGCTTTAACGTTATACGGCGACTTGGACCGGACGATCATCGATGCTTTACCCCCCGGCCGGGTCCCGATCAAAACATTTTTTGTCACCGAAGGACGGCGGCAGGATTGTTATGGCTTCATCAGGACCAAAGTCAAAGAAGAACGGCAGGTTTTTTTTGTTTGTCCGCTGGTCGAGGAATCGGAGGCGCTTGACCTGAAAGCGGCGACTTTAGAAGCCGAACATCTTCAGAAAGAGATCTTTCCCGAACTTCGGGTCGGGCTATTGCACGGTAAAATGAAAAGTGCCGAGAAAGACAAGATCATGGAGAGTTTTAAGAACAAGGAACTTGATATCCTGGTCTCGACGACGGTGATCGAAGTTGGGATCGATATCCCCAACGCGACGGTCATGGTCGTCGAACACGCCCAGCGCTTCGGCCTTTCCCAGCTCCATCAGCTCCGGGGACGGATTGGGCGGGGGAGCGAGCAGTCTTTTTGCTTCCTGGTCGGCGATCCCAAAACGCCGGAAGCCAAAGCTCGGATCAAAGCGATGGTGGAGACGACTGATGGCTTTAAAATTGCCGAAGCTGACCTCCAATTGCGCGGGCCGGGCGACTTTTTTGGCGTCAGACAGTCCGGTTTGCCAACGTTTAGGGTTGCTGATATAATGAGGGACGAAAAAATCATCCAGCAAGCCCGGGCCGGAGCCCAGGCCTTGATAGAAAAGGACATTGAAAGTGCGCGTAATCGCTGGGCTAGCCAAGGGGCGTCAGCTGAAGACCCCAAAGGGATCGAACACTCGGCCTTTAACTGACCGGGTCAGGGGGGCGTTGTTCAATATTCTCTCGGTCAAAGCGGTCGAGAGCGAATTTCTCGACTTATTTGCCGGGACCGGTGCGGTCGGCATCGAAGCTTTATCTCGCGGGGCTGATCGGGCGGTGTTCGTTGAGCTCAACCGGAACGCGGTCGAATTGATCCGGGAAAACCTGGCCCTGACCGGATTTAGCGAGCAAGCCGAAGTTTTTCAGGCCGACGTTCTCCGGGCGATCGGCTTACTGGCGGGAAAAGGCGAAAAATTCGACCTGATCTTTATCGGCGCTCCATATGACAGTCCGTTACTGGTCAAAGTCATGGAAAAGATCGCCGAGTCGGAACTTCTGAAACCGACGGGGATCTTGATCGCGGAACACCGCAAACAGCATCAATTGGATCCGGTCTATGGTAAAATCGAGTTGTACCGAGAAGCCGGTTACGGCGAAACAATTTTGAACTTTTACAGGATTAAAAATGAATATAGCAGTCTACCCGGGAAGCTTTGACCCGATCACCAACGGCCACCTGGATGTTATCGAGAGGGCGGCCAAGCTCTTTGATAAGGTCATTGTCGCTATTATCCGGAACCCGGAAAAAAAATCCTTTTTTTCCCTTAAAGATCGCTTCGAAATGCTCAAATCTTCTTCCTTTCACTGCGATAACGTCGAGATCGACAGTTTTGACGGCTTGCTGGTCGATTACGTCCGGCGAAAAAAAGCCGGGGCGGTCGTGCGTGGCCTGCGCGCCGTTTCCGATTTCGATTATGAATTCCAGATGGCGCTGACCAACCGCCGGATGGCGCCGGAAATTGAGACCGTTTTTCTGATGACGGATTACCGCTATTCGTACTTAAGTTCCAGTTTCGTGAAGCAGATCGCCCGTTTAGGCGGCGACGTTTCCAGCTTGGTCCCCGGCCCGGTCGGGAAGCGCCTGCAAAAGCTAAAAAAAGGAGCGCGTTAAAATCATGGAAATATTAGGGTTACTGGATACTTTAGAATCGGTCATTCTCGACAGCACCAAGATCCCTTTTTCCAAAAAGGTCATTGTTGACGAAGCCAAGGTCCTGTCGATCATCGATAAGATTCGGTTGGTGACCCAGGGCGGTCATGACTTCGCCAAAAAGGCGCTCGTCCGCAACGACGCCGGGCCGGAAGCCGCGGCCGCCGCTCCCGCCGGCGCGAGCGAACCGGAAAGAAAAGGGGCCTTTGAAGGTAAGACCCAGGAAATAATCGAACAGGCCTACCAGCTGGCCAAGGAGATCCGGGGCGGCGCCGATAAATATGCCGACGAAGTCCTGGCCAACCTGGAAGCGACTTCGGTGCGAGTTCTGCGGACGATCAAAGCGGGCCGCGAACAACTGGCGAAAACCACTCAAGTAAAGGAAGAAAAGTGAAGCGAGCCGATAACCGGACCGATAACCAGCTTCGCCCGGTCAGGATCACCAGGAAATATCTGAAACACCCTGCCGGCTCCGCCCTGATCGAAATGGGGAGTACCAAAGTCATTTGCACCGCTTCCATCCAGGAAAAAGTTCCCGAACATAAACGGGGGACCGGTTCCGGTTGGATCACCGCCGAATACGGAATGCTTCCCGGCGCGACCAACGACCGCTACCAGCGGGAAAGCAACGGCCGGGTCAAAGGCCGGACCCACGAGATCCAGCGCCTGATCGGCCGGGCCCTTCGGGCGGTCGTTGACCTGAAAAAACTCGGCGAACGGACAATTCTTATAGACGCCGACGTTATTCAGGCCGACGGCGGGACCAGAACCGCGGCGATCACCGGCTGTTTTGTCGCCTTATGCGAAGCGATCGCCAAATTGCGCCATGATAAAAAGATCGACGGCGATCCGATCAAAGAATTCGTCGCGGCGGTCAGCGTCGGGGTGATCGAGAAAGATTGTCTGGTCGACCTGGCCTATGATGAGGATTCTGCAGCCGAGCTCGACATGAACCTGGTCATGACCGAATCGGGGCGCCTGGTGGAGATCCAGGGGACGGCGGAAAAAGAGCCGTTCTCCAAAGCGACCCTCGATAAACTGGTCGACCAGGGCGGTAAAGCGATCCATCAACTGATCGCGGTCCAAAAAAAAGTCCTCGGGGTGAAAGCATGAAGCCAAAGATCAAAGGGGTGATCCTGGCGGGGGGGACCGGTTCGCGTCTTTATCCGCTGACCAAGGTTACCAATAAACATCTCCTGCCGGTCGGCCGCCGGCCGATGATTTATTATCCAATTAAGCAGCTTGTTGAAGCGGGAATTGATGAGATTTTAATTGTGACCGGGGTTGAGCACATGGGTGATATCGTCAATTTACTGGGAAGCGGCAAAGATTTTGGCTGCCGTTTTACCTACAAGGTTCAGGACGAGGCGGGGGGGATCGCCCAGGCGTTGGGGCTGGCGGAATCTTTTGTCGGCCAAGAACGGATGGTCGTTATTCTGGGGGACAATATTTTTCAGGATAAGCTCAAACCGTTCGTCGAAAATTACGCCAAGCAAAGACGGGGGGCCAAGATCCTGATCAAAGAGGTCACCGATCCGCACCGCTTCGGCGTGGCCGAACTGCGCGGCGGGAAAATCGTTTCGATCGAAGAAAAACCAAAGCGGCCGAAAAGCAATTACGCCGTGACCGGGATCTATTTTTACGATCATGAAGTTTTTACTATTATCAAAAGATTGAAACCTTCCGGCCGGGGGGAACTGGAGATTAGCGACGTTAACCGGGCCTATGCCGCCCGGAAAAATCTGACCTTCGATCTTCTTAGCGGCTGGTGGAGCGACGCCGGGACCTTTGAATCGCTCGAGCGGGCCTCCCAGCTGGCGGAGAAGGGGTAGGATGCGCCTCTTAGTTACCGGCGGAGCCGGTTTTATCGGCAGTAATTTTATCCGCTATATTTTGGCCAACTATTCCGAGGTCGAGGTCGTTAATTTCGATAAACTGACCTATGCCGGCAATCTTGAAAATTTATGCGATCTGGACCGCGATCCGCGGTATACCTTCGTGAAAGGGGATATTTGCGATCCGGTTGCGGTTGATAAGGCGGTAGCGAAGCTTGGGCCTGGCGGCGTGATCGTCAATTTTGCCGCCGAGACCCACGTTGACCGCTCGATCGTCGATCCCGGGGCTTTTATCCAGACCGACGTTTACGGCACAATGGTCCTGCTGGAAGCGGTCCGCAAACATAAAATCGCCCGCTACCTTCATATCTCGACCGATGAGGTTTACGGCAGCCGCGATCGCGGGTCCTTCAATGAGGCGTCGCCGCTGCAGCCGAATTCTCCTTACGCCGCTTCCAAAGCGGGGGGGGATCTTTTGGTCCGATCGTATTGCCGGACCTACGAGATCCCGGCTCTGATCACCCGGTCGTCGAATAATTACGGGCCTTACCAGTACCCGGAAAAACTGATCCCGCTCTTTATCACCAACCTCCTGGAAAAAAAGAAGGTCCCCCTTTACGGCGACGGCAAGAATGTCCGCGACTGGCTTCATGTCGAAGATAATTGCGCGGCTATCGCTCTGGTCCTCCAAAAAGGAAAGAGCGGCGAGATCTATAATATCGGCGGGGGGAACGAACGGCAAAACCTGGAAATTACCGGGCTGATCCTCGAAGCCCTCGATCTCGACCCTAAAAAATGGGTCGAGCCGGTCAAGGATCGTCCCGGCCATGATCGACGCTATTCGGTCGATTGCGGGAAGATCAGGCGGCTCGGCTGGCGGCCGGCCAAACCGTTTGAATCCGGCCTCAAAGAGACTATCGACTGGTATCGCGAGAACCGCAAATGGTGGAAAAAGATCAGGGACAAACAGCTGGAGTTTAAAAAGTTCTACCAGCAATGGTATCAGAAAAAGAGCTGAACCGGGGCGGGAGCGGGCCGAAAAAAATCTTTACAATAGTGACGCGATAAGATAAAATTGGGATAAGGTTTGACCGGCTAGCTCATCAGGTAGAGCACTTGCCTTTTAAGCAAGTGGTGCTGGGTTCGAGTCCCAGGCCGGTCATTTGCGCCGCGGTAGCTCAGATGGTAGAGCGACGCCCTGAAAAGGCGTGCGTCGGCGGTTCAATTCCGCCCTGCGGCATTTTTCCATAACTCCGAAAGAGAGGCGATATTGATGGCAATGGCACTAGCAGAAGTTTTGTCAGCTGGTCCGAGCTACTCGCTCTGGAACTCGATGTACCTGGCAGCTTCAATAGCGGCGATCGCGGCGGCGACTTTCTCGGCCGTCAAAGGTTTCCATCTTTATCGGCGCGGCCGGATCGCCAATCAGCTGATCGATTGCGCTCCGGCCCTTGAAGAGATCGAGAACAATGAAGAGATCGAAAAACTTATTTTTCTGGTCAATGAGCTCAAACGGGACAAGGAACGCTTGATCTGGCGGAATCAAGAGCTGCAATGCCAGCTTCAGGCGGCCGAAGAAATAAAACGATCGGAGGAAACGCTCCGCCGGAGCCATGATCTTCTGTCGCGGGAGATCGACAAACACAAGAATGAGAATGCTCAGCTGCGCTCCCGAGCATCGGTTAAATTAATAAGCGCCAGCAGCAAGCGTTTTAAAGTCACGAAAAAGGAGGACCGAAAACCAAGAGTTTCAAAAAAAGGGCAATGATAAAACAAGGTTTTCGTTTCATCGGTCTCGTTTTTTTTCTTATTGGATTAATGGCGGTGGCGGAAGCGGAATTGTCGTTCTACATGATCGACAATTTTGAAACAGGTAAGTTTGATAAGTGGTATAAATTTGGCGGCATGGCAACCCGGGTGGTGGAAAACGGGACCTCGGAAGTCAAGGACACCATCACCGAATCGTGCGGCGATTATTCGCTGGACCTTAAGGGTAATTCGACCAATTACTACGTCGGCGGCATCGGGATCGATCTTAACGTCGATGCGACCACTTTTACCCGGCTGCAGGTCGATGTTTACGGCCTGACCGGTGAAGGAAAGATCAAGATCGAATTGTTTGATGATGATAACGGCAACTATGTTCTGGAACAGGATTCGGCCAAGGATTGGATTCCGATGAAAGACGATAAATGGGTCGCCGAAGTTCCGGTCCTGGGGAAAGGGTTTACGAGAGTCTCGATCCCCTTCTCCGCTTTCCGTTTGGATAATTCCGGCGCCGGCGACGGCCTCTGGAACCCAAACCAGTTGGACGGGTCGGGCGGACTGCTGAAGATCCAGATGATCATGCTGACCAATCAGCCCAAGGGGGAGATTGAGGCGCGGATCGACAACATTCTGCTGACCTATTAAAAAAGATGAATAAATTAACTTCGATTAATAAGGGGGGTGCTTGAATGAAAAAAGCCTGGCTGGTGCTTCTTATCTGCGTTCTCGCGATCGGAGCCGCTTTTGGCGAAGTTTCAGGCGACCGGGAAAATATCAGTCTTAAAGCCGGACCGACCGAGCCGGGCGAAGGTCTTTCCCTGGTTTGGATCGAAGCGATCGTTTATCCTAAAACAGTTAAAGGCGAAAAAGTCATCTCCCTTGGCATCCGGACCGCCTCCCGCGTCAAAGAAGTTTCGGCCAGCTTTGATTTTTCAGCCAACCCGATCCCGCTTTCGACCAACGACAATATGTCCTGGAGCACCACTTATGCCTTGCCGGACACCGCGACCGTCGGAGTTCATGTCGTTCGCTATAAAGTCATTGGTAAAAACGGCGGGGCGATCCAAAGAACGGTTGAATTTTTCATTGAGAAACAGGGGTGGCTGCCGCGCAACGTGTCGTTCGTGACCACCGGCGAAAAAGTGAAGACTTCCGGTTGGCCGTTGACCGTGACCGCAACCTGCACCGCGCTTTCCGGCACCTCGACCCGCCAGCTGCAGACCGGTTCGATCCTGATCGGGATCTCCAAAGTTCCCTGGTATAAGGTCATGTTTGACGATGGACGAGAAGGGTGGGTTTCGGCCACGTACGTAAAAGAGCCGACCGAAGATTATTTCTACATGGGGTACCGCGCCTATCAGGCGCGGAAGTACGCTTCCGCCGCGAAATACTATCGCGACGCGGTCACTATCAATCCGCAGCTGGTCAAAGGCTATGTCTGGCTGGCCAAGAGCTATATGGCGTCTGGCGACCTTGCTTCGGCATCCGATGCCGTTAAGCAATCGCTGCAGCTTAGTCCGCGCGATATCGATTGCCGGGTCGTCGCGAATGCCCTGGCGAAACGTTATTTGGCGCTGGCCAATACCCGCTATCGCGAGAAGAAATACCACGAAGCGGTCGCCGCTTACCGTGACGCTCTGGCCCTCGATCCCAATTCGGCCAAAGCCTGGGTCGACCTGGGAGAGAGCCTGCTCAAACTCGGTTTGGATCGCGAAGCCAAAGATGCCTGGCGCGAAGGACTGCGTTACGATCCGCAGAATTCCCAGCTCTTGGCCGCTTTGAAGATCAAGGGGGTCGATCTGACGGTCTTAAGAAGCGATGACGACGTTAAGGCGAAAAACTCGGTCTCTTCTCTGGTCGCGGAAGATTCGCTCCGTCTGGTCAAGGGTGAGCGGACCAGCAAGGGAACGAAGATCGAATCGGCCATCAAATCGGTGATCAGCCTGACCAAATCGATCGGAACCCCGATCGCCGAACGGGGCTGGAAGATCAAGCGGCAAGGTGAAAAGTTTTTGGTCAGTTACCTCTGCGAGCAGGGAGGCGGCGGGGCCGAGTCGTTCGACTGGATGGTTGATGTTGATACCAAACGGGTCGTCCCGCACAATGACAACGCCAGGCTCTTAATGAGTCGCTGGTAGATCAAGCCTGGCTCAAATGCTGCCGACGTAGCTCAGTTGGTAGAGCGGCGCATTCGTAATGCGCAGGTCGCCAGTTCGATCCTGGCCGTCGGCTAAACATCATATGGGAATAACTAAGGACAAAGGCAATTTGGCTGAGATTAAAGTCGCCGCTTTTCTTGTTGAAAGAGGTTTTAATGTTTTGGTTCCATGGGGTGAAAACCATCGTTATGACTTAGTCGCTGAAAAGGACAATTCATTTCTTAGAATCCAAGTAAAATTTGTTTCACCCAGAAGAGGTTGCTTAACTGTTCCTTTAAGAAGTGCGAATAATTGGAAAGCAGTAAAATACAGCAAGAAAGAAATTGATCTTATTGCGGCGTACAATCCGGAAAACGAAAAGATGTATTTTATTCCACTTGAATTGTTTGAAAATACTGCCACAATAAACCTGAGGCTTTCAAGCTCAAAAAACAACCAGAAGCGAGGAGTCATTCCGGCGGAAAAATACGAAAACAATGTCTGTTTTGCCGACGTAGCTCAGTTGGTAGAGCGAGCGATTTGTAATCGCTAGGTCGCCAGTTCGATCCTGGCCGTCGGCTTATTCTTATGAAAAATATTTTATTTCTCGAGCAATTCTCTTCCCTGGGCGGCGGCCAAAGGATGCTCTTGCAGCTGCTCAAAGGTCTCGACCGTTCAACCTTTAATCCCTCCGTAATCATCCCGGCCGAAGGGGAATTAACCAAAGAATTAACCAAGCTCGGCGTTAAATATTATTGTTTGCCGATGGCGACCCTGACTCTTGGCCGGAAAAATATCTTTGATCTTATCAGTTATTTTTATAATTCCATTTTTCTGGCGATTGCCGCCGTTAAAATAATTCGGCGCGAAAAGATTGACCTGCTTTACGCCAAAGCTCCCCGGACCTTTCTCTGGGGGACCCTGGCCGCCAAAATTTGCCGCCGGCCGATCGTTTGGCAATTGCATTCGATCTTTCGTGGCTTGGAATTGAAAGCTGCTTTGCTGGCCGCAAAATTAGGCGCGGCTCGTTTGATCGCCGATTCGTTGGCCGCCGCCGCTCCTTTTAAAGCTTTGCAGCCCAAGGTTCGGGTCGTTTATAACGGGATCGAAACGGCGCTCTATACCGTTCCCCAGGACAAGGCTTTGGCCAAGGCCGATTGGCAGTTGACTAGCGGCCAGCCGATGTTCGGTTACGTTGGACGGATCACCCGGCTTAAGGGGCTGACCGACTATATTGAAGCGGCGGCCGAAGTCGCGAAAGCCGTTCCGGACGCGGTCTTTTTTATTGTCGGGCGGGTGATGTTCGGCGGAGCGGCGGAAGAGGCTTACTTTGATTCCTTAAAGAAGCTGATCGAAAAATTGGGGCTGACCGGGAGGGTCAAGTTCCTGGGCTTTGTTGCTGATCTGCCGCGTTTCTATGCCGCCTTGGACTCATTGGTTCTGCCGTCGATCGAACCGGAAGCGGGGCCCCTGGTCGTCCTGGAAGCGATGGCGGCGGGCAAGGTCGTGATCACGACCGACAACGGCGGTCAGGCGGAGGTCATTACCGATGGTGAGTCAGGTTATTTATATCAGGCTGGCGATCGGCAAAAGCTGGCGGCCAAGATGATCGAGGCCTGTACCGATCAGGAAAAAAGCCGGCGGCTTGGCGAAGCGGCCAGAGCCAAAGCGCTCCGCGATCATAACCTGGAGCAATACCGGGCCAATATCCTGCGCGTCCTGCGGGAAGTTATTTAGATTTTTTCGCAGCAATAACGGCTGGTTCAGGCGCGGCCAGGATTGCCGTTATAATCAAGGCGGAATAGAAGAGGACAAAAGGGACTTGATACATCATTAAGCGGTTGACCAACGTTCCATCCACTAAATATTGATACGACCCCGGATTGCTGAAAGAATAAGTTATCATCGCCAGGTTTATCACGATCAGTAGACAGCCGTATTTTAAATAGCTTTGCCAGAGGAGCCGGCCGCCGAGGACCGTCGCCACGATAAAAATGAACCAGAGGATTTGCCAGTCAGCATAAGTGAACATTCTCCTCCCCAGATGATAAAAGAGATCGCCGAGCGCCGGATTAGCGGCCGCCGCCGCGGTTCCTGCGGCCAATGGCGTGCCGGGGGTCGCGGCCGGAGCGAGTCTGGCGGTCAGGCTGGTGAACATACTGTAGAGAAAATTATTTTTAGAAAAGAACCAGGGGGCGGAAATGAGCAGGGAAAGAGCGAACCCGATCAGGGCGGTTTTTGTTTCCTTCGGCTTTTCGAACATTAAATAAAGGACCAACACAATCACGCTCGCTCCCCAGAGCGGGATCCCCGATTGTTTTACGAAATTGCCGATCCCAAAAAACAAAGCCGACGAATAAAGCCAGGCGGCTTTGTTATCTTTAAACCAGGAGAGGAGATATATTGCCCCGGCCGAATAATAAAAGGTCTGCATCAGGTCGGAATAGGCGTTGCCGGCGTGCAGAATGATCAAGGGGAACGAAGTCAGCAGAAAAGTAAAGATCAAAGCGTTAAGCCGTGAAGCTTGGGCTCGCAGACGAAAGTAGAAAATAAAGAGCAGAGACGTGAAACAGAGCGGGAAAATGATTTTTCCCAGGGCGTCGTTCCAGTACCCCAGTCCCATATAGATCCAGGCCTGGGCGAGCGGGTTAAGGTAAGGGTGGGGACCGGCGACGGTCCTGGCCTGTTCGGTGACCTGTCCGGTGGCAAGGATGATCTTGGCGATCGTTCCCTGGCGCCACATGGCGTCAAATTCGATTGTTGGCTTGACCAGGGCGTCAAAAAAGACGTAAACGATCGTCAGGCCGATCATCAGGACCAGGGTCTTTTCCAGATAGAAGCGCCAATCCAAAACTTTAGCCGGCGCGGTCAGGCTTTTAATAAAAGAGGGGAGGCTTTTCAGGCCGAAGACGGTCCGCTTGCCGGCGATCACGAAGGCCAGGAGGAGCCCGGTCAGCAGGACGGTCGGGAACAGGACCGAGCGGAGGTTTAATTTTACCCCCAAGATCGAGAGGAGATACATTTCGATCCCCAAAAGACCGATCCCAAAGCCCCAGGCGAGGGCGGCCCGCTCCAGAAAAGGGACCTTTTCTTTGTAGAGCAGGGCGACAACGCTGTAACCGAGCAGGAACGGGATCAGGATGGTCAGAATTAGATTGAAATTTACCATTATTTCTTCCCTTTGACGATGAATTTATTGTTGTCGAGCCGGGCAAAGACCGGCAGTCCTTGGAGCTGTTTGAGTTGGTCGGGAGTCGGAAAAAAGACTAGCAGGTAGTCCGGTTTTTGCGAAGTATCCCCGGCGTAAATATGCGGCACCAGGAAAAGCCGGGCGGCCAGATCTGATGAGGGGATCGATGAATAAAGAGCGAAATAAACCGGCGATTTTGGCAGTTTTTGCGCGGCAAACTTTAAGAAAGCGTAATAATCCTGCCCGTACGCTTCGGCGTGTTTTTGTTCCAGGTTCTTCCCGTAATACTTTTGATAGTTGATCTTAAAGAGGTTGGAGAAATTGTAATCGGAATTAATGGTCAACATGATCCAGGCGGCCAGGATCGCGATGAAAGCCGCTTTGGTCGCGCGGAGAAGTGGCCGATCGAGGTCCGATAATGTCCGGGGCTTGACCCTGATCAGGTTCGCGATCAGGACCCAGGCAAAGACCAGGCCGATCAGCCAGTAACAGTAAACATTGATTGAAGTGTTGAAGATCGGACTGCTGTGGGTGACGTTGATCGAAAAGCCGGTCTGGGCCCGGCCTTTAGGTCCCCAGAATTCCTGCCAGCCGGAAGCGATAGTGGTCAGGAGGTTTCCCGGCCCGGCAGTGCCGCTTAACACCGTAAAGTCTCCCTGACCGTCGGGGACGACGAGCAGTTTCCTGATCCAGCCGATCCAGGCAGGATTTTGCGAGGCGACGTTAAAATAGTAGCTCTTTTCTCCCGGTTTGACCGAGAACCAGATGCTTTTTTGCTGATCGAACCGCTGGTCGTAGGAGGTGACCCAGTACAGCCGGGCTAATTCCGGGTGGCCGGTCTTGATCTTTAAAATTACAGTCGAATTAGCCTGTGAGTCGATCATCATAACCGGACTTTCCGTGACATTCTGATTTTTTTGGAAGGGGAGGTTGATCTCTTCGGCAAAAGCTGAAAAAGCAGTTGTTAATGTAAACAAAACTAAGATGAACCACAATCGAAAATTCATTTCTCCGCTAAATTATACAGCATTCTTTAGTTGTTGCCAAATATCCATTGGGAGGCGCGTTATTTGACAAACTAAAACGCAAATGCCATAATTAACTGCAGTTTTGTTTTTAGCTTTCCTGCTACATTTCTCCGCATTTAATTACAAAATGGGAGTGTTTGTAGGTTGATTTCTTATGGATAAAAATTCATTAGCTTATTCGAGAGAGGGAGGCCGCAAATGAAAAGGTTTATCGTTTTTGGGCTGATTCTTTCCCTTGTTTCGCCGGTTTTTTCGCAAATAGACGCTGTCCCCAACTTAGACGACGGCTATCTTGTCGGCGACAATATCGACGAGTCTGTTTATAAGCTGGCGCCGGGAGATGGGGTTGAGGCGAACTTAATTGTTGGCGAAAATGATCTCTCCCTTAATTATAGGTTCAATATCGGCCCTGACGGGAAGATCTTTTTCCCGAAAGTCGGGGAAATATTACTTTTGGGGAAGACGATCCCGGATGCCAAACAAACGATCAATGAGAAAATAAAAAGCGTTTATAAGGAGAAATATCTTTTTTCTTTTCGGCTTGTTCAGCCGCGCCGGGTTCAGATATATTTGACCGGCTCGGAAGATAAGCCTTTGTACGTCGGCGAAAAAAAGTATGTTTCGGTTTACGGGGAAGTTGCCAGGGCGGGACGTTTCGAATATATTCCGGGCAGGAATTTTTCCGATTATATCAGTTATGCCGGCGGCCCGACGCAGCGGGCGAATTTGAGTTCCTCCACGATTACCAGAAAAGATAAGAAATTTACTGTTAATGGGGCGGGGATCATCTTCAACGGGAACCTCAAAGACGATATGGCAATCGAGCCGGGGGACGTTATTAATGTTCCGGCGCAATTCTTTTATTTCACTGATTTCGGAAGTTTTTCCGCGATGATCTTAACGTTTGTCGCTTTGTATAGTACGTTCCTTAAGTAGAAAGGAGAATAACATGGATGAAGACATAAATCTTCGTGATTACTTGGCGGTAGTCCTTAAAAGATGGCCGCTTGTCCTGATCATCAGCGTTGGATCTATGCTTTTTTTTGGTTTGCCTTCGTTGTCAAAAGATAAGGTTTATGAAGCGAAGATCTCGGTCTTGTTAAAAGAGAGTTCCGGCACGAATTCTTCGGCTACCGGGCAACTGGCGAGCATGTTGGGCTTTAAAGCCGGCAGCGGCGCGGCGGAATTCCCAAAGATTTTAAACAGCCGGAGCGTGGCGGAAATAGTTTTTGATAAACTTCAATTGGATAAAAAGATCAAAGGCTGGGATTCTCCGGAAGTAAAAAAACAAGAATTGGTCGGTTCTTTAATGTCAATGATGGATATTTCCGGCTCGGACTTGATGGAAATAAAAGTCATAACGAAAGATCCCGCTTTAGCGGCGGATATCGCCAATGTCACGGTGGCGGCCGGCGAGCAATACTGGAAAAAAATAAATTACACTGAAACAAGAAAGAAACGGGAATATATTGAAAGCCAACTCCCCAGAATTGAGGGCGAGCTGCGGCGGGCCGAAAACGCGATAAAAAAATTCACTTTGATATCCAACGATCCCGGGGCCTTGCAAGGGGTTGAATTAAAAAGACTGGAAAGGGAATATGAGATTCAAAACGCGACGTATATAATGTTGAGAAAAGAATATGAAGCGGTGAAACTCGATCAATCTAAAGAGTTGGCCCCGTTCTCGATAATTGATCCGGCCGAAATACCTGATAAACCGTTAAAAAATAAGGTCATCTTGAATTTTGTAATTGGTTTGGTTTTTGGCGTTTTTGGCTCGGTATTTTTGGCTTTTTTTCTTGAATATTGGCAAACTACCGGTTATCCAAGCAAAAAGGGATAAATTGGAAAGGGTCGCCGTTTCAATCATTGGCGCCGGCGTTGTTGGTCTGGCCATTGCCGAGGTTTTAAGCGCCGGACGCGATGGTGATCTGATTGTTTTTGAAAAACACGACAGTTTCGGCCAGGAGACGAGCAGCCGGAACAGCGAAGTTATTCACGCCGGCATTTATTATCCGCCCAACACCTTAAAAAGCCAACTCTGCCTTCAAGGCAATCCCTTGCTCTATGCTCTCTGCAAAGAAAAAAATATTAAATACAGTAATTGCGGCAAAGTAATCATTTCCACCAATGAAGAAGAAAAAAAAGAGATCGCCAAGATCTATCAGAACTGTCGGGCGATCGGCGTGCCGGGGATCAGCCTGCTGACTGAAATAGAAGTG
Source organism: Candidatus Margulisiibacteriota bacterium (assembly GCA_041661965.1). Lineage (NCBI taxonomy): Bacteria > Bacillati > Candidatus Margulisiibacteriota > Candidatus Margulisiibacteriota bacterium. The sequence goes on from JBAZTH010000001.1 coordinate 496,811, forward strand.
AAAAAGCTGGAGCCGAATGTTTTTGCCCTGACCGGCATTATGTCGGCGACGACCGGGATCATCGATTCCCACGGTTTGATGAAACATTATTATCAGCAAGCGCAGGCTAATGGGGCGCTTTTTGCTTTTAATCACGAAGTCACCGCCATCAGCAAACAGCCGGGCGGCTATGTTATTGAAACTTCGAATGGCGAAAAGATCCTGGCTGAACGGGTTATTAACGCGGCCGGGCTTGGCGCGGACCAGATCGCCAGATTGGCTGGTTTCGATGTTAAGAAACTGCAATATACGCTTTATCCCTGTAAAGGGGATTACTTCGCCATTCCCGGAGCCAAAGGGAAACTAAATCACCTGGTTTACCCGGTACCGCATAAGAAAGGGTATGGGCTTGGGGTCCATGCCACCCTTGACCTGACCGGCCAGATCAGACTGGGGCCCGATGCTCATTACGGAGAGAATTTGACCTATGAGGTCGACCCGGCTAAGCGGACCGAATTTTATCAGGCGGCCAAGACTTATTTACCCTGGCTGAAGGAAGAGATGCTTAGCCCTGATACTTCCGGGATCCGTCCGAAATTGCAGGGTCCGGACGACGGTTTCCGCGACTTTGTTATAAAAGAAGAATCGGCTAACGGCTACTCCGGTTTTATCAATCTGATTGGGATCGAATCTCCAGGCTTGACTGCCTCTCTGGCAATTGCCAAAATGGTCAAAAGACTAGTATTGACTAGTTCTGACTAGGACTTGACAGCCCCTGAATAACCTCCTATACTATATTATATGGGTATCCAAGAGAACGAAGTTTATACTCCCCAGGAAGCGATCACGCTCCTGAAGATCTCCGATTCGACGTTCCGCCGCCTGATCCGGAAAGGGGTCCTCAAAGCGGCCAAGATCGGCGGACAGTATCGTATTCTAGGCAAGCATCTCCTCCAATTGTTGAACCCCAAATTACCTGCTAAAATAAAAAAAGTTTACAAAAAAGTCTTAAAGGAACTGGAATAAAACGGGAGGCTTTATGGCAAAAAAAGGGAAACATATATTTGACGGGAAGAGCGTTCTGATCACCGGCGGGACCGGCTCTTTCGGCAAGCGGTTTATCGATATCGTCCTCAAGGAAGCGCGGCCGGAGCGGTTGATCGTTTACAGCCGGGACGAGCTGAAGCAATTCGAAATGCAGCAATATCTGAAAGGCCGGAACGCGGTCCGGTTTTTCATCGGCGATGTCCGCGATAAGGACCGGTTGATGCGCGCTTTTGACGGGGTCGATTATGTTGTCCACGCTGCCGCCCTTAAACAGGTCCCGGCGATGGAGTACAATCCTTCCGAAGCGATCAAAACCAACATTAACGGGGCGATGAACATTATTGAAGCGGCGATCGATAAGGGAGTCAAACGGATCGTCGCCTTAAGCACTGATAAAGCCTGCAACCCGATCAACCTCTACGGCGCGACCAAACTTTGTTCCGATAAACTTTTTATTTCGGGGAACTCTTACGCCGGTTCGCGCGATACCCGTTTTGCCGTGGTCCGATACGGTAACGTCGTTGGTAGCCGCGGAAGTGTTGTGCCGTTCTTTAAAGAAAAAGCCAAAGAGGGGTTCCTGCCAATCACTGACGAGCGGATGACCCGTTTTTGGATCACTCTGGAGCAGGGAGTTCGTTTTGTCATTAAAAGTTTTGAGCGGATGCACGGCGGCGAGCTCTTTGTCCCCAAGATCCCGAGCATGAACATCATGGACTTGGCCAAAGCGATCGCTCCCAACTGCAAGACCAAGGTGGTCGGGATCCGGCCGGGCGAAAAACTGCATGAAGTGATGATCTCGGAAGACGACGCCCGCCAAACCCTGGAATTGAACGACTGCTACGTCATCCAGCCCGCTTTCCAATGGTGGAGCCGGACCAATCACGCCCAGGGGAAAGCGGTCCCGGAAGGTTTCAGCTACAGCAGCGATAAAAATAAAGAATGGCTGACCATTAAACAATTACAAGCGATGATCAAGGAGTAGCCATGATCCCATACGCGACGCAATGGGTTGATGACGAGGATATCGCGGCGGTCGCCCAGGCGCTGAAAACCGCTTACCTGACGCAGGGGCCGCTGGTCGACGAGTTCGAGGCAAAAACCGCCGCTTACTGCGGGGCCAAATACGCGATCGCTTACAATTCCGGGACTTCCGCTTTGCACGGCGCTTGTTTTGCCGCCGGACTCAAGGCGGGGGATGAAGCGATCACTTCCCCGATCACTTTTGTCGCGACCGCCAACGCGGTCCTTTACTGCGGCGCCAAGCCGCTCTTTGCCGACATCGATCCCCAGACCATTAATCTTGATCCAACCGACCTTGCCAAGCGATTGACTGCCAAGACCAAAGCCATTCTTCCTGTCCATTACGCCGGACAGCCGTGTGAAATGGCGGCGATTTCTAAACTGGCCAAAGAGCGGAATTTGACGGTGATCGAAGATGCTTGCCACGCGCTGGGGGCCGATTACCAGGGGAAAAAGATCGGCGCCGGCGAGTATTCGGATATGACAATCCTTAGCTTCCACGCGGTCAAACACATCACTACCGGCGAGGGGGGGATGGTTTTGACGAACAATAAAGAGTTCGCGCGGAAACTAAAAGCTTTCCGTACCCACGGTATTACCCGCGATCCGCAACTTCTGACCGAAAAAGAGCCTGGCCCCTGGGTTTACGAAATGCAGGCGCTCGGCTTTAACTACCGGCTGACCGATTTTCAGTCGGCGCTGGGGATCAGCCAATTGAAAAAACTCGATCAATTTGTTGCCCGACGGCGGGAGATTGTTGCCCGCTATCAGGCCGCTTTTAAAAGTGTGCCTGGATTGACAACCATTCAGGAAAAGGATGTTTGCCATTCAGCCTGGCATATTTATCCGATCATGGTCAAGGCAGACCGGCGGGCGATCTTTGATGCCCTGCGCGCCAAAGGGCTTGGTGTCAATGTCCATTACATCCCGGTCTACTGGCAGCCGTATTATCAGCAATTAGGTTATCAAAAAGGGCTCTGTCCTCGGGCTGAAGCTTATTATCAAAGCACCATCACCCTGCCTCTCTATCCAAAGATGAGCGAAGCGGAGGTTGAAACCGTGATCGCGGTGGTAAAGGAGTGCGTCAATGGCAGATAAGGTCGTCCTGATCCGGCCCAAGAACGTCTATAATTATAACAATTACCCGCCGCTCAACCTGATCCTGCTTGGTTCCAAACTAAAAGCGGCTGGCTTTGAGATCAAGATCATTAATTGCGCCTTTGAAACAGACCACCTCGCCACGATCAAAAAAGAATTAGACGGGGCGCTCATGGTGGCGGTTGCGATCCTAACCTCGGAAGCTCCCGACGCTTACGAAGTCATTAAGTTCATTAAAGAACAGACCAAGGCGCCGGTCGTCGTCGGCGGCTGGCATTGCACTCTTTTCCCGGAGCAGATGGCCAAGTGCGAATACGTTGATTACGTGATCGCCGGGGAAGGGGAAGATCATATCCTGGAAATCGCGACCGCCCTGAAAGAGGGGCGGAAGATCGAGCAGAAGATCTTCCCGAAACAGATCCTCGATATGGACAAGCTTCCTTTTCCCGATTACAGCCTCGATGAACATATCGAAACTTTCATCAATAGCTATCTCACCGATAAATTGTCGGAATTCGTTCCCCAGCCGATGCGCTGGCTTCCTTACGAGAGCAGTCGGGGTTGTCCGTCGCGCTGCACTTTTTGCATTAACGTTGTGGCCGACAACCGGCGCTACCGGAAAAAAAGCGCCGCTAAAGTTTTGGCCGAGATCGAACAGATCGTTAAAAAATACCGCCTTACTCATCTGAAGATCCTCGATGATAATTTTTTCGTCGATTGCGACCGGGTCCGGGCGATCTGCGCCGGGATCATTAAACTTGGCCTGAATATCACCTGGGACGGGGAATGCCGGGTCGATTATTTCAACGAGACGATGCTTAACGATGACACGCTCGCTTTGGCCAGAGAATCAGGGCTGATCCAGCTGACGCTAGGGATCGAATCGGGGTCGCCCCACACTCTGAAGCTGATGAAAAAGGGGATCACTCCCCAGCAGGCGGAGCATGCGGTTAAAAAATGCGATGAGCACGGTATTATTCCGCGCTCGTCGTTTATTCTGGAGATCCCGGGAGAAAAGCTAAGCGATATTAAACAGACGGTCGCTTTTATCAATAAATTACGCCGCTACCCGCTTTTTACCTGCGGGGTCGGGACCTTCCGGCCGTATCCGAAGTGCGAATTGACCCAGCAGCTGCTCAAAGAAGGGTATCTGACCGAACCGAAAGATTTTAAGGAGTGGACCAGCCGGGCGATCATTGATATGTATACCGCTTCCGAATATGTCCGCCCCTGGCAGGTTAACGGCAAATTCTCGGAAAGCGCCGCTTATTATCTCAACATGGAGTCCGAATCGCGGATCGGCAACCATCAGCTTGATAGCCGGCGGGATCGGCTGATTAATACAATTTTCATCGCGATCGCCGGATTGCGCAACCGTTTCATGTTCTATAAATTACCGATCGACAAATTGCTCTTCAAGAACTTTCTGACCGCTTTTTACCGGAAACGGGCGGCCAAAGAACAAAAAGCCCTTCAGGGGGATAAAAAATGAAAGTTCTGGTCGTCGGCGCCGGTTCGATCGGCGGCCGGCATATTGAGAATCTGGCCGCGCTGGGACACGAGGTCTACGCGGTTGACTTGAACGCCGCTAATTTAAAAAAAGTTGCCGACGGGACCCGGGGGACCTTTCTCTCGCTTGAAGAGGCGTTAGCGAAAGTTAAGCCGGAGACCGCTTTCATTTGCACTTTCAGCAATCAGCATTTGGAGCCGGCCAGGGCTTGCGCCGCCGCCGGCTGCCATCTCTTCATCGAAAAACCGCTGGCGATCTCGCTGGACGGGGTGGCGGAACTGGCCGCCCTGGTCAAAGAAAAAAAACTGGTAACGATGGTCGGCTGTAACCTCCGTTTTCACCCGGCGATCGCCGCCCTCCATGAAACCCTGGCCACCGATCCTGAATTCAGCCGGGTCCTCTGGGCAAACTTGGAATTTGGCTATTTTCTGCCGTTAGCCAAAAAAGATTATGAAAAGCACTACATGGCGAACCGGAAAATGGGGGGAAACCTGATCTTTGACGCGATCCACGAACTGGATTACGCGGTCTGGTTCTTCGGCGAACCGGTCGAGGTCATTTGCGACAAAGGGATGATCTCCAGCCTGAAAATTGACACCGAAGACCACGTTGAGCTGATCGTCAAATTCAAATCCGGAGCGGTCGCGACTATCCACCTGGATTATCTCCAGCACGGCTATTCCCGCCGCTGTAAAGTAGTGAGCGAGGCCGGAACGGTGGTCTGGGATTTTGCTTTTGGCCGGATCGGCACGATCAGCGTCAAAAAGCCGCAATGGGCTTGGCAGAAGATGGAGCTGGAGGTTTTATACAATCAGATGTACGTCGATGAGATCAAATATTTCCTGGCCTGCGCCGCGGCCGGGCGGGAAACGTTCAACTCGATCGAAAAAAATATCCCTGTCCTTAAACTGGCGCTGGCCGCCGACCGGTCGGCCGCCACAAAAAAATGGGAAAGGATCTAAACATGGCGAACAGAAAAGTTATCGGCGCGATCACGGCCCGGATGTCTTCGACCCGCCTGCCGGGGAAAGTCCTCCTGAAGATGGCTGGCAAGTCGATCTTTGCCCACCATGTCGAACGGATGAAAGCGGTCAAAGGGCTGGACGGTGTTTTTTTGGCGACCTCGAACGATCCTAAGAATAAGCCGTTGATCGAAGAAGCGGAGCGCCTGGGGTGCGGTTGGTTTGCCGGCGCGGAACAGGACATTGTCGATCGCCACATTAAGCTGTGCGAACGGGAAGGGGCCGACGCTTTTATCCGGGTGACCTGCGACTCGCCGATCTTCGATATTGATAGCGCTGCGCGTTTTGTCGAAGAATTTAAGAAGAACTATCAGGACCTGGTATATGTTTCCAATATGACGATGATCCAGGGGACCTTATCGGAACTTCTTTCCCTCGACGCGATGCGCGAAGTCCACAAACATTACCGGGGAGCGGCGATCTCGCTTTACATAAAAGAACATCTTGATCAGTTCAAAAGCAAGGGGATTGAGATTGACATCGACCTTTGCCGGCCGGAATACCGGCTGACGATCGATGAAAAGCTCGATATCGACATGATCACGAAAATTTACGAAGCGCTTTATAAAGGCCGGCCGCTCGACTTGCGCGAAGTTTATACCTGGCTCGACGACAATCCCGACGTCGCCAGAATGAACATGCAGGTCGGGATCAAAGGGTGCGAACAGCAAAGCGCCAATCTCACCGAAAAGCCGTTGTATTCAGTCGTTCAGTCTGGTAAGAAGCATATTATTTTGGATGAACAGAAACGGTTGGTCGAGCCGCGCGACTTTATCGCGAAGCTTGGCGGCCTTTTTCCGGAACTGAAAAAATAGGAGCGAACCAATGGGTAAATCACAAGATCTCTACAAAAAAGCGAAGAAATTGATCCCGGGCGGGACCCAGCTTCTTTCCAAGCGGCCGGAACTATTTCTCCCGGAACTCTGGCCGGCTTACTATGACAAGGCAAAGGGGTGCGAAGTTTGGGACCTTGACGGGAATCATTATCTTGACGTCAGTTACATGGGGATTGGGGCCTGTATCCTTGGTTATGCCGACCAAGACGTTAACAAAGCGGTCAAAGCGGCGGTCGACAACGGTAGCATGACGACCCTGAACGCGCCGGAAGAAGTTGAACTGGCGGAAAAGTTGGTCCAGCTCCATCCCTGGGCCCAAATGGTCCGCTACGCCAGAAGTGGCGGCGAAGCGGCCTCGATCGCGGTCCGAATCGGCCGGGCGAAATCGGGAAAAGATAAAGTAGTTTTTTGCGGCTATCACGGCTGGCATGACTGGTACTTGGCGGCGAACCTCTCCGATGACCGCTCGCTTGACGGGCATCTCCTTCCCGGGCTTAATCCGCTCGGCGTGCCCCGCGCTTTGGCCGGGACGGCCCTGGCTTTTAAATATAACGACACCGAAGCCTTTTTAAAACTGGTCGAAGATAATGAAGTCGGAACGATCGTGATGGAAACGATTAGGAACGACGAGCCGGATAAAAAATTCTTACAGACCATCCGCGAAGTTGCGACCAAAAAAGGGATCGTCCTGGTTTTGGACGAGATCACTTCCGGTTGGCGGCTGAACGTCGGCGGAGCGCATCTCCTTTACGGAATAGAGCCGGATATCGCAGTTTTCGGCAAAGCGATCAGCAACGGCTACCCGATGGCGGCGATCGTTGGCCGTCAGGCGGTTATGGAACGGGCGCAGGATAGTTTTATCAGCAGTACTTACTGGACCGAACGGCTTGGCCCGGTTGCCGCGCTGGCGACGATCAACAAACTGGAAAAAGAGAATGTTCCGGCCCATCTGATCAAGATGGGGAAAAAGGTCAAAGCGGCCTGGCAGGCGGCCGCCGCTAAATATAATCTGCCGGTCGAGATCGGTGGGATCGATCCGCTCGGCCATTTCTCTTTCAAGGCCGCTGAACCGTTGGTCATGAAAACTTTATATACCCAGCGGATGCTGGAGCTTGGTTTTCTGGCGACGACCGCTTTTTACGCTTCTTTCTCTCATCAGGAGAAACAAGTCGATCGTTATTGCCAGGCGATCGAGGAAGTTTTTTCCTTCCTGGCCAAGGCGGCGGCCGGCGACCCGAAAAAATATCTCAAAGGGCCGGTCTGCCATTCCGGGTTCAAACGCTTAACCTAAGGAGCAAGATGTATAATTACGGCTTAAAACTTTGGTCGACCAACCGGCAATACCTGCCGGAGGCGCGCCGGCTTTTTCAAAAAGGGACGTATCAGTTCCTGGAGCTTTATGTCGTGCCGGAAACAGCCGAAACTTTGCCGCTGTGGCGGGAGCTGAAAGATGAAGGGGTGCCGGTTATTATCCACGCGCCGCATTACGGCCACGGGTTGAACTTATCCGTTGCGGCCGCGGCCGCTGATAATCAGCGGCTAGCTGGTGAAGCGTTCCGTTTTGCCGATGAGTTGAGCGCTGAACTGGTCATTTTTCATCCGGGGATCGGCGGGACTGAAGTTGAGACGATCCGCCAGCTCAAGCTTCTGGCCGACCGGCGGATCGTGATCGAGAATAAACCTTACGTGACGGTCGATGGCCAAAAGATCTGCAACGGCCATTCGCCGGCGGCGATCGCGGAGATCATCAAAGAGACCGGAGCGGGTTTTTGCCTTGATCTCGGGCACGCGATCTGTTCGGCCAATGCCCAGCATCGGGAGCCCTTTGCTTATCTGAAAGATTTTTTGGCCCTTAAGCCGAAGTTGTTCCATTTGACCGACGGCGACAGCCGGAGCGATCGCGATTCCCACCGCCATTTTGGCCGGGGGGATTACGATCTGCCTAAATTGCTGGCGCTGATCCCGGCGGGAAGCTGGATCACGGTGGAAACGGTTAAAAGCGATCCGGCCAATCTTAATGATTTTGTCGCCGATCTGGAGGTCCTAAAACATGTCTGAAATAAAACTGCGTCCCGCCGCGCAAGACGATTGCGCGGACGTTTATCGCTGGCGTAACGATGAAGCGACCCGGCGGGTTAGTTTTTCGTCGGCGGAGATCAGCTTCGACGATCATCAAAAGTGGTTCCAAAAGTCACTGGCCGACCCGGCGCGCGAACTGCTGATCGCCGAGACCGGCGGGAAAAAGACCGGCGTTTTGCGCTTTGACCGGTTGAACGATTTTGCCCGAGAGGTCAGCGTTAACCTCGCGCCGGAAATGAGGGGGCAGGGGCTTGGCGCTAAAATTTTGGCGCTGATTCCGATCACCGATTTGCTTATTGCCCGGGCTAAAACGAGCAATCCCGCCTCGATCAAAGCGTTTAAAAAGGCCGGATTTAAAGAATTGTTTGATTATCAAAATAAAGCCGGAGAGCAGATTCAGGTCCTGGCCAAAGCAAAGGAGTGGGGGCAATGACATATCAGTTTAGTTCCGGACACCCGCCGTTCGTCATCGCGGAAATGTCGGGGAACCACAACCAATCGCTCGACCGGGCGCTGGCGATCGTTGAAGCGGCGGCCAAAGCGGGGGCTCACGCTCTCAAGCTTCAAACCTATACCGCCGATACCATGACGCTTAATCTTGCTAAGGGAGCGTTCTTTATCAGCGATAAGAAAAGCCCCTGGCGAGGGTCTTCGCTTTACGATCTTTACCAAAAAGCGGCGACGCCGTGGGAATGGCACAAACCGATCTTTAAGCTCTGCAAGAAATTGGGGATAATTGGCTTTAGCACTCCTTTCGATGAAACGGCGGTCGATTTTCTGGAAGAACTGAACGTTCCTTTTTATAAGGTCGCTTCTTTTGAGAATACCGATCTGCCGCTGATCCGCAAGGTTGCCAAGACCGGTAAGCCGATAATTCTTTCCACCGGCCTCGCGACCTTGGCCGAGCTCAAGGAAACGGTCCAAACCGCCCGCCGGGCCGGTTGCCGCGATCTGGTCCTCCTTAAATGTACCAGCTCTTATCCTTCCACTCCGAAAAACTCCAATATCCTGACGATCCCTCATTTAAAGAAGACGTTCAAATGCGAGGCGGGAATCTCGGATCACACCCTGGGCTTGGGGGCGGCGATCGCGGCGGTTGCCCTGGGGGCGACGGTCATAGAGAAGCATTTTACTTTATCGCGGGCTGACGGCGGGGTTGATGCCGCCTTCTCCATGGAACCGGCGGAATTAAAGCAATTAGTTGAAGAGAGCAAGAGAGCTTGGCAGGCGCTGGGGAAAGTGAAATATGAGCCGACCGCCGAAGAAAAAAAGTCTTTGGTCTTTAAACGGTCTCTTTATGTTGCGCAAGATATGAAAAAGGGTGAACGCTTTAATAAACTGAATTTACGGGTGATTAGGCCGGGCTTTGGTCTGCCGCCTAAATATTACGACGGACTGTTCGGTAAGAAAGTAAAGCGCGACCTAAAGAAGGGGACCCCGGTCGACTGGGAGATGATATGAAAAAACCGCAGATCATTTCGGGAAAGAATATTTATTTGAAAGAATTCCAGGTCGGTGATATAACCGCCGACTACGTTAATTGGCTGAACGATCCGCAGGTCAACCGGTATTTGGAATCGCGTTACGTAAAACAGACGAAAAAGACCGTTGAGGCCTTTGTCCGTTCTTTTGCGGGTTGCGACCACAAACTGCTTTTCGGTATTTATGACCGGGCGACGGGACTGCACGTGGGGAACATCTCATTTTCCGATATTAATCTCCGGCACAACTACGGGGTGATCGGTATTGCCGTCGGCCGGAAAGCCTTTTGGGGGAAAGGGATCGGGACCGAAGCGATCAAACTGCTGGCCGCCTATGGTTTTAAAAAATTAAAGCTCCAACGGATCGAAGCGGGGATCTACGCCAATAATCCCGGTTCGATCGCGATCTTTAAAAAGGCCGGGTTCAAGACCGAAGCGGTCCTTCGCGAGCGGTATCAGTTTGAAAATAAAAGGATCGATGGCCTGATTGTCGGACTTTTAAAGAAGGATCAGTCAATTGCTTAACGAAAAGAATATTAAAAATATAATTATTTATACCGCGCCTAATTTTGTCGGGTATGCTTTGAGCTTGATTGCCATGCCGATCATGACCCGGCTCCTGCGGCCGGCCGATTACGGGATCATCATCATGGCGAACCTTTTCCCGGCGATCGCGGTCGGACTTCTGACCTTCGGGCTGGTGAGCGCCACCCAGCGAAATTATTTTCAATACCGCCGGGACAAAGAACAGCTCAACGGGCTGATCGTTTCTTCCCAGATTTTTCTTTATTTAATGCTGATCGCCAGTTCACTGGTGGTTTTTTTCTTCAAGGACAACATTTCCAGATTGATAATCGGCCGGGCGGGTTACGGCGACGCGATCCTGGCCGCTTATTTGGGGGTATATCTCGCTTATATTATTACTTTTTATTCGACAATATTGCAGGGGATGGAGAAGGCCAAGCTTTTTGCCGTCATTATGATCGTCCAGAATACCTTGATCGTTTTGTTGAACCTTTTTTACGTTGGGATTTTGCGCCTGTCATACATGGGGCCTTTGCTGGGGACATTGACCGTTAACTTTTGTTTGACAATTGTTATCGCCCTGGCTTTCAATTCGGGGTTTTCATTCCGGATCAATTTGCGTCTTTTATGGGAAAACATGCTTTTCGGCCTGCAGCTGGTCCCCAAGGTCCTGACCGGATTTGTTAACCGGTTTTTTGATAAATATCTGCTCAATAACATGCTTTCTCTCTCCGCGGTTGGTGTTTATAATCTTGGTCAGAACATCGGTGTGATAATGTTCAACCTGATGAGCGCGGTTTGGAATTCATTTCAGCCGGTTTTTTATCGGGAAGTATTTGATAAAGGGGAGGTAGCGGCCAAGCCGGTCGGCCGCTTATTTACCGTCTTTTTATATCTGACCATGATCCCGGTCATGTCGGCCGTTGTTTTCGCCCGGGAGATCATCATGGTAATGGCGCCACCCGCTTATTACGCGGCGATTCCGGTTATCATTATCATTGCTTGCGCCTATGCCAGCAATGTTTTTGGGATCTTTGTCGGCTTGCAATATGCTTACACCAAGAAAGCGTACCTGATCTTTCCGATCACGATTTTTGGGACGCTGGCGAACGTAGCGGCTAATATTGTTCTGATTCCCAGGCTTGGCTTGATCGGCGGGGCTTTGTCATTTTTGATCAGTTATCTGGTCCTGAATATTGCCTTAGCCGTGATCGGTCAACGGCTTTATAGGGTTGCTTACGAATGGGGCCATATTATTCCCCTCTACGCGCTGGTCTACAGTGCCGCCGCCGCAATCTTATATTTGCAAAAGATCGATTATCCCTTTCTGCTCCTCTTCCCGATCAAGCTGGCGCTCCTTGCCGTCTTTTTGTTCATCGGGTATCAGGCCGGCATTGTTCGCCGGCATCGGATAGAGATGCTTCTGAAAATGTTTAAAAGGGGTGGTAAAGTTGCCGAACCAACAATCGAACCGGTGTAACCTTTGCGGCGGCGGAAAATTTGCGTTGGTCAAATCTTTTCTCCGTGACGATAAGACTAAATTCAAGGTCTACACTTGCCGAAAATGCGGTCATATCCAGTTATTGCCGAAACCAACCGATGAGGATGAAAAAGAATTCTATAACCGGAACCAGCAGGACAAGAACCGCGGCAAAGAGATCGATTACGAGAAACTGGCGGCTAACCAGCGTTTCGACACCGACCGCCACGTCGCGCTGATCAAAAAGTTTTTTTCTAAGAAAAGCTCGATCTTGGATATCGGGGCCGGATACGGGCTGTTTGCCGCCGCGCTCTATGACGCCGGTTATAAAAAGGTGAAGGGGCTGGAGATCTCGCGGGAGCGCCGGGCGATCGCTCAGGCCCATACGCCGGCGCCGATCCTGGAACATGACGTCGCCGCTGGAGCGGAGGTTATCGGCCAGTATGACGTGGTCACTCTTTTCCATGTCCTCGAGCACACGACCGATCCGGTCTTTTTCCTGCAACAGATCAAAGCTCTCCTTAAGCCGAAAGGGACCTTCATCTGCGAAGTTCCCAATGTTGACGATCAGCTTTTGGCGAATTCCAAAGAGTACCACGATTTTTACTGGATCCGGGCCCACTTAAATTACTTTAACGGGCAAACGCTGAAAAAAGCGTTCACGACGGCCGGGTTTAAAAAGATCAAACTGGTTTACGCCCAGCGCTATGGGCTTCTTAACTTAAGTAATTGGCTTCTCTACGGGAAACCACAGATTGAACGGCCGGTCTTTGAGATCAGCCGGGATTATGCGGTGGCCGAAGAGTGTTATCGCAAGTTGTTGGAAAAGAAAGGGAGGAGTGACGCGCTTTTAGCGATCGCCCAATGAAGAAACTGGTTTTTTTAGAATTTATTGACGAATACGAGGCTTTTTGCCGGCAGGTGAAGGACCCCGGTGATTTTTCTATCATCGCCCTGGAGCCGAAACTACAGGCCCAGCTGAAAAAGCTGGGGGTCTCGCACCAGAATTCTCTCCCATACTTTAATAATGATTCCCACCGGTCGATGATCCGGAGCGCCCAATCGGCGGTCGATTGGCTCAACCGTTCTTTTCAATTTACCGATCAGCAAGGCTTTTCCTCCGTTTACCTGACCGATCTCCAGTTTTACGTTCGGTTCTATCTTTTCCATTTAATGAGTTTGGTGGAGATTATTGATAATTGCGTGCGCCAATCCGGGGAAGTCGAATTGTTTGCTGCTCTCGCCGAGCCGCGAGGGGGCAGCCTGATGATCACGCCGGCCGATCGTTATTTAGGGAAATTGGTCAAAGAATACGCCGCCGGCCATTCGTTAAAGTTTACCAATATTGCTGTAACATTGGCCCCGGCAATTGTTAAAAGCGAAGAGAAAGCCTCTAAGCTCAATTGGTTAATGATCGGCTTGCTTAAAGCGTACTGCTTTCTATTTAGGAAAAAATTGGTTCTGATCCCTGGAAATGGTTACGGGTTTGCCGCTTTGAAAAACAAGCTCTTCCAACATGTTCCTGGCCTGGCGTTTATTTCCCCCTGTCCGGAGAAGTTCAGCCGGTCGCCGTTTAAATATCTGACTCTTTTTATTTATGGGATCTTCAATAAACATTTTTGGTTTGATTTTAACGGTGGCGTGTCGGGTGGCGGACTTAAAGATAAATTGACGACAATTTTTCGGGGAACTAAGGTCTTTGATTATAAAGGAGTGGCACTGGCGCCGATCGTTGAAGGGAAAGTTGTTGGGGCGATTGCCCCTTATTTTGCCGAACTTAGCGGCCAGCTCTCGGCCCTGAAAAGCGTGGTAAAGGAGCTGGGGATCAGATTGGTCATTTCGCCGTTTTCCCGCGGGTTCTGGTACGGGGCGGGGGAGTTTTCCCGCCAGGCGGGGATCAAATCCCTGTTTGTGTCCCATGGCGCGCACCCGGTCCCGGTCGACGAGATCCATGAAATGGAGCTGGTCGAATTATGCCGCGGTTTTATGTTGAGCGAATACACTGACGTCGCGCTGGCGACCCCGGTTCAGGAAGAACATTTCCATTATTTTAAGAGAAAATACTCCTGGGTCAAGGCCAACGAAATCAAAACCGGCCCTTTAATATTTGCCGATCTTTCCGGAATAGAAAAAAATAAGGCCAAACTTAAGCTTGGTCTTTTGCCCGAAGAAACAATCATTACTCATGCGGTTTCCAATAAAAAACGCGGCGGCGAGAGATATTATTTCCTGGAAACCTTTGATGAATATCTCGCCAGTCTCTCGGACTTAATCTCAACGGTCAATAAACTCCCGCTGGTTCACCTGGTCGTCAGGCCCCATCCTGGATTCGAATTAAATGATGAAGAGTTGAAGCGGTTGTTGCCGCGCTCGAATAAAATTACAATCAGCTGCCAAGGACCATTTTCCGAAGTTCTGGCGGCGACCGATATTTTTGTGAGTTATTCTTCGACCGCGATTGATGAATCTATGCTTAATGGCAGGCCGGTCATTTTGTATGATAAATGGGATCGGTACAATCATTTTAAGCTGTCGGTTTATCGGACCGGTGAAATAGTGTCGCCGATTGTTTATACCAATAGCTTAATGGGACTACGTTCGGCGATTAATGAATATCAAAAAATTAGCGCAGAGGGTCGTTTCGCGGGTTTTGATCTCAAACCTTATAAATATGAAGCCAACCATGAAAATAATTTGTATGAATATGTGGAAAATGTTTTAAATAAGAGAGAGGTGCCGAGATGAAAATTGTTGCCTTTGTCCCATCGCGATTGAACAGTGAACGGATCCCGTCCAAGAACGTCAAATTGCTGGGAGGGGTGCCGCTGATCAACTATTCCCTGCGGGCGTTGAATAAAGTAAAAGCTCTTAACGAGCTGGTCCTTTTTGCTTCGGAGCCGAGCATTGCAAAATATATTGACGCCGATTTGAAGTATACTTTTCTGGAACGGCCGAAGTCGCTCGATACCCAGACCGCGACGATCCAGGATATCATCGGCGAATTCCTGAAGCTTTCTGACGCCGACATTCTTGTCCTGCTTCACATCACTTCGCCGTTTCTTAAGCCGGCGACGATCGCGGAATGCATCGAGAAGGTCGTTTCCGGCGAGTATGATTCCGCTTTTACCGCTTATGCCTTTAAGAAGTTCGCCTGGTTTAGAGGGCAGCCGCTTAATTATTCGCTTGACTTGCCGACGCCGCGGACCCAGGACATCGATCCGGTCGTGATTGAACAATCGTCCTTATACGTTTTCCGGCGGGAACTGTTCATGACCCGCCGCCGGCGGATCGGCGATAAGCCTTTCATCAAGAACATCGATCATTTCGAGGGGCACGACATTGACACGCCGGAAGATTTTGAGATCGCCGAACTGCTGGTCAACGCCGGCTTTTTTCAACCACTAAAATGATTATTAAAAAAGAAGTTATCTTCGATCGGTCCCGTTATCCGCTCCTGATCGGCCGGGGGGTCGTGGGGGAGCTGGCCGGGCTCCTTTTGGAACGGACCAAAAACCGCGACGTCGTGATCGTTTATGATAATTATTTTGAAGCGTCAATTAACGATAAGCTGGCCGCTAGCCTGCGCGCCGCCGGTTTCCGCGTCCTTCTTCATCCGCTTGAAGGAGGGAAGATCAACAAAAACATCAACGAGGCGCTCAAGATCTACGGTCTCCTGGAAAGCCAGGACTTTTCCCGCGATTCGACGCTGATCGCGGTCGGCGGCGGGGTGGTCGGCGACCTGGGGGGCTTTGTCGCTAGCACCTATTTGCGCGGCCTCAATCTGGTCCATATTCCGACGACCCTGATGGCGATGATCGACAGCAGCCTGGGGGGGAAGGTCGCCATCAATTTCCGTAAAACGATCAATGCCATCGGCAGTTATTACCATCCGATTATCAACCTGATCGATTTGGATTTTATCGACGCCCTGCCGCCCCGCGATTACCGGGCGGGCTTGGCCGAAGCGATCAAGGCCGCGATCATTGCCGACGCTAAATTCTTCCAGTTCCTTTTGGACCGGCGGGCCGCGATCCTGAAGAAAGAGGAAGCCGATCTGCTGAAAGTGATCGAACGGTCGATCGAGATCAAGATCGAGCACGTGACCGGCGACGTTCATGAGGGCGGGTCGCGGTTAAAGCTTAATTACGGCCACACGCTCGGCCACGCGATCGAAGTTTCGACCGTGACCGATAAAGGGGAGAGCTACCGCCACGGTGAAGGGGTCGCGCTGGGGATCATGGCGGCGGCGTATCTTGCCCAGCGCCACTTGAGCTTGAAGCCGGCGGCGGCTTTGGCCCAACAAAATATTTTTGAACAATACCAACTGCCGGTCGCCGTTGAATCGGCCAAGATCGGCTTTGAGCGGGGGGCGCTGATCGAAGAGTGTCTCCGCAACGTTAAGAAGGACAAGAAACGGAAAGATCACGTTATCAGAATGATCTTGGCCAGCGAGATCGGCCGGAGCGCCGTTTACAATGACGTGCCGTTCACTTTGATCGAGCAAGCCTTCCAAGCGATCGTTAAATAGAGGAGTGTAATATGGAAAAAGAAATGTTGAAAGATAAAGTTTGCGTCATTACCGGAGCGGGAAAAGGGATCGGCCTAGAGACGGCGAAGCTTTTCTACCGCGAAGGGGCGAAGCTGGCTTTGATCTCGCGCGATCCGGCCGACCTGGCCGGCTTTAACGAAGACCGGGTTTTGACCTATGCCGGCGATGTTGGCGATGAGAAGACAGTCGTCGATTTCGTTGCCAAGAGTTTGGCCAAGTTCGGCCGGTTTGACGTCCTGGTCAACAACGCCGGGATCCGTTTCCGCAAACCGTTCCTGGAGATCGGGACCGAAGAGTGGCAGAAAGTTATTAACACCAACCTTGGCAGTGTTTATTTGCTCTGCCGTGAAGTCGGCCGGCAGATGGTCAAGCAAAAATCAGGCAAGATTGTCAATCTCGCTTCGGTCATCGGGACCCTGGGACTGCCGGATCTGTCCGCTTACGGTGCTTCGAAAGGGGGGATCATTACCTTGACCAAGTGCCTGGCGGTCGAATGGGCGGAACATCACGTTAACGTCAATGTGATCGCTCCCGGTTTTTGCGAAACTTCCTACGCCGAGAATTTTAAAAAGAAAACTGAACTGTACGATTTTACTTTAGAGCGGACGCCGCAAAAGAAATGGGGGAAAGCCGGGGATATTGCCAATGCCTGCTTGTATCTGGCCTCCTCAATGTCCGATTACGTGACCGGTGAAGTCTTAAGCGTCGATGGCGGCTGGAGCGCCTGGTAAGAGGAGGAGATCATGAAAATATTAAAAAAAGTTATTTCTGACATATTTTTAAAAGCGCAATACCGGATAAGTCAATTGGCCTTGAACAATCGCCGCCTGAAATACCAATATTTGAGATTGGCTGTTTTTTTGGGTGACCTTGGCTTCCAACCGCCGTTGGCTTCTTTGGATTTGGCGAAACGGTGGGAGAAACAGGGGACCGAAGGGAGTGCCGATCGTCCGGAAACTTACATCAAGGAGGACAATTCCCTGGTCGAACTCTTCAAAGAGGTCCTGCCGTATCTGAATAAAGAGAGCAAGATCCTGGAGCTTGGCTGTAATGTCGGCCGGTCGCTGAACTATCTCCATAAGCTTGGCTTTAAAAACCTGACCGGGATCGAGATCGGTCCCAAAGCGGTCGAAATGTCCCGGACGGTTTTTCCAGAAATGGCGCGCGACAGCAAGCTGATCGTCGGGAGCGCGCCGCTGGAGATTAAAAAACTGCCGACCGCCGAATACGATCTGGTCTTTTGCCACTCGGTCTTGGTCAATATTCATCCAAAATATAATTATCTCTTTAAGGAAATGTCGCGGGTTAGCAAGAAATTGGTCCTGATTCTGGAGAACGAAGGGAGCCTGTTTGCTTATCCCCGCGATTTTCAGAAATCATTTGAGCGGGTCGGCTTGAAGATGGTGATGAGCAAGATTTTTGCCGAAGGATGCCGGCAATTTCCGGACCCTTACGAAGAAAAAGACATTTACAGCAACAATACGATCCGGCTATTTGCCAAGGATAAAAGTCATTGAACAGTTGCTTTTATCAGTTAAATAGTTGGGGGGTCCTCGTTTTTTTCTTCTCCAAGGAAAAAGGGAGTTATTTCCGTGCGACCAGCCAGGGGCAAAAATTAATTAAAGCCTTGAAGTTAGAGGATCGTTTACAGCCGTTAGACTTCCATTTTTACGAATTAATGGAAGCTGATGGCAGTTCGTCCTTCCCGGCAGTTTATCAGCACGATCTGTTAGCCATTATCAATGAAGTGGAAAAGGGGATCGGACGGAATGAATTCGTGAAACGGTTTGGGACGCTCTTCGGCGAGCCGGAAAAAACGGCCCTTTTCTTCAAGAAGCATGCCGATAACTTGCTCGAGCGGCAGGTCATCGTCTTAAAAGCGCTGGCGCGAACGGCAAAAGTCGATGGTCTTCAATATCATCTTCCCTGGTCCCCATTTGTTCCCGCCTTGGCGGAGTACGCGGCTAAGAAGTACGGGATCGCGGTGGTCAGCCGTTATTCGTTGGCCGATCTTTTTTCCCAATTGGTGAAACTCGGGCATGTAATCTGGATGTTTATTAAAGGTTGGGCGCTTGCTTTGTTCGGATCATTCCGTCCGGCAGGAGTTAAGGCGTTGCTCGGCAACCTCTACACTTTGAAGGGCTTTGCTTTCACTGATGACAAACGTTCCGATTTCCCTTGGCTTCTGCAGTTTCCCGGAGAAAAAGCTCTGCTCTATTTTGAACGGAAAGATTTGCCGGTCACCGGGGCAATGGTAGAGGAACTAACCAGCCGGAAGATCAAAGCGGCGGCCCTGACGGCGAAAGCGACCGCGACCGCTGAAGTTCCGGTCTATCGGCCGTCGCCCGACTTTATTGAGAAGAGTAAGCTGATATTCAAAACTATTTATTATTATTTTCGTTATGGGGGCGGGCTTCGTCCTTTAAATTATCTGATCTGGTCGCTCCGGTTTATCGCCGAATACGCCCGTTATCATGATTTTTATCTCCAGCAGGGGATCAAAGTGAACGTTGACTTTGTTGATTTTGATCCCTACCGGATCGCGCGGCATTTGGCTGTCGCGGCGAATGGCGGAATTGGGGTCAGTTATCAGAATTCCAACTGGCCGCTCCCTAATCCGATTCTGGCTTCGGGCGCGGATGTTCTTTTTCTTTTTGGCCCTTATTACCTGGCCCGCCAGCGGGCGGTCGGCTCGCGTTGCGGCCGCTATCTCTATTCCGGCTACCTGACCGATTATTCTTTCCCCGCCGCGCGGACCAAGGGAGGGGAACTAAGGAAGAAACTGCAAGCCAAGGGGGCGAAGTTCATTATTTGTTACTTTGACGAGAACTCATCAGACGATAGCTTAAGCCTTATTCCCAACGACCGGAGCGCCGAGGTTTATCGGCGGTTGCTTTCCGCGGTCTTAGCCGACGGATCTTTAGGTTTGATCTGCAGTCCGAAGCGTCCCAAGACTTTGCTCAATAGGATACCGGAAGCAGCCGGCCTGATCGACCAGGCCAAAGCGACCGGCCGCTGCGTCTTTCTTGATGGTCAATATGGGACCGAGAGTTATCCGGCCGAGCCGTCACAGGCGGCCGACCTGACGATCACCCTTCTGCTTGGAGGGACGACTGCTTTGGAATGCTTTCTGGCCGGGTCGCGGGTCGTTTATCTCGACCTGGAAAAACTTTATTCATATGAAGAATATCAGTGGGGAAAAGGGACCCTGGTCTTTGACGACCTTGAAGCTTTAATGTCGGCCATCGGCCAGGTCCGCCGCGATCCGAGCGTTGAGATCGGCCGGGCGAGCCGAATCCCTAACCTGAAAGAAAAAGATCCGTTTCAAGACGGCCAGGCGGCTAAAAGAATGGCCAAATATTTGGAATGTTTGTTGGATGCGTTCAATCAAGGGAAAGGGCGCAATGAGGCGTTGTTGTTTGCCGACGAACAATTCAAGAAAACGTGGGGGAGTGACAAGGCAATTAATGGGTTTAATTAGAAAGATATTCATTGTGCCGGACGCGCATCGCGCGCAACAGCTGTTTTTAAGCAAAAAGGAGCTGGCTGGCCCTGCGCTTCTTGTCTTAGTAACGGACAGGGAGCAAGCCGCGGCTATTTTGGATATCTGCCGGATTAAAAAAGCGGTGAATGTTTGTGATCGTCCTCTGGCGGAGACGGAGCGCTTCTTGGCGGAGTATATCGATTTGATCGGGGATGTTAATTCCAAATATCAAAGCATTAAATGGTGGAGCTACAGTCTCTCTTCGAAAGATTACGTCTCCTCGAGTTTTTTTGACGAGCTTTATAGGACGATTTGTCTTGCCAAGAAGATAAAATGTTCAGGTGCGGAACCTATTGTCGTGGTCGCGGATTCGCCGAGAGTCGCCAGGCAGCTAAAATATTTATGCGAAAAGGATAATAAGCGGGTGATATTGTTTGGCTTCCGGAGCTGGCTGTGTGTTTTATTGTTTTCTTTGTCCAGACAGATGTTTTCTTCGGCGTTGTTCTTGCTGAAACAGTACTACCGAATTATTGTTTGTTCTATGTTCTTACATCGGAGGAAGTTGTTTGGGTCTAAAATGAATGGGGGAAAACGATATGTGATCAGGAGTTGGGCGACCATTGTTTCGTTATCTTCCTCCCCTTATCAGGACCTTTATTTTGGCTCGCTTGAAAACGATTTAAAAAGTAAACGGTTGAACGTTGAAATGCTTGTTGGTGTGCTTGGTGATTTTATTGCGGCAGTAAAATTAATGAGGGCTGACGGGAGACCTTTGCCGCAGGAAATATTGCTTCGTTTGATCGATCCCATTTTAGCTTTATTCTATTGTCGATTAAAGCCGTGCAAGATCAAGGGGCCTGTATATTTTCAAGACATCGATGTCTTTTTGCTCCTGAATTCTTGTCTTGCTTATGAGCGTTCCTGCGGACAGGATCTGCACAATATGCTTTATTATTGCCTGGGCAAAAGATTGGCTCGACATTATAGGCCGGATACTTGTATTTTTAGCCATGAGAATTACCCATGGGAGAAAATGCTGATCCTTGGGCTAAGAGCGACAGCCAAGCCTTTTATTATTGGGTACCAGCACAGTGTGCTTTATCAGGCGCTGACAAGCGTTCTTTTGGGCCGTAATGAAAAGGATTTTATTCCATTACCAGATCGGATCGTGACCGTGGGGAACATTACCAGGGATTATCTGGTAAAAGAGGGGCATTATCCACCGGCAAGATTGCGGTCTGGTTGTTCTCTTTCTGCTGTTAAGCTCGGGCCCGTGATCAAGTCAAGGTCAATGAGCAAAAATCTATTGGTTGTGCTTGGCTGTTATCCAAGGGCTAAAGAAATGCTAGAATTTGTAATTTCTTCTCTAAAAAAGAGCGATTTTCAATTGATAATCAGGCCGCACCCGGCCGCTCCATTGGCCGGTTACATTGACAGCCTGGCGTTTGATCTTAAGGCTTTAAAGAATATCGAGATCTCGTCCAGCCCGCTGGCAAAGGACCTCGAAAGGTCTTTTGCCGTTCTCTACGATGGAAGTAAAGTTGCCTTGGAGGCGATGGGGGTGGGTTTGCCGGTCATTAAGATCAGCCATTTTCATGATATAATTAGTTATGATCCTCTTATAAATTTCCCCTTGAATAAATTGAAGGCGGGATCAGAAAAATCGCTTGTTACCTTGCTTAACGAAATAGCTTTAAAGGGTGAAAACGAAGATCAAAAAATCAAAGCGCAGCGGTATTACAGAGAATATCTGGGACAAAAAGGCGAAGAATGTTTCAGCTTGTTTTTAAGATAGGAGAGGCATAAATGCTGGAAAATATTGTCGAAGAAAGTCGAATAGTTAAAGTCAGTCCGGACTTTATCGAGGTCCTTGGGACTGATCGGTTTGAGGATACTAACCGGCTGTTTGGCGAAAAATTCGCGCTGTATCGAAAGGCCTGGTCGGAAAATCCCGCGAAAAATATTGTGGCTGATTTCCCGCTTCATATTGATATCGAAACCTCCAACACCTGCAACCTTAGGTGTTCAATGTGCCAGATCCCTTTTGGGAAGATGGTCCAGGGCTATATGAGTAAGGAGCTTTATAAAAAGATACTTGATGAAGTTAAGGATAATTTTCTCCCTTCGGTAAAGTTTAATTTCCGGGGCGAACCGTTAATGCACCCCGAGATAATTGATTTTGTAAAACTGGCAAAAGAGGCCGGGGTCCTTGAAGTCCAGTTCAACAGTAATGGCTCTCTTTTGACCGATGAGTTATCAAAGGGCCTTATAGAAGCGGGGCTTTCAAGGATCAAGTTTTCCGTTGATGGAGTTACGCCAGCTGTTTATAACTCGATCCGCAGGGGGACCAGCTATGATGTGACCATTCCTAAGATCCTTCGTTTTATAGAGATCAGAAACTTATTGGGCAAAAAGTTGCCGAGCGTCCAGGTGCAAATGGTTTATATGTCGTCAAATAGCCAGGAAGCGGCCGATTATATAAAGTTTTGGGAAGATAAAGCTAATCGAATAGGCTTTTCTCGCTATCGAAGCAATTATAATAATATCGGCGAGTCAGCAAACGTAACCCCTTTAAGCAAGGAAAGGATTCCTTGTCCTCAGTTATGGCAGCGTTTGGTGGTTTTGTGGGATGGTGTTGTTTTGATGTGTTGCGGCGACCATCAAATGAGAAATCCTGTTGGCGACGCGCGAACGCAAACCATTGCTGATATCTGGAAAGGCGAGAATATGAAGCGGATGCGGGATTTGCACCGGCAATGTAAGTTTGACCAGATCGCTGCCTGTAAAGATTGCCAGGTTAATTATTTGTAATTATGAAACAAGATGCCTTTCCTTTGCTAGTTGCGGAGATAGCGAATTGCCACGCCGGCAATGATGATTATCTTTTGGAACTTGTTGCTGGGCTCTGCCAAACGTCGGCGGACGCGATAAAGTTTCAATTGATTATTGCCGACGAATTATTGGCTCCTCATCATTCTCAATATTCTTTGTTTAAATCCCTTGAGTTTTCTTCTTCTTTTTGGAAAAAAATTGTGGGGCGGGTCAAAGCGGCGAATAAAAAAGTCGCCTTTGATGTCTTTGGCGATCGTTCATTGGAATTAGCCGTTGGCTTGAATGCCGATTTGTTTAAGATCTATGCCAGTGATGTTGATGATCTCCCATTTATTAAAAAGGTTATTGGGTTAAAGAAGAAGGTTTTTGTTTCTACCGGAGGCGCGGAGCTAAAAGAGATCGAAAAAATCATTAAACTGCCTGGCAGCAATAATATTTGTTTTCTGCTTGGCTTTCAGTCTTTCCCGACCCCGCTAGAGGAGGCGCACCTGAACAGGCTTGAGTATCTGCGTGAGCATTACGGTTGCAGCGTCGGTTTTATGGACCATGGCGATGCCCGGGATCTTTTTGCCACTATCTTGCCTTGTCTGGCTGTGTCCAAGGGTGCTTGCGTTGTGGAAAAACACGTCTATCTCGCGAATAGAAAAAAAACTTATGATTGGCAGTCGGCTATTGATTTCCATGAATTGGACAAACTTCGTGCTTTATTAATCAGAACGCGAGCCGCTTGCGGTTCGGGAGACTTTAACCTCACTAAGCTTGAAAAAGAGTATTTTATAAAAAAGAGGAAGCTTGCTGTGGCGGCGCGGGATATTGAAGCTGGCGAGAAACTAAAAAATGATTTGGTTGCTTTTAAGCTTGGCGAGGTGGCTGGTGGTGAAAAAAGTCTTTATCGAAAGGGAATTACTGATTATTTAGGCAAGAATTTTAGGCGCGGTGTAAAAAAAGACGATATTCTATTGAAAAATATGTTCACGAAAGGGAGAAAAAAATGATGAAAACTGTGAAAAAACGAGAAGCCCGGGGGATCGAAGAGAAGTTAAGGGCCGATAGGTTCAAGGACGACTTTTTTTCTTTGCTTGAGGAAGATGTCAATGAATTAATAAATCCTTATCGTGCTTCGTTCGCTAAAATCAATTGCCCGTGTTGCGATCGGCAAGATACCCGCGAGGCGTTCGTGAAAGGACAGTTCTCTTTTCACGCTTGCCCAGATTGCGATACGCTCTTTATCAATCCCCGTCCGACTAAAAAGACGCTGGATAATTTTTATATCAATTCGAAGGCGATCGCGCTGTTTACTAGGGAATTAATGAAAAACGAAAAATCCAGGACAAAATATATTTTTGAGCGGCGCGCCCAGCAGGTGCTTGAGTTTTTAGGCGGTGTTGGCAAGACGGACGGCCGACTGGTTGAGATTGGCTGCAGTATCGGGACTTTTCTGGAAATTATTAAAGAAAAAAGTAAATTTTCCCTTGAGGGGGTTGATCCCGACGATGCGGCTTGCTGCGCTTGCTCCTTAAAGGGGATCAAGGCGCATAAAACAACGCTCGAAAGCTTCAAGGCCCCATCGTCACTTTACGATATCGCTCTCAATTTTGAAACGATCGAACATGTTTTTTCCCCATTTAAGTTCCTCCTTAAAATAAACCAATTGTTGAAAAAAGGGGGCTACATCGGATTTACTACTCCCAATCGGCATGGTTTTGATATGCTGGCTTTAGGTCGGTCGTACAAAAATATTCACGGGCCGTGCCATCTTAATTATTTCAATGTCGATACGATCGATCTGTTGCTGGAGCGGACCGGTTTCAAGGTGGTCAAGAAGATGACGCCAGGGATATTGGACGTTGAAGTTGTCAGGAAACAGATCCTGGCCGGCGTTGCGCCGGCGATGCCGCCGTTTATCGAATATCTCGCCCGCGAAGCGGACGATCAGCAACGGAGTAATTTTCAGAAATATTTGAGCAATAATCGCTTAAGCGGCAATATGCTGGTGTTTGCTAAAAAAACCGGGAAAGGTGGATAAAAATATGAAATTACTTTTTGTTTACATGAACGCGACGATGAGGGGGTCGTTTCCGATCGGTCTGACCAATCTGGCAAGTTATTTGAAATCGCTCGGGCATGAGATTGAGATCTTTGATACGACCTTTTACCGCCAGTACGCGGAAAAGAACCGGAACAAAGTGGGGGAAAAATTCGGTTTATATAAACCGATCGAAAATCCCGTCGATTTTAAGTATCTCGATTCGGATGCCGAGACGGATCTTCTGCGGAAGATCCGGGAATTCAAGCCTGACCTGGTGGGCTTTTCCATCCTTTCGGCTAATTATTATCATGCCATTAAATGGTCCCGTAAAATCAAAGAAGTTTTTCCTGGTCTGCCGGTCATTTACGGTGGATTGCATCCTTCGATCTGTCCCGATCAGGTGATCGCCGAGCCGTCGGTCGATATGATCTGTCTCGGCGAGGGGGAATACGCCCTGGATGAGCTTCTGCGCCGTATTGAAATGAAGCAGGACATCGCGGACGTCAGGAATATCTGGGTCAAACGGGACGGACATATCTATAAAAATTCTTTGCGAGAACTGATCTCGCTTGATAAGCTGCCTGTTTTGGACTGGAGCCTTTTTTCTGAACAGCACATTTATGCCCCTTTGAATGGCCGGATGCGCCGGATCGGGTCGGTCGAGTTTAGTCGGGGCTGTCCGTACACATGCAATTACTGTTCGTGTACCGCTTTGCGAAATTTAACAGCCCCACAGAAATATTTGCGGCATAAAAGTATTGACCGGGCGATCGAAGACCTGATTATCCTGAAAGAGAAGTATAAAGTTGAGATGTTTTACTTTTTAGACGAGACCTTTTTGTCTATGGAGTTGAGTTTATTTAAAGATCTAGCCAAATTATACAAGCGCGAGGTGGGGCTTCCTTTTTACGCGATGACGCATCCCCACTCTGTTACCGAAGAAAAAGCCAAGATCGTCGATGATATGGGTTGTTATCTGATGACGATCGGGATCGAAGTCGGCAATGAAAAGTTCCGCGGCGAAGTCCTGAACCGGCGGGTCCCCAATACCAAGATCATTGAGGCTTTTGATATTTTTCATAATAAAACTAAGGTTCTTCCTTCTGCCTTTGCGATGATTGGCTTGCCATTTGAAACTCGCGAGCTTATTTTCGACACGATCGAATTATTCCGCCGCTGTAAGCCGGCGACGTATTCGGTCGGGATATTTCAGCCTTTTATGGGGTCAAAATTGCGCCAGGTCTGCGTCGATAATGGTTTTTTTGACCCGACCGGCGATACTTATGAGTATCCGAGCGAGACAAGTGTTTTGACCATGCCCCAGCTGCCGAAGGCGGAGATTGAAAGACTATACCGAACGTTCATGTTATATACCAAAGTAGACAAAGATCTTTTCCCATTGGTGAAAAAAGCCGAAGATGACGACGTTTTATTGGCCGAGTTGATCAGTCAGTATCAGCAGGGAAAAAGCTAGCATGAGCAAAGAAATTGTCGGACTTGTTGCGGTCAGGACCGCTTCCTCTCGGCTTAAAAATAAGGCTTTTAAGCTGTTAAGCGGCAAACCAATCATCGAGATCCTTGTCGACCGGCTTAAAGCCACGCCTTACTTGGACGGGTTCGTTATCTGTACGACCGCCCTTTCTGGCGACGACGCGATCGAAGAGTTTTGTAAAAAAAAAGGTGTGATCTGCTATCGGGGTGATGACAAGAATGTCTTAGGCCGCTTTTTGGGCGCGATGGAGCGGATGCCTTCGGATTATGTTGTGCGGATTACCGGAGATAATCCCCTTTCGGACTTTGAGAATATGAAGCTTGCTTTTGAATATATGAAGGCCAATAACGGCGATTATTCTCGGCCGGTTGGGCTTCCCTTGGGGACAGCCTGCGAAGTGATCAAAACCTCTGCCCTGCGGGAGCTTAGCCGCCGGACCCTGTCGCACGATCTGACCGAATACATGACCTACTTTTTTGAGATGGCTCCTTTCATTAAAAATACTCTTTATGAAGTAAAACCGGAGCATAGATTCCCGGAACTCCGGCTGACCGTCGATTACGAATCGGACTTGATCTTTATCCAGAAGATTTTTGACCATTTCGGCCGGGTCCCATCCCTGAAAGAAGTAGTCGCGTATTGTAAGACTTTAACGGAATATCCCCGGGTCGTAAATGATCCGGTCGCGGCGGCGGAAATAAAAAACCAGATCAAGTTCAAATAGGAGGCTAATTATGGAAAGAGCGATCAATCTTGGGAACGGCGTTAAACTGGGGGGAGATCACCACTGCGTGATCCTGCTCGATGCCGGCGTTAACCATAACAATGATGTCCAGCGGGCCAAAGCGTTGATCAAGACCGCCAAAGAGGGTGGGGCCGACGCGATCAAGTTCCAAACCTACACCGCCGGGGGGATCAGCACCCGGGAAGCGCCCCGCTACTGGGATTCGAAGCTCGATACCGATGGCGGCGGCAGCCAGTACGACATGTTCAAGAAAGTCGACTCTCTTCCCAAGGACGCTTACTTCGAACTGAAAGCGTACGCCAAAAAATTGAAGATCGCTTTTTCTTCCTCTCCGTTTGACATGGAGAGCGCGAAGTTCCTGATCAAGCTCGACGTCGATTTTTACAAGATCGCTTCCGCCGAGGTCCCCAATTTGCCGCTGATCCGGCTGGTCGCCGAGACCGGCAAGCCGATCATCCTCTCGACCGGGGCCTGCACCATCGGCGAAGTGGAAGACGCTCTGCAGACGATCTATCAGACCGGGAACAAGCAGGTCGCCCTCCAGCACTGTGTTTTAAGTTATCCCTGTAAGGATAAAGACGCCAACCTGGCCAAAATGCTCCGCTTAAAGCAGATCTTCCCGGAGATCCCGGTCGGTTATTCCGACCACACTCTGGGGAGCCTGATCCCGCTGGCGGCGGTCGCCATGGGGGCGCGGTCGATCGAGAAACATTACACCGTCGATAAAAGTCTCCCCGACAGTCCAGACCACGGGCTTTCTTTAAGCGCGGAAGAACTGCCGGAGTTCATGAAAGATGTCCGCCGAATCGAATCGGCGATCGGGACCTCCTTAAGCGGTTATTACGAGGCGGAAGCCAAAGCGCACGCCTTAGCGCGGAAAAGTATCGTCGCGATCAAGCCGATCAAAAAAGGGACCAAGATTAGCGCATCGATGCTCGCCTGCAAGCGGCCCGGGACCGGGCTCTATCCCCGTTTCCTGGACCAGATCGTCGGGCGCGAAGCTAAGGTTAACATTAACGAAGACGAGATCCTTAGTTGGAGCATGATCTAAGTGAAGGTCAGCGTTATCATAACCAGTTATAATTACGGCCAATACTTGAAAGGGGCGATTGACAGCGCTTTGGCGCAAGATTATCCCGATTTTGAGATCTTGGTCGTTTATCGGCCGTCGGGGGACAAGAGCGAGGAAGTTTTAGCCGGTTATAACGGTCAGGTTAAGATCATCAAGCAGGAGGGGAAAGGGTTGGCGAACGCGAGCAATCTCGGTGTTAAAAATTCCGCTGGCCAATACTTGATCCGGCTTGATGCCGACGATATCTTTTACCCCGGGATCCTGGCCAAGGAAGCGGCCGTTTTGGATAAAGAGCCGGTCGATTTTGTTTATCCCGACTATAATTATTTAATGGAAGAGACCGGCGAGAAAATCCGTAAAACGTTGCCTCCCTTTGATCGCGACGAACTGCTTAGCCGGGGTGATTTTTTAAGCGGCGGGACGATGTTCCGGCGTTCCCTGTTCGACCGGGTCGGTTTGTATGACGAAAGTTTACCGACTTTGGAGAGCTATGAGTTCATTCTCCGGCTGATGAAAAATAAGATCGTTGGCCGGCACCTGGCGGAACCGTTGTTTGAGTACCGGGTCCATGGCGCGAGCATGAGCGATAACACCGAGCTGGTCGAAGCGACCGGCCGCCGGATCGCGGCCAAATACGGGCTGGAATATAAGACTGGGGCCAACCATCCGCGGAGGATCAAATGATCAAACAAGCCGTGATCATGGCCGGGGGTGAAGGGGTTCGTTTGCGCCCGTTAACTTACGCGATCCCCAAGCCGCTCCTGCCGCTGCGCGATTACACGGTGATCGAATACATTATTCGCGGCTTAGCGGAGCAGGGGATCAAAGAGATCTTTATCCTGGTCTTTTATCAGCACGAGAAGTTCCAGGTCTGCCTTGATTATCAAAAGAAGTACGACGTGACCATTAAACTGATCAAAGAAGACGCCAAGTCCGGGACGATCGGCGGGATCCACAAGATCCGCGACCTTTTAAGCGGCTCGTTTTTGGTCATTAACGCTGATATCATCAACCGGGTCGACGTCGCCGCGCTGGCGGCCGGCCACGAAAAGGCGGGGGCCGCTTTGACCCTGGGGGTCAAAGATTACGCCATGCAGGTCCCGTACGGAGTGGTGGAGAGCGGACCGAATGGCGAGTTCAGCGGTGTGACCGAAAAGCCGACCGAAAATTACCTGATCAGCGCCGGGATCAACATTTTATCGCCCGAAGTCTTTAAATATATCAACGGCCAGCGGATCGATTTTCCCGAGGTCATTAAGCTCCTGACCGCTGAAGGAAAAAAAGTTATCACCCATAAGATCCAGGGCTTTTGGTTCGATATCGGCCGGGCCGAGGATTACGAAAAAGCGATCGATCTATTGGAGAAAATAGAAAATGGCAAATAAGCTCTTGATCACCGGGTCCGCCGGCTTTATCGGCCGGGCGCTGATCGAACGCCTCCGCGCCGAAGCGGTCGAGATCTTTGAATGCGATCTCTCTTTAGGCCACGACTTACTTGACCAGAAACAGACGCTGGCCCTGCCGGCGGCGGAGATTGTCGTTCATTTGGCCGCTAACACCAACATTCAGACCGCTTTCGAACAGCCATATCCGATCTACCGGGACAATTTGCTCGGGACTCTGAATCTCCTGGAATATTGCCGTCTCAATAAAGTAAAGCGGATAATTTATTCCAGCTCCTACGTTTACGGCCAGCCGCAAACCTTGCCGATCGACGAAACCCATCCGGTCATGATCAATAACCCTTACGGCCGGAGCAAACTCATGGCCGAACAGCTGGTCACGGCTTACAGCGAAGATTTTGGCCTGGCCGCTTCCATCCTGCGGAATTTTAACGTTTACGGTCCGGGGCAGAGCCCCCGGTTCCTCCTTCCTTCGATCATTGCCCAGCTCTATTCGGACGCGCCGGCGATCAAAGTGGCCGATCTTAAGCCGAAGCGGGATTACATATATATAAAGGACGTGGTCGAAGCGATCTGGCGCGCCTGCCAGTCGGCCACTCCCGGCGCGCGGACCTATAACCTTGGTTGCGGTGTTTCTTACTCGGTCGGCGAAGCGATGGAGTTGATCTTCAAGCTTAGCGGCCGCCGTAAACCGGTTGAATCGGCCGGGACGACCCGGAAGAACGAGATCATGGACACGGTCGCCGATATTACCCGGGTCCGCCGCGAACTTAACTGGGAGCCGCGCTACGATTTCGCGGCCGGACTGGCCGATCTTCTAAAAAGCGAAGGACGGATCAAATAATGTACAAAGGCAAAAAAGTTTTAGCGATGATCCCGGCTCGGGGAGGGAATGACGGCTTAAAGAAGATGAATATGCGCGAGCTTGGCGGAAAGCCTTTGATTTATTACACGATCAAGGCGGCTCAATCATGTGAATTCATTGACCGGTTGATTGTTTCTACTGAAGATCAGATAATCGCAGACTATTGCCGGTCGCTAGGAGTGGAAGTACCCTTCCTAAGGTCTGGACAACTGACCTCTAACAGTGTTGTTATGGAGCCGATCATTGATGAAGCCTTGAATTTCTTTAAAACGAAAGGGGAAAAATTTGATATTCTAATAAATCTTTATCCCAACGCCCCTTTTAAAGATAAAGAACTGATCCGGGATTTTGTCGATAAAGTCCAGGATTACGACCTGGTGATCCCATTATTTGGACATCGGAATTATTTTTGGGAAGAGACCAAGGCCGGGCTGAAACTGATGATCGACAAAAAACGAACGACCAGGCAACAGACGATCAAAAAGTTTGAGGAACTGGGCGGGATCTACGCATATAATTTGGGGAGCGAGCGGTGGCGTGGTGGTCCGGGGGCGAAGGTCGGTTACCGCGAGTTGGATTTTCACGATTCCCGGATGGTCAATTCGATTTACGACTTGATCATCCTTGACCGGTTGGTTCGGCTCCCTAAAAGTTTGATCAGCGATTTGTTGAAAAATGAATAAAGAAGGAGCAATGACGATGAATTTAAAAGAAAAAAAAGTTTTGGTGACCGGAGCGGAAGGTTTTATCGGCAGTCATCTGGTCGAACGGCTGATCGCGCTGGGGGCCGATGTCAGGGCGTTTGTCCTTTATAATTCTTTCAATAACTGGGGTTGGCTGGACACTTTGCCGAAAGCGGAACTGGCCAAGGTCGAGATCTTTACCGGCAATATCTGCGAAGCGTACAATGTTCGTCAGGCAATGAAAGATGTCGACGTTGTTTTTCACCTGGCGGCGCTGATAGCTATCCCTTATTCTTATTACTCCCCCGAATCTTACGTTTCGACGAATGTCATGGGGACGCTCAACGTCTTGCAGGCGGCGCGCGACCAAAAAGTTGCCAAATTTGTCCACACTTCGACCAGCGAAACTTACGGGACCGCCATTTACGTGCCGATCGATGAAAAGCATCCGCTTCAGGGTCAGTCGCCTTACTCGGCCTCCAAGATCGGAGCCGACATGATCGCCGAAAGCTTTTACCGCTCTTTCAATCTGCCGGTGGCGACCTGCCGGCCGTTCAATACTTACGGCCCGCGGCAATCGGCCCGGGCGGTCATTCCGACGATCATCAGCCAGATCGCGGCGGGGGCGAAAAAGATCAAGCTCGGTTCGCTCTCCCCGGTCCGCGATCTGACCTACGTTAAAGATACTGTCGAAGGCTTCGTCAAAATCGCCGAGAGCGAGAAGAGCAACGGCGAAGTGATTAATCTTGGAGTCGGGAGCGGAGTGACGGTCGGGGAATTGGCTGACAAGATCATTAACTTAATGGGGACAAAAGTCGAAATTATCAGCGACGAACAGCGGGTCAGGCCAGTTAAGAGCGAAGTCATGAAGCTGATCAGCAACAATAAGAAAGCGCTGGAACTTACCGGCTGGCAGCCAAAAACTTCGCTGGAGAACGGGTTGAAAGAGACGATCGATTTTATCGCTAAAAATCTCGACCGGTATAAACCGGATATCTATAACTTATAGGAGGAACCATCATGTCCAAACCGAAAGTCGTGATCCTGTGCGGCGGCAAAGGGACCCGGATGAGGGAAGAGACCGAAGTGCGTCCCAAGCCGCTGGTCGAGATCGGCGGCCGGCCGATCCTCTGGCACATCATGAAAGGCTATGCCTACTATGGCTTTAACGAGTTTGTTCTCTGTCTCGGCTACAAGGGGGGGATGATCAAGGATTATTTCTACCACTACAACGTTCTGATGAACGATTTTACCATCAGGCTTGACGGCAAGCGGGAAGTGACCTACCACAACCAGGCCGACGAAGTCGACTGGAAAGTGACCCTGGTCGATACCGGGCTCAACGCTCTCAAAGGGGCCAGGATCAAGCAGATCGAAAAATATATCGACGGCGACCAGTTCCTGCTGACCTACGGCGACGGGATCGCCGATGTCGAGGTTAACGACCTGATCGCCTTTCATAAAAAACATGGTAAAATTGGGACGTTGACTGGTGTCCGCCCGCCTTCCCGTTTTGGCGACCTGATCGTTGAGAACGGGCAGGTGAAGAAATTCACCGAAAAGCCCCAGGCCTCGGCCGGCCTGATTAACGGCGGTTATTTTGTCCTCAACCGGAAGATCTTCGATTACCTGACGACCGATGAGGATTGCGACTTTGAAATGGGGGCGTTGGAAAAACTGGCGGAAGAGAAGCAGCTGATGGTTTACGACCACAAGGGGTCATGGGAATGCATGGACACGGTCCGGGAAACAGAGCACCTGAACAACCTGTGGCAGAACAATAAAGCGTTTTGGAGGAAATGGTAATGAAAGTACTGGTTACCGGGAATAACGGTTACATCGGGAACGTTATGTGTCCCATGCTCATCGAGCAGTGTTTTGAGGTTGTCGGCCTCGACTCAAATTATTTTGACGACTGCGAGTTTGAAAAAAGAAAAGCCAAGGTCCGGCAGATCGTCAAAGATATCCGCCAGATTGACGCGGCCGATTTCCAGGGAATTGACGCTGTTATCCACCTGGCCGGCCTCTCCAACGATCCGATCGGCGAGCTGAACCCGGGAATTACCGAGGTCATTAATCTTGATGCTTCGGTCAAATGCGCCCGGCTGGCCAAACAGGCCGGGGTCAAACGGTTTGTTTTCGCTTCTTCCTGCAGCGTCTACGGGATCGCGGAAGAGGGGAAAGCGATCGACGAAACCGGCGCGCTCAACCCGGTAACCGCTTACGCCAAATCGAAGATCGGGACCGAGCAGGGGGTTGCGCCGCTGGCCGACCAGAATTTTTCGCCGGTTTTTATGCGCAACGCCACCGTTTACGGCGCGTCGCCGCTTCTCCGCCTCGACCTGGTCGTTAACAATTTGACCGCCTGGGGTTACACCGCCAAGAAGATCAAGATCATGAGCGACGGCTCTCCCTGGCGGCCGCTGATCCACATTCAGGATTTCAGCCGCGCTTTTATTGCCGCCCTGAAAGCCCCCCAAGAGCTGGTCCACAACCAGGTCTTCAACGTCGGCCAGAACAGCGAGAATTATCAGGTTAAGGACCTGGCCGACGCGGTCAAAAAGGTCATCCCCGGCTGCAGCGTCGAATATACCGGCGAACATGGGGCCGATACCCGGACCTATAAAGTTGATTTCACTAAGATCAACACCGTTTTAAAAGATTACTTTAAGCCGACCTGGAACGTTTTGAAAGGGGTCGAAGAACTTTACGCCGCCTACCAGCGGAACCACCTTGATCTCAAAGCTTTCGAAGGGGAGAAGTTTATCCGCCTCAAGCACCTGGCCCTGCTGCAGAAAGAAGGCTGGCTCGACAAAGATTTTTATTGGACGAAAAAAGGAGGAAATCATGATTGAAGGGGTTAAAATAATTCCGTTAAAAAAGATTCCGGACGAGCGGGGGATGATCATGCATATGCTCCGAACGACTGACCCGCATTTCGAGAAGTTCGGCGAGGTCTATTTTTCCGTCGCTTATCCCGGCGTCATTAAAGGGTGGCATCTCCACACCAAGCAGACCCAGTTTTACGCCGTCATCCAGGGGATGATCAAGCTGGTGATGTACGATGAACGGAAAGATTCCAAGACTTACGGTGAGCTGATGGAAATATTTACCGGCGAGGATAATTACCAACTGATCCGGATCCCGGTCGGCGTGGTCAACGGCTATAAAACGATCGGCGTGAAGCCGGCGATCGTCGCCAATTGCGCCACCGAGCCGCACGAACAAAATGAGATGCTCCGCTACGATCCGCTCAAGAGCCACATCAAATACGACTGGAGCCTGGTCCACCGATGAAGAAAGTTCTGATTACCGGCGGTAAAGGGATGCTGGCGACCGCGTTGGAAGGGTATTACAATGCGGCCGGGGCGGAGGTCAAAGCGCCGACCCATGCCGAGCTCGACGTTATGGACCGGAAAGCGGTCGCCGACGCTCTGGCCGCTTTTAAGCCCGACTATGTTTTTCACACCGCTTGTCTCCATGTTGACGCCAGCGAGAACGATCCGGAGCTGGCTTATAAGCTGAACAGCTGGGCTTCGGCCCAACTGGCCAGGGCTTGCGCCAAACAAAAAACGGAGCTGGTTTACATCAGCTCCTGCGGTTATTTCGGCGACGAAGTAAAATCCTATTCCGAATACGATCCGGTCGTGTTAAAGACCGTCTATGCCCGCTCGAAGTATGAAGGGGAAGTCCTCGCTCTGCGGGAGAACCCCAGGACCTACGCTATCCGTCCCGGCTGGCTCTTCGGCGGGAGCGTGAAGCACAAGAAGAATTTCGTTTACCAGCGCTACCTGGAAGCGCAGAAGGTTCCGGTCCTGAAATCGGCCGGCGACAAGTTCGGGACGCCGACCCTGGTTGAGGACTTGGTCCCCAAGATCGACGAGATCGTTAAGATCGGCGTGACCGGACTTTATCACGTGACCAATTCCGGCGGCGGAAGCCGGGCCGATTACGTTAAAAAGATCGTCCAGAGCTGCGGTCTGAAGACGGCGGTCGAAGCGGTCGATTCCAGCGCTTTCCCGCGAAAAGCAAACGTCCCCAATTGCGAGATCCTGAATAACTGGAACTTAAAGTATCTTGGCTTGGCGCCGCTCCCTGCTTGGGAAGAAGCGATCGAACGCTACGTGAAAGTGATGTTCCGGGAGCTTGGGAAATGAACCCTAAAGTTTCGGTCGTTATTGCCACTCACAATCATGCTCATTTTTTGCCGGATTGCCTTAATTCGGTGAAGGGGCAGACCTATCAGGATTACGAAGTTATCGTAGTCGATAACGGTTCGACCGATGACACCAAAGAAGTGATTGAACGTCTCGCCTGGGATAAGCTTCGTTATCATTATCAGAAAGACACGGGATCGGTCGCCGGACCGCGCAACACCGGCGGAAAACTGGCGCGGGGCGAATATCTCGCCTATCTTGATTCCGACGATTCCTGGTACCCCGACAAGCTGGCCAAAGTGATGGAAGTTTTTGCCGACCATCCGGAGACCGACTTGGTGACGCACCATCTGCGGACCGTAGTCCATGGGAAGCCGGGGGGGCTTTTGCTGGTCGGACCCGATAAGGGGGATGTTTTTCGGGCTCTATTGCTGGGGAACTGCGTGCTGGGAAGCGCGACGGTAGTCAGGAAAAAAGCGATGGACGAGATCGGCGGCTTTGACGGTGACAAGGGCTTTGTCCACGTCGAAGATTACGAAGCCTGGCTCCGGCTGGCCGCCAAAGGTAAAAAATTCTTTTTTCTCGACGCGACGCTGGGCGACTACCGGATCCACAAGAGCAATTTGAGCCATGATTTTAAAACTGCTTTCGATAACGAGCTCCGCGCCGTCCGCAAGCATTTTCGCGGCTACGTCTCCCGTTACCCGCTCGATAATTTTTTTCTTTATCGTTCTTCTTTGGCCAGGATCTATCTGCGGTTAAGCTACCGTTATTTTTTATACGGCCAGTTGCGTTCGGGCCTTTTGACCGCGTTCCGGTCGCTATTGAACAATCCTTATTACGCGCTCCGTCTCGGCTTGGAGACGGCGGGACGTCGGGTTATTAAATGGATCAACCCAAAAAATTAAAAATATGTTTTATCGGCTGGTCCGACAGCATCCATGTGCAACGCTGGGTCCAATGGTTTGCCGAGCGGGGGCATGAGGTCCACCTGCTGTCTAATTCGGATTGTCAGGTGGCCGGCGTGACCGTTCATTCTCTGGCGGGAAAGCGGCGGGGAGGCGGTCCAGCCGAACCGGCGAAGGGGACGGGCAAGACCGGACCGATCAAAGAGCTCCTGGCGAAACTTAAGTTTTATTATTTGAGTTACCTGCGGTATCCGCTTTATATTTATCGGGCCAGAAAAATAATTCGCGAATTGCGGCCGGACATTCTGCAGGCTTTTTATATCGGGTTTGGCGGATACGTCGGCATTTTTACCGGTTTTCATCCTTTTATGATCTGCACCGGCGGGGCCGATATCATGTTCTTCCCGAGAAAATTCATGTTGCACCGCTTAATGACGAGATATGTTCTCAAACGGGCCGATTTTATCGTTCATCCTTCGGAAGAGTCGAACCAGCTCGCGATAAAGCTGGGGGCGCCGGCGGAACGGACCGCCTATCAGCATTTCGGCGTTGATCTGGCGCTTTTCAATCCGAAAGTCGATCCCGGGCCGCTGCTTGACAGATTGGGGCTGCGCGGCCGGCCGGTTATTTTAAGCACGCGGGGCTTGTATGATCAATATTATAATATTTCCGGGCTGCTTAAAGCCTTCGCGCTGGTCGTTTCGGCTGTGCCGACCGCGCGGCTGATTCTTAAATATTATTCCGCGCCCGAAATTAATAAATTTGAAGATCTCGCCAAGACCCTTGGAATATATGATAAAATCAT
Organism: Candidatus Margulisiibacteriota bacterium; assembly: GCA_041661965.1. Classification (NCBI taxonomy): domain Bacteria; kingdom Bacillati; phylum Candidatus Margulisiibacteriota; species Candidatus Margulisiibacteriota bacterium. The sequence continues at coordinate 533,912 of JBAZTH010000001.1, forward strand.
TTGGGTCGGGAAATCCGAATACGAAAGCATGGGCCAGTACTACCGCTGCGCCGAAGTTTACGTTTCTCTGTCTTACACCGACTCCGGGTCCCTGTCGATGCTTGAGGCGATGGCTTGCGGGACTACCCCGGTGGTTTCGGATTTACCCAATATCAGGGAATGGATCAAACCCGGCTGGAACGGCTACCTTCTTAAGCCCGACGATGTTCAAGGGGCCGCCGCCGCGATTATTAAAGTAATCAGCGACCGGGCGGAACGAACGTTGTACGGGGAGCGGAACGTCAAGCTTATTGAAGAACGGGCCGATCAGAACAAATGTTACCGAAATCTGGAAAAGATCGCTTACGGATTGGTCGTGCTTGGCGCCGCCGGCAATAAAGGCAGGTAATTTATGGAAAGCGCGACATTTTTTCTTATTTTAAGCAGTCTCTTTTATCTGTATGTTTATTATAAACGCAGCCCGGGTCTGCTTTCGCTTTATTCCTTCTTCGGCCTCCAATGGCTTTATTTCTGGCTCGGAACCTATTTGATAATCACCGGTTTTTTTCCGAACAATGTTTTCGGCGGAATGGCGTTGAACGATAATGTCGAGGTGGTCAGCATGTTTTTGCTTTTCAACGCGCTCTCGCTTTTCGTGTTTTCCCTGGTTTATCTGGTCTACGGGAAAATACGTTCCGGGTCCGGACCGGTCGCCGAGCCGCCGGTTGAAAAAAAACACCCGAAAAATTACGCCTTTTTTGTTTTCATGGTTTTGACCGCTTTCAACGTTTTAATGTTGGTGCTTAGCCTGAAAACAAGTTATATGGGGGCTGATTGGCTGACTCATTCGATCAATGCCAATCTTCGGAACGTATTTGTCGGGATCTTTATTTATTATATGCTGATTGAAAAATTCGAACTATTGACGTTGTTTGTTTTCTTGAGCTTTTGCGCTTCGACCTTTATTTATGGCGGCAGGATGTACCTTTTGGTCGCCGCCGCGGCCTATTTGGCCTATCTTTTCAACCGGCGGATCATCAGCGTCAAGCATCTGTTTGTTCTTGGGCTGATCGGCGCGCTTTTTTTGTCGGCGGTCGGACTCTACCGCGTCAAACTTATCGATCGCGTTATTAAGACTCCCAAATACCTCTTGATGCCGATTTACGCCGATAGTGTTTTTACCGCTTATCCTGCCCTTTATGTAATTGACCGCTGGCAAAGGGGAGGGATCGGCTATTACACCATGTACACCCACTATCTGGTCGATTCCATATTGATTTATGTGCCGAACTTTGTTTACGCCTCCAGCGGCGTGAATAAAGTGGCCCAAAGCGGGCTCCTGGGCGCCTGGGAGGACGATCATGGCGGCCTAAGCACGATCTCGCCGCAAGGAGGATTTCATTATATCGCCGAGGCCATGGCGGCCGGCGGCATTCTGGGAGTCGCATTGTTCAGCGCGCTGCTCTCTTTTATTTTCATTTTTTTCGAAAGAATGCGCCGCCGCGGCTTGCCCGGCCAATTTTATTATTATAGTTTTCTCGGCGTCGCCGGCGTTGATATTGTCAGTGAAAAATTCGCCTGGTGTTTCCGTTATTTTACCCAGAACGTTTTTTCGGTGCTGATCCTGATCTTTGTCATACAATTATTTTACGAGGGAGCGGCCAATTTTAAGCGCAAAAGGGCGTCAACTGCGGAGCGGCTGAAATGAAGGTCATGATCAACGCTCTTTCCGCCAAGCTTGGCGGCGGCATAACTTATATTCAAAACATTGTTCCGCGCCTGGTAAAAACGGATCCCGACAAAGAATATGAATTATTGGTTTCCAATGAGAATTACGAAAAACTTTGCGACAAAGAATTGCTCGCCAGCCGCGTTAAGATCGTTATCATCAAAGTATCCGGCCTGATCAACCGCTTGCTGAAAGAGCAGCTTGTCGTTCCTTGGATGATCTATGCTAAAAGGATCGATGTTCTTTTCTGCCCGGCTAATATCGTCCCGTTTTTAGCCCCATGCAAAAAAGTGCTTTGGATCCAAAATATCGATCCGTTCGTTCAGGTGGCTGGGGAGCCGCTCTTGCGGCGCCTGCGGATCTGGCTGTTGAAACAGATTACCGTTCTTTCGATGAGATTCTCCGACGTCGTCATTTTTTCCTCCAATTATTCAAGGGAGCTGGCGTTGAAAGCGACCGGGATCGACCGAAAAAAAACGCGGCGGATCTTTTTGGGCGCCGATGTCCGGCGGTTTTCCATAGCGGACGAGGACAGGCCGCGCAGCGGAATCCTTTCGGTTTCGAATATTTCCGGACGAAAAAATTATGAAATCCTGATCAAGGCCTACGATTCACTGCCGCCGGAAATTAAAAAGCGGCATAAATTGAAACTTGTCGGCGCGGTTGATGGTAAATATCGCGACGAACTGCTGGCGCTGTGCGTTAATTCGGAATCGCGTGGTAACATTATTTTTACCGGCATGCTCACGGGCGACAATCTGACCCGGGCTTATGCCGAGTCGCTGATCTTCGTTCTGCCGTCGCTGGTGGAGAGCTTCAGCTTGCCGATAATCGAAGCGATGGCCGCCGGCATGCCGGTGATCGCCTCGAACGCGACCTGTCTGCCGGAAATGATCGGGACTTCCGGCCTGACCTTTGATCCGTTCAATCAGCAAGAGCTGGCTGAATTAATCGTTAAATTGATCGGTAATGAGGCTTTGCGCCGGGAATTATCGGACAAGGGAAGGGAGAAGGCGCAGAAATTTACTTGGGACAATACGGTAATCGAGATAATTAAATTATTTGGAGAGATGAAATGAACAAGAAAACGAATTACGTGAAATATTTTTTCTTCGATCAGCTGACCGGTTTTCCGCGGCGGCATACGCCGCGTCGGCTCTTCAACCTGATTTTAAATCAGATTTCGCGGCGCGTTTTAAGGTCCGACAGGGTGCTCGGTTATCCGATGCATATGAGCATTGAGGTCAACAATACGTGCGATCTGCAATGTCCGATGTGCTCGTCCGGCAAGGGCTATTCGGTCAGAAAAAGGGGTTTGATGTCTTTTGATAATTATAAGCGGATCATCGATGAAATGGCGCCGTATCTTTATAAGGTCGGTCCGTTCAACCTTGGCGAGCCGCTGCTGCATCCGGACATCTTCAAGATGGTCGAATACGCCCGCGATAAAAATATTTCCGTTATGCTTAGTACCAACGGCAACGCCCTCAATGCGGAGAAAGCGGAGAAACTGGTCGAATCCGGCCTGGAAGAACTGATCGTTTCGATCGACGCCGCTTCCCCAGAGACCTATCGCGTTAACCGGCCGGGCGGGGATTTCAACCGGTTAAAAGACAACATTAAACGCTTAATGGAAGTAAGAAAGAACCTTGGAAAGAAAAAGCCGTTCGTGACCGTCAACATGATCCTCATGGAGAACAATACCGCTGAAATGGAGGCTTTCCGCCGTCTGGCTGAAGAATTGAAGGTCGACAAGGTCAACTTCTCCACCTATTGGGAAATGTACCTGGGGGACTCACCCGGCGAAAAAGAGACCGAAAAGTTCGTTCCCAAAGACAAGCGGTTCAAGAACATCATGTCTTCAGTAATGAAAGTCGACCGGACCTGCGGCTGGGCCTGGAGCGGCTGTATCGTCGGCTGGGACGGGAAAGTGGTCCCGTGCTGTTTCGATTATAATGAAACTTACGTTGTTGGCAACGCTTTTGACGGCGGCGTAAAGAAGCTCTGGAACAACGATCGCTATCGGGCGCTCCGGCGGCTGATCTTGCAGGGGAGACAGGGCTCAAAACTATGCCGCGCCTGTCCGCGGGTGTTTTAAACAATGAGGATCATGCTCATGACCAATTGTTATCCGCCGGAGATCGGCGCCGCCGCCAATCAATTTTACGAACTGGCCAATGACCTGAAAAATAAGGGGCACGAGGTCGTCGTTGTGACCAGGTTTCCCCGTCATATTCCGCGGGAACTCTGGCCGGAAAACAGCGGCGGCCTCTTTATCGAGGAAATCAGGGAAGGGGTCAGAGTGATCAGGGTTAATATTCCGCAGCTGTCCAGAAAGATCCCGTTGTTCAGGGAGCTCGAGCATGTTCTGAACATCGTTTGCCTAGCCGTTGCCGCCGCGCGCGCCGGACGGACCGACGTCACGCTGGTCTATTCGCCCCCCATCGTCGTCGGTTACGCCGCCGTTCTGGTCAGGCTGATTACCGGGAGCCGCGTGGTCATGAACGTGCAGGACCTTTTTCCGCAAAGTTTGATCGATCTCGGTTTGATGAAAAACCGGTTGTTTATCCGGGCCGCGCGTTTCCTGGAGAAACTGATCTATCGGTTGGTTGACCGGATCACGGTCATGTCGGAAAGCAATAAAACAATCGTCGAAAAGACCGCCGGCGATCCGGACAAGGTCACGGTCGTCTATAACTGGGTGGACACCGAATTTATTAAGCCGGAAGATAAACATAATGAATTCCGCGAAAAATTGGGGTTGGACGATAAGTTCGTCCTCACTTTTGCCGGTTGCATCGCCGAATCGCAGGATATGGAAATTATATTCAACTGTGCCAAGCTTTTAACGGCGGAGGATAAGATCGTTTTCCTGCTGGCCGGCAACGGCCCGAAGCACGCCGAAACGGAGGCCAAATGGCGGGAACTGGGGTTAAAAAATGTCATCATGATCCCTATTCAGCCGCGCGATAAATATGTTAAACTGTTGGCTGCTTCGGATGTCGGACTGCTGACGCTTAACGCATCGGTCGCCACTCCCGTCGTGCCGTCGAAAATGCTAAGCATCATGTCGGCCGGACGGCCGATCCTGGCGAGCTTGCCGCTTTCCGGTGACGCGCCGAAGTTTATCGAACGGGCCGGTTCCGGTCTCGTCGTCAAAGCGGGAGAAACGGCGGCTTTTCGCGACGCCGTGCTGAAATTGTTTCGCGACCGCGCTTTGGGCGAGAGCTGCGGGCGCCGGGGGAGGGAATGGGTCGTGAACCATTATTCGCTCGCCGTCTGTTCGAAAAAATACGAAGAGCTTTTCGCGCAAGTCGCCGGGCGCGATAAATAATACAAAGGGGAAAGGAATTGTCATGAAACAAGTAGTGCAGAGTTTTAAAACGGGGGAATTGAACCTGGTCGACGTTCCGGCGCCGCAGGTCAAGGCCGGCGGGGTCCTGATCAAAACGACCCGTTCCGCCGTCAGCGTCGGCACCGAGAAATTGATCGTCAATTTGGCCCAGCAAAATCTGGTCGGCAAAGCGCTGTCGCGCCCGGACCTGGTCCGCCGCCTGATTGATAAGGCCAAAACCGAAGGAATTATGGAGGCTTATCAGGCGGTCAAAGGGCGGATGGAGACCCAGCAGCCGCTCGGCTACAGTTCGGCCGGAGAAGTTCTGGCGGTCGGCGCGGGGGTCGACGAATTTAAGATCGGCGATCGCGTCGCCTGCGGCAGTGATCTTTTCGCGACCCATTCGGAGATCACCTGGGTCCCGAAGAACGACTGCGTGAAGATCCCGGACGGGGTTTCCGACGAGGACGCCGCCTTCGCTTATATCGCGGCGGTCGCCATTCACGCCATCCGGAGCGCCGACTTGACCTTTGGTTCCAAGGTCGCCGTGATCGGCCTGGGCTTGCTCGGCCAGATTTCGGTCCAGGTCCTGAAGGCCTGGGGCTGTGATGCTTTCGGCTTCGATCTCGATGCGAAAAAAGTCGCGCTGGCGGTCGAATTGGGGGCGAAAGGCGGGTTGACCGATCGCCAGGCGTTCGCAACGAAAGCTAAATTGCTGACCGACGGCCACGGTTTTGACGCGACGATCATCATGGCTTCGACCAGCAGCAACGACCCGCTGGAACTGGCCGCGGAGATCACGCGGGAGAAAGGGAAGATCGTGGCCTGCGGGCTGGTTAAGCTTGAGGTGCCGCGCAATGTCTTTTTCGAGAAAGAGCTTTCCCTTATCGTTTCCCGCGCGACCGGTCCGGGAAAATTCGATCCCGATTGGGAATTGAAAGGCCATAATTATCCGCTCGGCTTGGTCCGCTGGACGCAGGCCGGGAACATGAAAGAGTTTTTGAGCCTGGCCGCCGACAAGCGGGTGACGATGGCCCCGGTCATTACCCACCGCTTTAACATAGACGAGGCCCTTTCGGCTTACGAACTTCTGCTAAGCAAAGAACACCCATATTATCTTGGCGTCCTGCTTCAGTACAAGGACAGCCCGGCGCAAGAAAAAAAGATCGCGGTGACCGCGCCGAAGGGCGACTACCAGCCGGGGCAACCGGTCGTTGGGCTGATCGGGGCCGGTCTCTTTTCCAATGTGACGATCCTGCCGTGCCTGAAAAAGATCAAGGGGCTTGCTCTGCGCGGCGTAGCGACCGCGACCGGCCTTTCCGGGCGGAACGTTGCCAATCAGTATGGTTTCGAATATTGCACCACCGACTATAAGGAAATCCTTAGCGATAAAAAGATCAACGCGGTAATTATTGCCACGCGCCATGACCTCCATGCCGGGATGATCGTCGAAGCCCTGGCCGCCGGTAAGGACGTTTTCGTGGAAAAACCGCTGGCCCTCAACCCGACCGAATTAAAAGAGGTCGGCGCCGCTTACCGGGAGTCCGGCAAACGTTTGATGGTCGGGTTTAACCGCCGTTTTGCTCCGTCCGCGACGCGGGCCAAAGCCCTTATGGGAGAGATCGGAGCGGTGACCGTCAATTGCCGGGTCAACGCCGGTTTTGTTCCCAAGTCGCATTGGACCTTGAACAAGGAAGGCGGGGGGAGAGTCATCGGCGAAGTCTGCCATTTCATCGACTCGATCCAGTACGCGACCTCTTCCCTGCCGGTCAGGGTCTTTGCGGAAACGATCTCGTCGGCCAACGATCAGGTGACGAACGAGGACAATATCGCCATTACGATTAAAATGAAGAACGGTTCGGTCGCGACCCTCCTTTACACCTCCGTCGGACACAAAGGGATCCCGCGCGAGCGGCTCGAGGTTTTCGGCAATAATCAGAGTTACGTGCTCGATAACTTCGTCGGCCTGGAATTCGTGCGGGACGGGAAGAAGGAAAAGACGAAAAAATTCAATATTGACCGGGGGCACCAAAAGGAATTTGAAGAGTTTTTTGACGCGCTGAAGAACGGCCGCCCGCTACCGGTCGATTTTTCCGAATACGTCTACACGACCCTCGCGACCTTTGCCGTCATGGAGTCGATCAAATCCGGCCGGCCGGTCGAGATTGCGGACCTGTAATGCGGATCGTTATCCTGTCCGAAGCTTTTCCGCCGGAAACCAAGTCCGCGTCGACCCTCTTTTTTGAACTGGCCGCTTCGCTGGTTAAGAGGGGGCATCAGGTGTCGGTCATTACCCGGATGCCGCGCTACAATGTGGCCGACGGGACCGATCTTTCCGCCATCCCGGCGCGGGAGAAACTGGCCGGTGTCGAGGTCCGGCGGTTTCGGACCCCCCCCTTGGCGCGCACCGTTCCCCTGATCAGAGGCTTTGAGCATTTCATTCTCGGCTGGATCTTTTTCTGGGGCGGCCTGTTCATGAAAAGGCCCGATCTGATCCTGGTGTATTCCCCGCCGCTGCCTTTGGGCGTGACCGGTTTCTGGCTCGGGAAGATCAAGCGTTGTCCGGTGGTGGTCAATATCCAGGACCTCTATCCCCAGACGGTCATCGATCTTGGATTGCTGAAGAATAAAATGTTGATCGGCGTCTCGCGCCGGATGGAAAGGTTTATCTATCGCCAATCCGACGCGATTACCGTTCATTCTTTGGGGAACCGGGAGTACGTCCGGGCGCACGGGGCGCGCGACAACCTGGTCGAGGTGGTCCATAACTGGGTCGATATCGATGAGATCAAACCGGCTCCCAAGGGAAATGATTTCAGCCGGAAGCACGGGCTCGGGGAGAAATTCGTTGTTTCTTTCGCCGGGGTTATGGGTTTCGCGCAGGGGCTGGAAGTGGTGATCGGGGCGGCCGATATTTTGCGGAATGAAAAAAACATGCTGTTTGTTTTGGTGGGAGACGGGGTGAAAAAGGCCGAGCTGGAGGGCCTGGTTAAAGAGAAAAAATTAGCGAACGTCTTGTTCGTTCCTACCCAGCCGCTGAAGATCTATCCGCAGATCCTGCACGCCTCCGATCTCTGTCTCGTGACCTTAAAGAAAGATTTGGCAACCCCGGTTGTTCCCGGCAAAATGCTTAGTATCATGGCGGCCGGCAAGCCGGTCGTCGCCAGTCTGCCGCTGCAAGGCGACGCTCCGAAGATCCTGGCGGAATTCAATTGCGGCCTGGCGGTTGAACCCGACAATTCCGGCGAACTTGCGGCCGCGATAAGAAAATTGTATAATGACTCGTCGCTTCGCGAAATTATGGGTAAAAACGGCCGCCAAGGAGCAGAAACCGCCTTTTCCCGGGAACACTGCGTTACCAGTTATGAAAAGATTTTCAAGGCTGTTCTTTCAAGGAGGAAATAATGGACTATAAAAAACAGTATCAGGGGAAAACGATCCTTATTACGGGCGGGGCCGGCGCCATCGGCTCGAACCTGGTCAAAGCTTTGGGGAATCTGGGGGCTGGCAAGATCATCGTGCTTGACGATCTCTCTTCTTCCGAACGGTGGAATGTTCCTTCCCTGCCGAACGTGCTGTTTTCCGAAGGGGATATCGTTGATGAGATCAAATTAAAAAGGGTCTTTTTTGAAGAGCCGGAGTACGTCTTTCATTTGGCGGCGTTTTTTGCCAACCAGAATTCGATCGACCACCCCGAACAGGACCTGCGGGTCAACGGCTTCGGCACCCTGAAACTTCTGGAATACAGCGCCCTGACCGGGGTCAAACGCTTTGTTTACGCTTCATCGGGCTGTTCGATTTACGGCAGTCATGCTCCCATGCCCCTGAAGGAAGATTTCATGTCGATGCACTTGAGCACCCCTTACCAGATCACCAAAATGCTGGGGGAACTTTACTGCAACTTTTTCCAGCACCAATACGACGTTCCTTGCGTCAAAACGAGGTTTTTCAATTCTTACGGTCCGGGAGAGATCCCCGGCCAATACCGGAACGTCATCCCTAATTTTATTTACTGGGCGATGAGCGGCAAACCGCTCCCCATTACCGGGACCGGCGAAGAGACCCGCGATTTTACGTTCGTTGAAGATATCGTCGACGGGCTGTTGCGGGCCGGGGTCATGCCGGAAGCGGTCGGCCAGGAGTTTAACCTTGCTTCCGGCCGGGAAATCCAGATCAAGCAACTGGCGGAGATGATCAATAAATTGACGGGGAACAAGGCCGGCATTAATTTCGCCCCGCGGCGAAAATGGGATACCAAGTCCAGGATCTTGGCCTCGGTCGAACGGGCCAATAAATTGATCGGTTACGCGCCGAACACGACCTTTGAAGAAGGTTTGCCCAAAGCGATCGAGTGGTTTAAAGCCAACTGGGATGATATCCAAAGAGCGGCTAGTTTCGGGCCCGGCGCCTCTTCGGCCGTCAGGGCGATGGTCTGCAAATAAAAACTTAAGGGAGTGTTTTTATTAAAATATTGGTTACCGGTGGGTCCGGATTCATCGGCACGAATATGATCGATCTTCTCCTGAAGGAAGATAATATCGATATTTTGAATATCGACATTAAACCGCCTCGCGAAATTAAGCATAATCAATATTGGCGCCAATGCGACATCCTTGATCTTGAGAAGCTGAAAAAGGAGATCAGGGACTTTAACCCGGAGCTGGTCGTTCATCTGGCGGCGAAAACCGGCCTGAACCGGCCCAATCTGGAAAGTTACGCCGAAAACACCACCGGCGTCAAGAATATGCTGGCGGCGCTTGACGGTACTCCCTCGGTGCAAAGAGCGGTTTTCACCTCAACTTTGTTGGTTTGCGAGATGGGGTACATCCCCAAGCACGATACCGACTATAAGCCGTCCACCCTTTACGGCGAAAGCAAAATGATCGGGGAGAAGATCGTCCGTGGGCGGCAAGATCTGAAGTTCGCCTGGACGATCATCCGGCCGATCTCGATCTGGGGGCCGTGGGGGGAAGAGCCGTACATCAATTTTTTCCGTTCCATCAAACAGGGGTGGTATTTCCATACCGGCAGCGGACATTATAAACGGTCGTTGGGCTACGTTGAGAACGCCGTTTTCTCCATTCTTAAGCTGTTGCGCGCTCCTCTGGAAAAAATTGCCGGGAAAACATTTTACATTGCCGATTATGAGCCCGCCGACCTTTACAATATGGCGGAAGAGATCAGGCTGCAGTTGAACGCGCGCCGGATCTTCAAGCTTCCTTTGACGCCGATAAAGTTGCTGGCCAAAGTCGGCGACCTGCTTCAGCGCTGCGGCTGGGAAAATGTTCCTTTGCAGAGTTTCAGATTGAACAATATTCTGACCGAATATGTGTTTGATATGACGCCGCTCAAAGAGGTCGTCGGTCCGCAACCGTTCAACATCAAAGAAGGGATTGCGCGAACGATCAAGTGGCTTAATCAGGCGCGCCGGATCTGATCGCTAAGGAGTTTTTTCATGAAAGCTTTAATTACCGGGATCACAGGACAGGATGGGTCGTATTTAGCGGAGCTCTTGCTTAGCAAGGGGTACGAAGTTTACGGGATGGTCCGCCGGGCGAGCACCGAAAGTTCCGACCGGATCAACCACCTGATGGACAAGATCACTTTAAAACAGGCCGATCTTTTAGATCAGCTTTCGATCATCGAACTAATCCAGGAAGTTAAACCGGACGAGGTTTATAATTTAGCTGCGCAGTCTTTTGTCCCGACTTCCTGGAACCAGCCGGTCCTGACCGGGGAATTTACCGCCCTGGGGGTGACCCGGATGCTGGAAGCGATCCGCCTGGTCGATCCGAAGATCAAGTTCTATCAGGCTTCGTCGAGCGAGATGTTCGGCAAGGTTAGGGAAACGCCGCAGAAAGAGTCGACCCCGTTTTATCCGCGCAGTCCCTACGGCGTCGCCAAAGTTTACGGCCACTTTATTACCGTTAACTATCGCGAATCATATAATCTTTTCGCTTGTTCCGGGATCTTCTTTAACCACGAGTCGCCGCGCCGGGGGAAAGAGTTCGTTACCCGGAAGATCACCGACGCGGTCGCCAGGATCAAGCTTGGCAAACAGCAAAAGCTTGGGCTCGGTAACCTGGACGCCAAACGGGACTGGGGTTTTGCCGGCGACTATGTCGAAGCGATGTACCTGATGCTCCAGCAGGCGAAACCGGACGATTATGTGATCGGGACGGGGGAGACCCACAGCGTCCGCGAATTTGTGGAGATCGCTTTCTCGCACGTTGGGCTCGATTACAAAAAATACGTTGAAGTCGACAAGCTGTTTCTCCGGCCGGCCGAAGTTGACCTGCTGATCGCTGACAACTCAAAGGCGAAGAAAATGCTGGGGTGGCAACCGAAGGTTGGTTTTGAAGGGCTGGTCAAGATGATGGTTGATTCCGACCTTAAGAGCAACCAGGTGTAATGAAAGCTTTTATTACCGGGATCAACGGCTTTGCCGGGAGCTACTTAGCTGAAGCGCTGCTTAAAAGCGGCCGGCAGGTTGCCGGTTCCGTCCAACCCGGGACCCCGCTGGACAATCTGGCGGCGGTCGAAACGAAATTGAAACTGATCCCCCTCGATCTTAGCGATTCATCCGCCCTTGAAAAGATCATCGCGGCCGAAGCGCCCGACGAGATCTACCATCTGGCGGCGGTCAGCAGCGTCAAAGATTCCCTCGACGACCCCCGCAAATGTTTCATGGTCAACGTCCTGGGAAGCCTCAACCTGCTGGAAGCGGTCCGGCATCATCGTCCTAAAGCGACGGTCGTCCTGGTCACCTCCAGCGAGATCTACGGCGAAGCGTTGAGCGAAAAAGTTTTGACCAGCGAGAGCTCGCCGATCATTCCCAAAAGCCCGTATGCGGTTAGCAAAGCGGCCCTTGACCAGTTGGGGCGTGTCTACGCCAAAACTTACGGCTTGAGGGTGGTCATGGCCCGGCCTTTCAGCCATACCGGACCGCGGCAAACGCCGACCTTCTTTGTTCCGACCGTGGCCAAGCAGATTGCCGAATTGGAAAAAAGCGGGGGGGGGGAGATCAAAGTTGGAAACCTGGAGATCTACCGCGACTTTACCGACGTTCGCGATGTTGTTGACGCTTATATCCTGCTGGCGGAAAAAGGGAAAAGCGGCGAGGCCTATATAATCTGCCGTGGGGAGAACCAATACCTGAAGAAGATCGTTGCCTGTTTGACCGAGCTGGTGAAGGTGCCGGTTAAGGTGACGGTTGACCCGGACCGTTTCCGTAAGGCCGATCTGGTCTCGATGAAGATCGATAATCGGAAACTGAAAGAGCTCGGCTGGCAGCCGCGTCGCCCGCTGGACGCGACTCTGGTCGAGATTTTAGATTATTGGAGAGGAAAAGTTTAGCCAGCCCTCACCCAACTTTAAATGACTTGATTAGTTTTTGTTTTCAACCCTCTCCCAAAGGGAGAGGGAGTTATTCCTTTTTGATGGCAAAGAAATAGTCCCTCTCCTCCGCCAGAGGCGGACGTAGCAGTCGTTGGGAGAGGGTTGCTAACTATTAACTAAACTCGTTGCAGTTACTTGGGTGAGGGTTATACGCCTTTTCTTGCCCTAGGGGGATAGTTGTTCTATAATTACTCCTAATGATCCCTAATTTGATGGTCTTTATTATTGCTTTGATCGGCGGGTTGATTTTTACTCCTCTGGCCAAGTGGCTTTCATTTAAGACCGGGATCCTCGATCGACCGGGCTTCCGCAAGATCCATGATCATCCCATTCCAAGGATGGGGGGAGAAGCGATCCTGCTTTCCATCGGCTTGGCCCTGCTTTTTTATTTCCCCAATCATCGCGAGCTCTGGTCGATCATAATATTCGGGCTTCTGTTCGTTTGTTTTGGCCTGATCGACGACGCCGATATCAAGATCAGGGCCCGGAACAAGATCCTCTCTCATCTGATCTTTTCTTTCCTGTTCATCTATTTTTCCGGGATCACTTTAACGTTCTTTCCGGTGAATTGGATTAATTGGTTGATTACCGCCTGTTTCATCACCTTCATGACCAACTCCATGAACATGCTCGATGGGATGGATGGGTTGGTTGCCGGGATCTCCTGCCTGTCGGCCGGTTTTTTTGCCGTGCTGGCTTGGAACAGCGGCCAGCAGGACCTATTGATGCTGTCGGTTGCCGTAATAGGGGGGACGATCGGTTTCCTTCGTTATAATTTTAATCCCGCTTCGATCTTTCTGGGGGAGGCCGGTTCGACCTTGCTTGGTTTTCTTATGGCCTTGCTGGCGATCAAGTTAAACATATTTACTCTCTGGAATGTCGCCTTATCGCTCGGGATCGAACGGCTGCAGATCATCACCTTTATTGTTCCGTTGATCGTCCTCGGAATCCCGATCTTCGATACATATTTTGTTTTTTCCAACCGTTTCCTCCATCGGATCAAATTCAGCCAGCCGGGGAAAGACCATTCCCACCACCGGATCCACCTGATGGGCTTTTCGCAGAAGGCGACCGTCCTGACCCTCTACGCCGTCCAGATCGTCCTCGGTTCGATCAGCCTGGCGATGATCCGGGCCGATCTCCAGCAGTTCTTCTCGCTACTGTTGATCGTGGCGGTCTTCTTTGTCAGCTTCACCATGCTGCTGCTGCGGGTCAAGGTTTATGAGCACCACGATAGCACAGCTTAACGAAATTTTTGCCTCGATCCAGGGGGAGGGGCTCCACGTTGGCGAGCGACAGATCTTCGTCCGTTTCGCGACCTGCAACCTCAACTGCCAGTATTGCGATTCACCCGCCGCGCTGGAACTGACCGGCACTTACCGGATCGAACTTCCGCCCGGTTCCCATCATTATGAGAACAAGAGCAACCCGGCTTCGGTCGAGCAACTGGTCGGGGAGATTAAAGAGCTACACAAGCCGGACATTTTTCATTCCTTAAGCCTGACGGGAGGCGAGCCTCTCCTGCAGGTCAATTTCCTGAAGGAATTCCTTCCCGCCGTTAAAGCGGCGGTTAAACTGCCGATCTACCTGGAGACGAACGGGGTCTTGGCGGACTTCCTGGTGGAGGTGATCGAAGAGGTTGATATCATCGCGATGGACCTCAAGCTTCCCAGCGCCACCGGGCAATCCCCATACTGGAAAGAGCACCGGAAATTTTTGGAGACCGCCTACCTCAAAGAGGTTTTCGTGAAGGTCGTTTTCAGCAAAGAGTCGAAGATTAAAGAGATCGAAGAGGCGGCGGCGCTGGTCGCCGCAGTCGATGACCGGATCCCTTTCATCCTGCAGCCGGTTACGCCGCACGGCCCGATCAAACACCGGCCGGACGCCGAACAGATCTTTGCTTTCCACACAATGGCAAAGAGAAAATTAAAGAACGTGAGGGTGATCCCGCAGACCCATAAGCTGCTCGGCTTAGCTTAACTTAACTGATGAATGATCCTATCCAGCCACTTGATGTTCTTGTCCCGCATCGGGTTGAACCCCATATCCTGCAGCGAACGGAGCAGTCTTAACTTATACTCGGCCGCGCTTTTGGTCAGTTCCTTGAGCTGGGATTCGATCCAGGCCCTGGCTTCCGGCTTGGCGGAGTGGACGGTCTCCGCCCTGATCTGTTCGGTCAGTTTTTCAAATTCCTCCCGGCTGTTGCAAAGGAGCCGTTTGAGGTGATGGTCCTTGATCCGGGAGACGAGGGAGTGAAGCTCCTGCTGTTCAAGTTCGAACTGATTGAAAAGATCGGCTGAATTCAGGAAGAGTTCATTGGCGATCTTGGCTGTTTCCTGCCGGAGTTGCCGCGAGACCGCCACGACTTTGGCCTCTTCCTCGGGGCTTGGCGCGAAATCAATCGGTTCTTCCATCAGTTTTTCTTCCGGAGTTAAATTTGTTATCTGAACGATGTCCCGGGCGACGGCGATCGGGGAGTGCTTGAGCATCCGTTCATGATCGCGTTTTCGGCTTTGGATCTCTTTAGGGTTTTCTTCCGGCTGGACCTCGGTCAATTCGTTCTCAACTTTCGGGGTCAAATTACGGTCGAGAAAGACCTCGCCGAAATTACGCATCGGGTTGACTTCGTCGCCGGTCCGTTCTTTGATAATTTTTCGGTCAGCGGCGGTAAAAACAGCGCCGGCATTAAAGAGACCAGCTTCAGCCGCCGGGCCGATATTGGGAGTTATTGGATTGATCGGTTGCTCTGCCATATCTATATATTTATCGTATTAATAAGCCAAAAACATGCATTCAAGCGGCATTCTAGCAAAGGGGCCGGGGGAAAGCAAGGGAAGGGGGGAGCAAGCTTAAAGCTATAAGCTTAAGCTGAAAAAATTTCAGTCCATTCATTCATTGCCTTGAGCTGTAAGCTGTATGCTTTACGCTTGGTTTTTTCTCCCCTCTTGACACCTTACTTCTTTAGTGTAGAATTTCTGCATATTCAGAAGGAGGTGGATCTTTCAATGGCGGATACGATAGCTTACTGTGTTAAATGCAAAAAGAAACAGACCATGAATGATGTTAAACAGGTGACGATGAAAAACGGCCGTAAGGCTTCTAAGGGTAAATGCCCAGCGTGCGGCACCAGCATGTTCAAGATCGGCGGCTAATTAATTTAACAAAAAAGGGTCATTCTTCTCGTTGAGAAAGATGGCCCTTTTTGTTATAATGAACCCCCAATGCCTCACGGAAAAAAGTTCATCCATCTTCACAACCATACGGAGTACAGCCTGCTTGACGGGGCCTGCCGTATCGCCGACCTGTTGGCCAAGGCCAAGGAGTACGGTCAGCCGGCGGTCGCGGTCACCGATCACGGGAACATGTACGCGGCGGTTGAGTTCTATCTGGCGGCCAAAGCGCTGGAGATCAAACCGATCATCGGCTGCGAACTCTACGTCGCTCCCCGGACCCGCTTCGATAAAGAGACCAAAGAAGATCGTTCGCCTTTCCACCTGACAGCGCTCTGTAAGAACGAGCTTGGCTATAAGAATCTGATCAAGATGGTCTCGATCGCTTCGATCGAAGGGTTTTATTCCCGTCCCCGGGTCGACAAGGATATTCTTAAACAGCGCCACGAAGGATTGGTCCTGATGTCGGGGTGCGCCGGCGGGGAGATTGCCAAGCAGATCATGGCGGGGAAATACGACGAGGCAAAGAAGACCGCCCTCTGGTATAAGGAGCTGGCCGGTGACGATTTCTACATCGAGGTTATGGAGCTTGACCTGCCGGAGCTCAAAGCCCTTAAGCCGGAGCTGGTCCGTCTGGCCAAAGAGACCGGGATCAAGCTGGTGGCGACCAACGACGTTCATTGCGTCAATAAAGAGGACGTTTATTACCAGGATATTCTCCTCTGTATCCAGACCAACGCTTTCCACGCCGATACCAATCGGTTCAAGATGGAGACAAAAGAGTTTTATTACAAATCGCCGGACGAGATGATCGAGCTCTTCCGCGACCTGCCTGAAGCGATCCAAAGCACCGTGGAGATTGCCGAGAAGTGCAACCTGGAGATGGAGATCGGCAAGCTTCATCTCCCTGATTTCACCGTTCCCGAAGGCGAAACCCCCGATACCTTCATGGAGAAGCTGGTCTGGGAAGGGATCAAGAAAAATTACGGGCCCGCTTATATCAACGCGGAAGGGAAGGTCCTCTTGCCGCCGGAGATCATCGACCGGGTCAAGTACGAGCTCTACGTGATCGAGAAGATGGGGTATGCCGCTTACTTCCTGATCGTGCAGGACTTTATCAACTGGGCGAAATCGAACGGGATCGAGGTTGGTCCGGGGAGAGGTTCGGCGGCGGGAAGCATCGTCTCCTACGCTTTAAGCATTACCAACATCGATCCGCTCAAGTACGGCCTGATCTTCGAGCGCTTCCTCAACGACGAACGTATCTCGATGCCTGATATCGACGTCGACTTCTGTTTCGAACGCCGGGGAGAAGTGATCGAATACGTCTCCAAGAAATACGGGAGCGATCACGTCGCCCAGATCGTCACCTTCGGAACGATGGCGGCCCGCGGCGCCATCCGCGACGTCGGCCGGGTCCTGCAAGTCCCGCTCCCGGAAGTCGATAAGATCGCCAAACTTGTTCCCTTCGGTCCTGATGTCGATCTGAAAGGAGCGCTCGAGACGGTCAAAGATCTCCGCGCCCTCTATGAGGGGGATGCCAAGGTCAAACAGCTCCTTGATACCGCCATGAAGATCGAAGGGATGGCCCGCCACGCTTCGGTCCACGCGGCGGGGGTCGTCATTTCGCAAAAGCCGGTCTCCGAATACGCGCCGCTCTCGAAGCTGGACGAAAATGTGATCGTCACCCAGTACACCATGACCGCCCTGGAGAAGATCGGGCTCCTGAAGATGGACTTCCTTGGTTTGCGTAACCTGACGATGATCGCCCACGTCCGCGACATGCTCAAATTCACCCAGGGGATCGAGATCGACCTGAACACTATTCCCCTTGATGATGAAAAGACCTACCGGCGGCTGGCCGAAGGGGACACGATGGGGATCTTCCAGCTGGAAAGCCAGGGGATGCGGACCCTGATCAAATCGCTTAACCCGACGACCTTTGAAGAGATCATCGCTTTGCTCGCTCTCTACCGCCCGGGCCCCTTGGAGTCGGGGATGGTCGACGATTTCGTGAAGCGGAAACACGGCAAGCTCCCGATCCACTACGAACTGCCGCAGCTCCAACCGATCCTGCGCGAAACTTACGGGACTATTCTTTATCAGGAACAGGTCATGGAGATCGCCAGTAAGATCGGCGGCTTTACCATGGGCCAGGCCGACATCCTCCGTTCCGCCATGGGAAAAAAGAAGGTCAAGGAGATGGCCCGCCAGAAAGAAAACTTTGTTGAAGGGGCGGTCAAGAAGGGGATTTCCAAGGCTAAGGCGACGGCGTTGTTCGATCTCTGCGCCAAATTCGCCGGTTATGGTTTCAACAAATCGCACTCCACCGCTTACGCTTTCATTTCTTATCAGACCGCTTACCTGAAAGCGAACTATCCGGTGGAATTCATCGCTGCCTTGCTGACTTCGGTTATCGGCAATACCGATAAGACCAGGCTTTACATTTCCGAATCTAAGAAGATGGGGATCAAGATCCTTCAGCCTGACGTCAACGAAAGTGACAAGAACTTTACCGTCACCAAGCAGGGGGTCCGCTACGGGATCGGCGCCATCAAGAACGTCGGGATCGCCGCCATCGAATCGATTATCAAGGCGAGGAAAAGCGGCGGGCCGTTTGCCTCGCTGGAAGATTTTCTCCGCCGGATAGACGCCAGGACGGTCAACAAAAAAGTGATCGAAAGCCTGATCAAGTGCGGCGCTTTCGATTCTCTCGGCTTGGGACGGGCCTATATGATCGGGAACCTCTCTAGGATTACTGGAGAAGTCAGTGCCCAGCTCAAAGAGATCGCCAGCGGGCAGGAGATGCTCTTTGGCGGCGAGACGCCGAAGTTCAGCCGCCCGACCACCGGACCGGCCGCCGTTGATATCCCGGAATACCGGCCGGAGGAGCTCCTTCGGATGGAAAAAGAGTACCTTGGCCTCTATATCTCTTCTCATCCTCTCGATCACGTTCTTGACGCGCTCGAAGGGATGGCGAGCGTTCGGGCGATCGACATCCAGGATATGAAAGAAGAACAGACGGTGACGATCGCCGGAATGCTGACCAACAGCCGGAAGGTTGTCACCAAAAAAGGGGACAACATGCTGATCGCGGCGATTGAAGATCTCTCCGGCATCGTTGGCCTGGTCGTCTTCCCCAAGGTTTACGAAAAAGCGGCTCCGCTGTTGCTCGATGACGAGATCGTGGTCATTAAAGGGAAGACCAATCGCGACTCACGGACCGAAGAACTGAATGTCGTCGCCGAAACGGTCGAACCGCTTAAAGGGTTCGAAAAGACCAGGACGATCTTTGTCGAACTGGTCGATTTTAATAACCAGTCGATACTCGGAGAGATCCGGGCGATTATCCAACGGAATTCCGGTGGCGATCCGGTCGTCATCAAAATGGACGGGAAGAGTGTCGAGCTGGGAACGGAAAACCGGGTGACGATCACCCCGTCGCTGGTCGAGGAGTTGGAAAAGCTCTTGGGAAGCGGCTCGGTTGATGTTAAAATGAGTGTGAAGAAGAGAGAGGTTGTAAAGGTATAATCAGGCTCGGAACCTCGGAAACCTGTCCCGCTCGGATCGGGACGGTTTCCTTTAATTATAGAAAAAAATAGATTATTATGGATAATTCCGCAAAAACTCAAGTAATTATGCGAATTGGTTTATGAGCTTTATTGGCTGGCGGAAGAGGGCTTAAGGCTGTGGAGGGGAAATATGACATTACAAAAATGCTTCTTATTGTTGAGTATAATATTAACATTGGTAGGCTCTTATTACTTAGTAATTGGCAATTTTAAATCTGCGACTGATATTGCCAAGGAAAGTGGATCATATTGCGGAGGGAACTATGCGTTGAGGGTGAGTTTTATTTCCGCAAGAATATATTCTATTGTTGGATTTAGTTTGTTGGGTTTTGGTGTTGCGCTCCAGATTATTTCTATGTTCGTGATCGATAGAAAGGTGAATATGGGAGTGGCGATAGGAAGCGCCCTGATCGTATGGGGCTTGGCAATATTGCTGGCCAGTTTATATATCCATTACCAAAGGACAATTCTCATAAGAAAAACTAGTAAAATTGAAATAATGAAATATGAAATGCCGAAAGGCGCATCCGTCAGAGATAGAATAAATCACAGCTATGGAGGGAAATTCATTGAGATCGGCAAAAACTTTTTTTTGCTTGAAAAAAACGAAGTTGAAAGCGAAGAGGATTTTATAGAAAGATTGTGTCTAGAGATTGGAAAGATAAAAACTCAATGATTAGAAATAGATGAAGTGGACTGATTGTTTTCAAGGGCGGGTTGCCCCTCCCTTTAATAGGGGGCTGTGTTACGAAATAAGAAGGCGGTGTTAGCGAAATGAACGAGATTGTTTATGTTCTTATTAATGAAGCAATGCCCGGCTATGTAAAAATTGGTAAAACGACAACCAGCCTTGAGCAAAGAATTAGGGAATTGAGCGCATCGACAAGTGTTCCCCTCCCGTTTACTTGTTTTTATGCTTGCACGGTGAAGGAAATGAGTTTTGTGGAACATCAATTGCATGACGCATTTGACAATAATCGGATAAATCCAAAAAGAGAGTTTTTTCGAATAGCTCCGGAACGTGTAGTGGCGGCTTTAAAATTAGCAGAGATTGAAGATGTTACTCCTAAGAAAGATATTGTAGAATCGCATGAAGATCAAAAAGCGCTTGATAAAGCCAGGACCATACGGGAAAGATTTGATTTTAGAATGGCGGATATTCCGATTGGCGCAGAGCTGACTTTTAGCAGGGATGAAAATATTAAGGCAAAAGTTGTTGATAATCGTTCTATTAAGTTTAACGGTAAAATAACAAGTCTTTCAAAGTCAGCGCAGAAAATACTGGGATACAACTATGGTGTTGCCGGAACAGATTATTGGATGTACGAAGGGGAAGCATTAGACGAACGCCGACGAAGGTTGGAAGGCGAGAATTAGAGTGGTTAAAAACAAGAAAGTTGTCGTACAAGGAAGTCAGATCGGAGTCTTGTTGCGCGATGGAGACAATGATTTTATTTCTTTGACCGACATGACAAAGAAATTTGGAGACGATGTTCTCATCTACCAATGGATGCGCAATCGGAATACGGTTGAATTCTTAGGGATTTGGGAGCAGATACACAACCCTGATTTTAAAGGTGTCGAATTCGAGACCTTTAAAAAGCAAGCCGGGATGAATAGCTTTTCCCTAACCCCCAGAAAATGGATTGACGCAACTGGTGCTATCGGTTTGATTTCAAGGGCCGGACGATACGGCGGTGGAACCTATGCTCATAAAGACATAGCGTTTGAATTTGGCTCGTGGCTTAGCGCGGAATTTAAGCTTTACTTGATCAAGGAATTTCAGAGATTAAAAACTGAAGAGAATCAACGATTTGTTCTTGGCTGGGACATGAAACGGATGCTGGCAAAATTAAATTATAAAATTCATACCGATGCCATAAAAGAGCATATTGTTCCCCCGCAAATTTCCAAGCAAAAAATGAATGTGATTTATGCCAGCGAAGCTGACGTTTTGAATGTCGCGTTGTTTGGTATAACGGCTAAGGAATGGAGGGATAAAAATATAGGCAAAGAAGGGAATGTCAGGGATTCCGCGACAGTTGAACAGCTGGTGGTTCTGTCCAATCTCGAAAGTATGAATGCTGAACTTATCCGATTGGGATTCCCTCAAGGTGAAAGGTTGAGGAAGCTTAACGAAATGGCGATAAGCCAGATGAAATCTTTGATGGGCAATGCCTCAATAAGAAAGCTAAAGTGAGCGAAAAGCGGCCTTCCGGCCGCTGGTCTATGCGAAAAGATAATAAGTCGATAAAAGGAGAAGAACAATGGATATCAGCAAAATTAAGTTTGATGACAAAGGTTTGGTCCCGGTGATCGCCCAGGATTATAAGGACGGCACCGTCCTGATGCTTGCCTATATGAGCAAAGAATCGCTCGAGATAACCTTGAAAACAAAAGAGATGGTCTATTGGTCTCGCTCCCGCAAGGTACTCTGGCACAAAGGGGAGACCTCCGGACACATCCAAAAGGTTAAAGAGCTTTGTTTTGACTGCGACGGCGACGCGATCGTCGCCAAGATCGAGCAGGTCGGCGACATCGCCTGCCACACCGGTAACCGGAGCTGTTTCTTCAATAAGCTGATCTAAATGATCGCGAAATTCTTTTTTGTCGCGGCTGGCGGGGTGATTGGCGCACTCGCTCGTTACATTCTTTCGGCCGGGACCCACAAACTCTACGTTGGGCATTTTCCGCTAGGGACATTACTGGTTAATCTAAGCGGTTCGCTGGTGATCGGTTTGTTGTGGGGAATCTTTGACCAATACGACTTGTCGCATAACTGGCGGCTCTTCTTTTTTATCGGGATCCTGGGGAGTTACACCACTTTTTCCAGCTTTGGGCTCGATACCTTCCAACTTTTTCGCGACGGTGAAATGACTATGGCGGTTTTAAATATTCTGCTAAATAATGTGCTGGGGATCTTATTGGTGTTTATTGGCTATGGGATCACGCGGTTACTCTTCAGATTTATCTAGATCGCCGGTTTGATTATCTCTTTATATTTCCCCGGCGGGAGCCCTTCTAGTTTCAGCGGGCCGATTGCTACTCTGACCAAGCGGAGGCAGGGGAGGCCGACGGCGGCGGTCATTTTCCGCACCTGGCGGTTCTTCCCTTCACGGATCGTCAATTCGAGCCACGAAGTCGGAATGCTTTTACGGAAACGGATCGGCCTCGATCGTTCCCACAACTTTGGTTCCTGGATCGCCCGGACTTTAGAGGGGAGCGTTTTATACCCTTCGATCAAGACCCCGCTTTTTAGCTTGGCTAATTGTTCAGGAGTTGGGATCCCTTCAACCTGCGCCAAATAGGTCTTTTCCACTTTGTTCTTAGGATTGCTGATCCGGTGGTTCATTGCCACGTCGTTGGTCAGGAGGAGGAGCCCCTCGCTGTCGTAGTCGAGCCGTCCGACCGAGTAGATCCCCGGCACCTTAATATAATCTTTCAAAGTCTTCCGCCCCATTTCATCGGTGAACTGGCAGAGGACCTCGAAAGGCTTGTTGAATACGGCATATTTGAGCATATGATAATTATATCAGGAAATAGCCCTTAAATTGTGCGCTATTCGCTTCGTTTAAAGAGTCACTTTGCTTTTGCTGGGCGACCATTTTCTTTGTCCGGCCACAAAGAAAATGGTCAAAAAGAAAAGGCCTTGCGCATTTCGATTTTTCTCAAGGTAAGCGAAATGCGCGCCCATCCGGAATTTTAAAAAGCTAGGAAACCGCGGCGATATTGCCGCAGGTTTCCGTAAAAGAAGGAGACAGGCTTATGGACCGTCACCCCATCACGCATCATGTTTAAGGAAGACCAAGCCCTCACCCAACTCCGCATTATTAGTTTTCGTTTTTGTCCCTCTCCCAAAGGGAGAGGGAGCGGTGTTTATTGCCGATAGTTCACAACCCCCTCTCCCAGACTGCGTAGCAGTCGCTGGGAGAGGGCTGTAATTTCCAATCAAACTCGCAGATAAGACCCGGGTGAGGGTTAGGACAGTTACCCCCAATATGTTCAAGTCACTACTTTCATGGTAAAATTAGGGTTCGCTTTATGGGATTAGACAAAATAATCATCAAAGGGGCCCGGGAACATAACCTCAAGAACGTTAATCTTGAGCTCCCCCGGTACAAACTGATCGTTTTCACCGGCCTGTCCGGTTCCGGCAAATCATCCCTTGCTTTCGATACCCTTTATGCCGAAGGACAGCGGCGCTATGTCGAATCACTTTCCGCTTACGCCCGCCAATTCCTGGAGCAGATGGCCAAGCCCGATGTCGATTCAATTGATGGCCTCTCGCCGGTCATTTCGATCGATCAGAAGGCCCCTCCCCGCAATCCACGCTCGACCGTCGGGACAGTTACCGAAATCTATGATTACTTCCGCTTACTTTACGCTAACATTGGGGTCCCTCATTGTCCAAAATGCAATAAAAAAATCGAGCGGCAGACCGCCCAACAGATCGTCGACCAGATGCTGGAGATGCCGGACGGAGAAAAAATCATGGTCCTGGCCCCGGTCATTCGCGGCCGCAAAGGGGAGTACAAGAGCCTCTTCGCCGATATCCAGAAAGACGGCTTCATCCGGGTTCGGGTTGATGGCAAGGTTCTCGAACTCCCCGACATCCCCGACCTGGATAAAAAGCTTAAGCACGATATCGCTATTGTCATCGACCGGATTGTCGTTAACGCCGGGAACCGGAAGCGGCTCAACGAGTCGGTCGAAAACGCTTTGCGTTACGGGAACGGGATCGTCGAGATCCTGGCCGAAAGAGCGGGAGCTAAACCAAAGGTTTTCAGCGAAAAGTTTGCCTGCGCCGAGTGCGGCATCTCGCTCGACGAGATCACCCCGCGGATCTTTTCTTTCAACAGCCCGTACGGGGCTTGTCCCGAGTGTAAGGGGTTGGGGGACAAGCTTGAGTTCGATCCCGACCTGGTCATCCCGAACCGGAATTTGACCCTGGCCGAAGGGGCGATTGTTCCCTGGGGAGAAGCGGCGTCATATTACCTGCAAAAACTGGAAGCGGTCGGCGAGGCTTATGGTTTTGATCTCAACACGCCGGTTAAAAAACTGACCAAAGAGCAAATGAACATCATTCTCTACGGCAGCAAAAAGCCGATCAAGTTCAAATACGTCATGGACCGGGGATATTGGGAGAACGAAGGGACCTTTGAAGGGGTGATCAGCAATCTCCGCCGCCGCTACCTCGAAACCAAATCGGAGAATGTCCGTTTCTTTCTTTACCGCTACATGAGCTCGATCCCGTGTTCGGTCTGCGGCGGGAAACGGCTCAAACCGGAGTCGCTCTCGGTCCTGGTCGGCGGCAAATCGATCGCCGAACTGGCGGCGATGCCGATCAACGTCATCCAAAAGTTTATCGAAGATCTCCGCTTCAGCGAGCGGGAGCAGACGATCTCCAAACAGATCATTAAAGAGATCAAGGCCCGGCTAAGCTTTTTGCTGAACGTCGGCTTGGCCTATCTTTCGCTCGACCGCCAATCATCGACCCTCTCCGGCGGCGAAGCCCAGCGGACCCGGCTGGCGACCCAGGTCGGCTCCGGCCTGGTCGGCGTCCTCTACATCTTGGACGAACCGTCGATCGGTCTCCACCAGCGGGACAATAAGCGGCTGATCGAGACTTTGGTCCGCTTGCGCGATCTGGGGAACACCGTCGTCGTCGTCGAGCATGACGAAGAGACGATGCGTTCGGCCGACTTCCTGGTTGATATTGGGCCGGGGGCGGGGGTCCATGGCGGCAAGATTGTGGCGAGCGGAACGGTTGAAGATATTATTAAAGAAAAGAATTCGATCACCGGCAAATATCTTTCCGGTGAAATGAAGATCGAGGTCCCGAGCGAGCGGCATAAAGGGAACGGTCACCACCTGGAGATCATCGGAGCGGAGCACCATAACCTCAAGAAGATCGACGTTGCTTTTCCGCTCGGAGTTTTTACCTGCGTGACCGGGGTTTCCGGTTCGGGGAAGAGCTCGCTGATCAATGATATCCTCTACAAAGCGCTGGCTAATAAGTTTTACCGGGCGGTTGATAAAGCGGGGCGCTACGATGAGATCAAAGGGCTGGAGCATATCGACAAAGTCGTGATCATCGACCAGATGCCGATTGGCAAGACCCCCCGCTCCAACCCGGCGACCTATACCGGGGTCTTTGACCATATCCGGAACCTATTTACCATGACGCAGGAAGCGCGGGTGCGCGGCTACAAGTCGGGGCGTTTTTCTTTCAACGTCCGCGGCGGTCGCTGTGAGGCCTGTGCCGGCGACGGGCTGGTCAAGATCGAAATGCACTTTCTCCCCGACGTTTACGTTCCGTGCGACGTTTGTAAAGGGAAGCGTTACAACCGGGAGACGCTCGAGGTCCATTACAAAGGAAAGAACATTTACGATGTCCTCAACATGACGGTCGAAGAAGCGCTCGTTCTCTTTGAGAATATTCCGCAGATCGAGCGGAAGCTTCGGACCCTCTCGGACGTCGGGTTGAGCTACATCAAGCTTGGCCAGGCGGCGACGACCCTTTCGGGCGGCGAAGCCCAACGGATCAAACTGGCAACGGAACTGGCGACCCGTTCGACCGGTCGGACCCTTTACCTGCTCGACGAGCCGACGACCGGTCTCCATTTTGACGACACCAAGAAACTCCTCGAAGTCCTCCACCGCCTGGTGGCGGCCGGAAACTCGATGATCGTCATCGAACACAACCTCGACGTTATCAAAACCGCCGACCACATTATCGACCTCGGGCCGGAAGGTGGCGAAGAGGGGGGCGAGATCATTGCCGAAGGGACCCCGGAGGCGGTCGCCAAAGTCAGTCGCAGTTATACTGGCCGCTACCTGAAGAAACTACTTAAGTAAGGAGAAAGCCATGAGAGTTTTAGTGACGGGCGGAGCCGGATTTTTAGGGATCAACCTCATCCGCTATCTGTTCAAGCAGGGGATCACCAATATTGTCTCGCTTGACGTCGCCGAGTTCGATTATCCGGAAAAGAATAAAGTTAAGATCATCAAAGGGGATATCCGCGACTTAACTAAGGTTGCCGAGGCGCTGGCCGGCGTGACCCACGTTATCCACACTGCCGCCGCTCTGCCGCTTTATAAAAAAGAAGATATCTTTTCGACCGACATCGACGGGACCCGTAACCTTCTGGCGGCGGCCGAAAAAAATAAAGTTGACCGGTTCGTCCATATCTCCTCGACCGCCGTTTACGGTATTCCCGACCATCATCCGCTTTACGAGACCGATAAGCTCGACGGGGTCGGGCCTTACGGCATTGCCAAGATCAAAGCGGAAGAAGTTTGTCTGGAATATCGGAAAAAAGGGATGCTTGTTCCGATCATCCGGCCGAAATCGTTCATCGGGCCGGAAAGGCTTGGGGTTTTCGCCTTGTTTTACGATTGGGCCAAGGACGGCAAGAATTTTCCGATGATCGGGAGCGGCAATAACCGCTACCAATTGCTTGACGTTGAAGACCTTTGCCAGGCGATTTATCTCTGCCTGACCCTTGAGGCTGGAAAAGTCAACGACACTTTCAACGTCGGGGCTAAAGAGTTCACGACGATGAAGGAAGACTATCAGGCGGTCTTGGACTACGCCCGGTTCGGCAAACGGATCGTCGGTTTCCCGGCCTGGCCGATGATCTGGGCGCTGCGAATACTCGAATTTTTCCACTTGTCGCCGCTCTATAAGTGGGTCTACGAAACTGCCTCCAAAGATTCGTTCGTGTCGATTGAAAAGGCCGAGAAGGTCCTTGGCTATAAACCGATCTATTCGAACAAGAAGGCTTTGGTCCGTAATTACCAGTGGTACCTGGCGAACCTCAAGACGATCGAACAGGCGAGCGGCATTTCTCACCGGGTTCCCTGGAAGCAAGGGATATTAAAGTTCTTTAAGATCTTTTTCTGACCCCCTCTGTCCCTCGACTTCGCTCGGGACATCTCCCCCTTATTAAGGGGGAGACCGGTGAATTTACAAAAGACCCGGCTTCTGCTATCATGCGTTAAGAAAAAATACAGGAGGGTTAACAATGAAAAAAGTTGCCATTCTTCTCGTTTTGCTTTTGTTGTCAGCGACGGTCTCTCTGGCCCATCCGCCGAAAAAGATCACGCTCAAATTGAACGGCCAGCGCTTGAGCGTTGATGTTTTGCACGAATCGATGAATATTGAAGATCACTTTGTTAAAACCATCGTGGTTTTGCTCGATAACGAGAAAATTATCGAACAGCACTACACTTTCCAACAGCCCGGCGGCCAGTCCGCCGTTTATGACATTCCCGACCTGTTAAAGGACCACAAGACGTTGGCGGTTACGGCATCCTGCAGTAAATTCGGGTCGAGAACGCAGACCCTGATGCTCAAGAAATAACGGCGGATGAAACGCAGCCTGTTCTTTCTTTTGGTTTTCGTTTGGGCGGCTGCCGCCTACGCGCTTCCCAGTACGGTCGAAGACGGGGTCCAGCTCCGGAGCGGCCCCAGCTTTGCCGACGACGTCAAGCTCGACCTCCCCAAAGATTATCCGCTGAAGATCATTGAACGGAACGCCGGCTGGTGCTTGGTCAGCGACTGGCTCAATTGCCGGGGGTGGGTCGAAGAAAAACTGATCACCGGCGAATCGACGGGAGTTGTTCGGAAATCAAACATCAGCCTGCGGAGCGGTCCCGGGACCAGGTTTTCCAAATTATCCAAGCTTTACCAGGGGATGACGGTGAAGATCCTGGGGAATAAAGGGGTTTGGCGCAAAGTCCTGGTGCTTGACGGCCCGACAATGATCGAAGGGTGGCTCCACAGCCGCTATCTTTGGGGATAAGGCCTTCAAACCGTCCGCGTTCTGGTTTATAATGACGCCAACGATCACCACAAGGAGTGATAACGATGGCAAAAATGTTCGTCCTGGTAAATTATCTCGTTTACGGGGTCAGCTTGCTCGGCATGCTGGTCATTCTCTGGGGCTTGCTGATGGTCCTCAAGGATTTCCTGCTCAATCTTTTTTCCGACGATCCGAACTCCAAGCGGCTGATGCGCCAAAAGCTCGGGGCCTACCTCGTCCTTGGTCTGGAATTTTTCATCGCCGCCGATATTATCCGGACAATTACCCGGCCCGACTGGAACGAGATTGGGATGCTGGCGGCGATCATTGCTCTGCGGACCGTCTTGAGCTATTTCTTGGGCCTGGAGCTCAAAGAAAAAGTTAAGGGGAAGTAAATGGCTGGTCTGACGACGAACCGGATCGAAGGCTTAACCGACGGGATCTTTGCTTTCTCCATGACCTTGCTGGTCATGACCCTCAACCTGCCGGATACGGCGGCGCGCTCTTTTTCCCTCCAGCAGCTGCTGATCGGTCAGAGCGACAAGTTCTTTAATTACGGCTTAAGCTTTGTCCTGATCGCGGTCGTCTGGCTCATCCATCACCAGCAATTTCACGTTATCCGGCGGACCGACCCCGGCCATCTTTGGATCAACATCTTTCTTTTGATGTTCGTCGCGCTGATCCCGTTCTCCACGACCCTGGTCGGTGATTATCCGGGCTCGGCGGCGGCGGAGCTTTTTTTCGACGGCAACCTGTTTGCGGTTGGGAGCTTATTGTTCCTGAACTGGGAATACGCGACCAGAGGGCATCGCTTGGTTGAAAACAATTTCCCGGAAGAGCGGATCCGGAGTGGGTGGCGGCGGACGCTGGTCATGCCGCTGGCCGCTATTCTGGCGATGGGGATCGCGACCTTCGATCCGTCCTATTCGTCTTATGCTTATTTGACGATCCCTTTCGTTCTGGCCTTGCCATATTTTAGGAATAAGGCGGAGCAATGAAAAAATATTTAGGCTTGACCGTCATTCTCTTGGCGGCGCTGGCTGGCTGGTTTTTTTACTCCCAAGCGCCAAAAGGGGAGGTCGACATGCTTAAATACCGGGTCGTTTTTGAACAGCGGGCTTTTGTTAATACGACCGACGAGAGCCTCAACCTGGTCGCTTACCAGGCGAGCGACGAAAAGGTCCGGCCGTACTCTTTCCTGGCGGTCTACCGGGTCGTGCCGGACGGCGAGAAGCTGGTCTATCGCTACGCGCCGGTCGTTCCCGACAAAGTTGGTTATCCTCGGCCGCTGGTCCTGGAAGAGGTCCAGCTTGCCCAACAAAAACTGCGCAACCTGATGATCGTTACCAGCTGGGGGGAGACCGGGGCCGATTACTGGGGGACCCATCCGATAGTTATCAATTATCTTTTTGGCTTATTTCGGGCGACCGATACCTACGCCGCTTCGCTGACCACGAAAACTGCCGACTTTGAGGTCGCCAATTACTTCGATCCAACCGAACGGGTGAAGACTTTCCTGACCCAGGGGATCAACGTTAATCGGAAAAAAGAATTAGAGCTGAAGTTTATTGACGATGATAAACCAAAAGCGGCCAAACACAAGATGGTGACGCTGAAGATTAAAATATTGAAATGAAGATCATTCAACGTTTAATAACGCACTATCAGATCAGGCAATTGACCCCGGTTGCTCCGGGGGAAGCCCAGCGGCTCCGGATTGCCCTTTTGCCGGACGAATTAGTCTGTTTCCGGGTGGAGCGGGGAGCGGTCAACAAGATTGGTTCCGGCGGTGCTTCGACCTGGATCTTCTTTGACCGGCAGACTCTGCGCAAATCCGGGCGGCGCGACTTCCGCGCCGCCGTTCGCGAAGAGCTTCACTGGCTGGAGAAAATTTACGGCGAGCGGCTGGTCTATGCCACGCTGGGCGATTTGCGGCGGGTGGCCAGAATGAGCGGTGGCTTACCGGAGATTGAGTTCTTTGCCGACGAGCATTACAAAGGGCACGAGCGGGCCCTAGTTGTTGACCACCAGGAAGTGACCGACCCGGCCACTCATTTGATCGCCGGCTTTTTGCCGCTCGCCGGCCGCTATGTTGAACTCGAAAACCTTCCGTACCAGGTCAAGATGAAAAGCGGGGTGTTAGTTAAGCGATGAATAAAATAACAAAGGGCCTTTTATTTGGCGTGATTGCTGGGTGCGTGGATGTTTTGCCGATGGTGGCGCAGGGGCTGAGCTGGGATGCCGATCTTTCCGCTTTTTCGCTTTGGGTGGTTGCCGGTTTACTGATCTCGACCTCGGAACTACGCTTGAATTCGATCCTCAAAGGGCTACTGATCTCGTATCTCCTGGCCCTCCCGGTCTATATAATAGTAGGGGCGAAAGAGCCTTTTTCCCTCATTCCGATGACCATTATGACCGCTATTTTGGGTGGAATATTGGGGAAAGTCCTCGAAAAGTAGGCTTTTGCTTGTTTTACGGCTTCGCTAAAGAACTCGGGTGAGGGCTGTCCCAAATAAACCAAAAGGGCCACTTGCGCAGCCCTTCGGTTTTTAAATTCTCTTGCTTATCGCTTACAGCTTATAGCTTAGTGCTTTCCCTTTAGCTGAAACACAAACGTAATCTTCATCCCCGCCATGTCGTAATACTCTAAGCAGGTGCCGATTTGTTCGTTGGCGATCTTCTTCTCGGTCATATATTTCATGATCGCGGGGTAGGCTTTCATCGGGCCGATCATGTACGACAGGTTGTTCTTGATCGGAAATTCGGTGGTGATCCCCATCATCTTGGCCAGCTTCAGCACTTTATACTTCTTGGCGACTTTCTTGAACGCCTTGAGGTCTTTATCGGCTAAGACACAGCCGACCTGGCTCCGGAGCTGTGACGCTTTGACCTTGCTCGGATCGTCCAAATAGATGCCGAAGCCGTCGATCGGTTTGATGCCATCCTTGGCCAGTCGGTCAAAGACCGCCTGGACGACCGGGCCGGTGTTCGAGTAGGGGCCGGTGTAATCTTCGTAAACCAGGGTGTAGGGGCCGACCGCTTTTTCGGTCACCTTGAGGGTCGAGAAAAAGCCCATGTAATAGAGCCAACCGACAATCGCAACCAGCAAAATAGCCACGATCCAGAGAATGATCTTAACGACTTTCATGAATAATACCTCCCGCTGAAGATGCCAGAATCTTAGCACTGTAACAGCAAAAAACAAGGGGGTCTTTGAGCTGAACTCGGAAACGAATAGAACCGGAGACGGAGCTTACAGCTTTAAGCTGTAAGCTTGCCCCCCAAATACCCCTTGACATAGTCAGACCGGGGTGATACAATGTACGAGTCGAAGTTAATGATTCTAAGTTTAAAAAGTGTCTGCGTCTTTTTTCTTGAGTTGTCCACATGTTGGTCCTCTCAAAGTCATTAATCAAGCAGAAAATAAAGCAAGGAGAAATCTTACATGAAAAGCATATTCGTAGGTAATCTTCCGTGGTCTACCACTGATGCCGATCTTTCAGCAAAATTTTCTGAATTCGGCAACGTGATCTCGGCCCGGATCGTTTCTGACAAATTCTCGGGAAAATCCCGCGGATTCGGATTCGTTGATATGGAAAATGCCGATGCCGAAAAAGCCATTGCAGCCTTAACTGGTTACAAATGGGGCGATCGGGAAATTACCATCAATGAAGCCAAGCCGAAGTCTGAAAGTCGCGACCGTGGCGGCGAGAGACGCGGCGGCGGCGGATTCAACCGCTTCTAAGCGAAGTAGTTAGAATTCAAAGGCTCCTGGGAAACCAGGGGCCTTTTTTTTTAGTTTTTTGCGATGACCAGCCGCCACTCCATTCCGTGCAAAGCAATGGTGGTCCACTCGGCCGTCTTTTTGACCGGCGCGCCGCCGGCATGCTCGGGGAAGTCGTAACTGCCGGAACCGGTCGCTTCCATCGTCACTTTTTGGGCCAGCGCCAGTAGGCTGGGGACCGACCGATAAAGCGAGCTCTCAAAGGTCATTAATCCGACTTGCAGGGGATCCTTATCGTAAATTATCCGCCCGTCAAGCTGTAGGGCCATCGTGTCGACCGCGAAAAAATCGAACTGGTAATTTTTCACCACATTTCTCATCAGCGCGTCCGGTTTGAACACAATGCTGACGTAACCCAGCGCCTGATTGCTGGTCCCGCGAACCGGGTAGGCGAGCGAGACGGCGTAAAATCCTTCGACCGTTTTGAACATACTGCTCATCACCGGCAAGCCGCTCTTTTTTAACCGGACGAAGTGGGGTTGGTTGCCGATATAGGAGAGTTCCGAGCTTTTGTAAGTTGCCGGTTCGACCAGCAAAATATAACCGTCCGGGTTGGTCGTGACGACATCAACGACCGACTTGTGGTTGTTGTAGAGCTGTTGCAGGAGAGCGGCGGCCGCTTCGCCCGACAGTCCGGTCGAGCCGAGAAGCTCGGCGGTTTTGGCGAGGTCGCCGTCCATCTGGGTCAGTTCCCCGGCGATCTGTTGGCCGAGGACGTTGACCGGCGGCAGGTCGGGGGCTATTCCCATAGCGAACGCGGCGGTTGTAAAACAGAGCAGAGCGAGTCCGATTAATTTAACTTTCATAAATATACCTCCGCCCAAATTGTAGCACACCTCCGCGCTTGCTCAACATCATTATAAATATTAGAATGATCTAATGCCAAGCGCGATCCGAGCGGTTTTGGCGGCAGCCGCGCCCTACTGGCGAAAATTATTTGGCATTTTTAAGGAGGAGATGAATAATGGTTTGGATCTATTCACTGGTCGCGGTTGTTCTGGTCAGCTTGATCTCGCTGATCGGCGTTTTTACCCTGGCGTGGCGGCGGGAAAAATTGGGGGAGATTCTTCTTATCCTGGTTAGCTTCGCGGTCGGCGGACTGTTCGGCGACGCCTTCATCCATTTGATCCCCGAAGCGTTTGAATTGTTCGGCGATAAGCTGACGGTCTCTCTGCTGATCCTGACCGGGATCCTCCTTTTCTTCGTGCTGGAAAAGTTTGTCCGCTGGCGGCACTGTCACGTGCCGACCTCCGAACATCATCCTCATCCTGTCGTCTTCATGAACCTGATCGGCGACGGGGTCCATAACCTGATCGACGGGATGATCATCGCCGCCAGTTTTATGGTCAGTTTCCCGATCGGGCTGGCGACTTCGCTGGCGGTCATCCTGCACGAGATCCCGCAGGAGATCGGCGATTTCGGGATTTTGGTCCATGGCGGAGTGAAGATCAATCAGGCCTTGCTCCTGAATTTTGCTTCCGCTTTGCTGGCGATCATCGGCGCCCTAATTTCGCTGACCGTCGGGCCGTTCGTTAAGGATTATGCCGCTTTTCTGATGCCGCTGACCGCCGGCGGCTTCATTTACATGGCCGGATCGGACCTGATCCCGACCTTGCACGATCAGTGCGATCCCAGCGAATCCTGGAAACAGTTCCTGGCGATCGTCTTCGGCCTGTTGGTGATGGTCGGGCTCTTGTTCATTGCCAAATAGCAGGGAACTTTTTGCCGGGACGCTTTGTCTAATTACGATGGAGGGGCAATGACCGATTTCGCGCGGCTTTACGCAGAGCATAAAATGCTGGTTTGGCAGATCGTCTCCCGGTATGGTTCTGCCCGGGAAGATCGCGAAGACCTCTTTCAGGAGATCTTTTTAGCGGTCCATAAAGCGTTGCCCCGCTTCCGGGGTGAAGCGAACATCAAGACCTGGGTTTACCGGATCGCGGTCAACACTTCGATCAATCACGCTAAACGACAAGCCCTTTACCGGAAAGGGCGCCAAATTCTGGCGACTTTGCGGGTGATCGATGAGCCGGCCCCCGAAGCGGCCGACGATCTTTCCGGCCCGCTGGCTAAACTAAACCCGCGCCAGCGGATGATCCTGATCCTGGCCGAGGTCGAAGAGCGTTCTTTGGAGGAGATTGCCGATCTGACCGGGTTGCCGGTCGGGACCGTTAAGTCGAATCTCCACCGGGCGCGTGAGATCGTAAAAAAGGAAGTGATGAAGAATGGATAAGTACGACCACTACATCAACCGTTTGAAAAAGGAACCCCACCGGCCGGATTTTGACCGCCTTTACCGGCAGATCGAAGCCAAGCGGACCAGGAGTTTATTTTTTAAACAGTTTGCCGTGCCGCTGGGGATTGTAGCCGCGATCTTTCTTTTGGCCTGGCCGGCCGCCCGTTATTTTGACCAGTCGAGCGAGCGAGGCGACCTGCTCTCGTTCGTTATTCAGGACGACAGTTCGAACCGGCCGGAGCTCGATAATTTTATTTTTGAGAATTAGGGAACTTTTTGCCGGAGCGCCGTGTCTAAGTAGTTAAAAGGGAGGAAAAATCATGAAGATCAAATATTTAGTAGTTGGGATTTTGGCGGTTGGGATATTTTGCGGGGTTTCGCCGGTGAGCGCGCAGCGCGGGCCGGGTTTTGGCGGAGCTGATGGGGGGATGATGAGGCAGGGGAAGATGAGAATGGGGCCGGAAAAACTATTTCGGAACCTCGATTTAACGGCCGATCAAAAAGCGAAATTGCTCGATGTGCGCCAGGCAATGGAAAAAGAACTTCTGCCATATGAGCAAAAGAACGAGCCGCTAATGATTAAAATGAGGGAAGAGATGACCAAAGACAGTCCCGATCTTCGGACGATCGAAAATTATTTAAAGGAGATCAACCAGAACCGCCTGAACGTTGAGCTGAAGCGGACCGAGTTTATGCTGAAATCATGGGTGATCCTGACCCCGGACCAAAAAGAGAAATTCCGCAAGACAGAGAAAGAAATCTGGAATAAAATGAAAAAGGGTGATCGGTAAAACCGGCTAATAATGAGAAAGCTGCTGAAGAAATCTAAGTTCGTAGCAAAGGAAACCCGCGACAATATCGTCGCGGTTTCCTTTGCGTACCCAAACAAGCTTATTTTGGAAGCCGAGACGATATTGTCTCAGGCTTCCAAAATCGTCGTAAGTTTACTACTAATCTTCTTCCTGACCGGTCAGGCTTTTAGTTTGACCTGGCGGGAAGCGCTTGAGCTGGCGCCGCGCAACAGCAACGAGATCAAGAGCGCGCGGAAACAGCTCGAGGTCGCCCAGTGGACCTATTACAAATCATACAGCGGTTTTCTGCCGCAGGTTTCGGCCAGCCTCTCGACCGGCCAGTCGGAAAATTCCAGCGGCCAATCGACCAGTTATACTTACGGGCTCAACGTTTCCCAGGCTCTTTTTAAGGGCTTCAGCAATTACTACAACGTAACTTCCGCCAACGCCAGCCTGAACTATTACCAGGCGAGCCTTCAGTTTAATGAAGCCGATTATTATTACCAGCTTCGCCAGGCTTACGTCAATCTGTACATCAGTCAGCGTAACTTGTCGATGCTCAAGCAGATCCGGGAATCGCGCTCCGAGAACGCCCGGATGATCAAATTGCTTTACGATAGCGGAAAAGAAGACAACGGCAATTACCTGCGGACCCAGGCGCAGTTGAAAGAGGCCGATTATAACGTCGTTTCGGCCGGCCGCCAATTGGAGCTCACCCGGTTAAAACTGGCCCAGATCCTCAACGCCGACGCTGGTTCGGCTGAAAGCGTCAACCTCTCGGCGGTAGAAACGCCTGATTACAACGCGTTGCTTAAGGCGGCCCCTGCTTACAAGATAGCGAAAAGCCAGCTGGAGATCTCTTCTCTCCAGCAACAGTCGACGATCAGCGAATTTTTGCCGTCAATTTCCTTGCAGGGGAGTTATTCGAAGAGCGGCAGCAGCTGGCCGCCGGATTCTTCCAATAAATCACTAAGCCTTAGCCTTTCTTATTCGCTTTTTCCCGGCGGGAGCAATATCGCCGACCGGGTGATTACCAACGCCCAGTACGATAAAGCGAAAGAGGATTACGCCAAGACCGAGAAAGATCTGTTTTATACACTGAAACAAAACTATCTTCAACTGCAGGACGCGGTGGAAGATCTGTTGATCCAGCAGGAATACTTGGCCGCTTCGACGGAACGTTCCCGGATCGCCCAGGTCAAGTATCTAAATGGTTTGGTCACCTATACTGAATGGGACCAGATCCAGAACGAATACATCAGCGCTCAAAACAGTTTGCTTAACGCCAATAAATCGGCCTTGCTGGCTGAAGCGAGTTGGTATAAATCATTTGGAGGATGGATAAAATGAAAAGATGGGCTGTGGTTATCATGGTTGGAGTCGTCGCTGTCCTGATCTCAAGCTGCGCGTCTAAAACCACGGAAAAGCCGCTGGAAACCGCCAAGGTCGTCCGGGGGAACATTCTGGCCGAACTGCCGGTCTCCGGCACGGTGATCCCGCGCAACCGCCTGGAGATCAAACCGCCGGTGGCAGGCAGGGTCGAACAAGTTTTGGTCGCGGAAGGCCAGCGGGTGAAAAAAGGGGCGATCCTCGCCTGGATGAGCTCGAGCGAGCGGGCCGCGATCCTGGATGCCGCCAGGGCGAAAGGGCAAGATGAGGTCAAACATTGGGAAGACGTTTACAAACCGGCCCCCATCGTCGCGCCGCTCGATGGTTTTATCATTAAACGGAGCATTGAGCCGGGGCAGTTCATCGGGATCAGCGACAGTGTTCTGGTGATGGCTGATCGTTTGATCGTCGAAGCGCAGGTTGATGAGACCGATATCGGCCGGATCAAGGTCGGTCAGAAATCGGTCATCAAGCTGGACGCTTATCCCGATCGGGCGATCTCCGGTCATATCGAACAGATCGCCTACGAGTCGGAGACGATCAACAATGTCACGGTCTATAAAGTTAATGTTTTGCCGGACAGCGTTCCAGCCTTTTTCCGTTCCGGCATGAGCGCGACCGTTAATTTTACTTTGGAAGAGAGAGTGAATGTCCTGACCTTGCCGCTGACGGCGATCAAGAAAAGCAACAGCCAAACCTACGCTTTTATCCGGCGGGAGGGGGTGGTCACGGCGGTTAAGGTCCAAACCGGCTTAGAAAATAATGTTCATTTCGAATTGCTTTCCGGTTTAAACGAAGGGGAGGAAGTCGTTATTCCGACCGCGAAACTGGCCGTCGAACTGCTCGATCGCCGGCGCGGGTCCCAACCGTTCAACTTTTTAGGCGGCGGGAATCGGAGCCGCAGTCGGTAACATGGCACTAATCGAACTGAACGGCGTTACCAAAACCTATTTCATCAGTGAAGAACTGCCGGTCAGGGCGTTGCGTCCGGTCTCGCTGAAGATCGACCAGGGAGAGTTTGTCGCTATTATGGGGCCGTCCGGTTCGGGAAAATCGACCTTGCTGGCGATCCTGGGACTTTTGGATAAAGCCGATCAGGGAAACTACAGGCTGCTCGACCGCGATATCACCAAGTTGAGCGACAACGACTACGCGGTTTTACGCAGCCGCCACCTCGGTTTTATTTTTCAATCGTTCAATCTCCTGCCCCGCTTCAACGTGACCGAAAATTCGTTGCTGCCGTTCCTATACACCGAGGCGGGGAAAGACGCCCGCGAGCGGGTGATCGGGATTTTGAAAAAGATCGGCCTTGGCGACCGGCTGCGGCACCGGCCGAACCAGCTCTCCGGCGGGCAACAGCAAAGGGTGGCGATCGCCCGGGCGCTCGCTAATCAGCCGCTGATCATTTTTGCCGACGAGCCGACCGGGAACCTCGATTCCAAGTCGTCGCTCGAGATCATCAACCTGCTCAAGGAATTAAACGCCCAGGGGACGACGATCGTCATGGTGACCCACGAGCGGGAATTGTCGGAACTGGCGAGCCGGATAATTACCCTCAAAGATGGGGAGGTCGTCGGCGATGAAAGAAAAGGGGCGGGCAAAGCAGTCGCTAAAATTGATTTTAACAATCATTTGAAGAGAAAAGCGACCCTTTCGCTTTCCGGGATCCTCAATTACGCTCACGAGGCTTTTCTTTCGCTCTTGGGGAACAAACTCCGTTCGTTTCTCTCGATCCTCGGCGTGCTGATCGGCGTCGCGGCGGTCATCACGATGCTGGCGATCGGGACCGGGGCGCAGAACCAGGTCCAGCAAAGTTTAGCGAGCATGGGATCGAACCTCCTGCGGGTTTCGCAGTCATTCCGCTCTGGTGGTATTTCCCTGGGAGCCGATTCTACTCCTCGTTTTAATTTTGAAGATCTAGCCGCGATGCAGAAGATCGACGGGGTCGACCGGGTCGTTCCTTACGTCAGCGGCCGGGCGCAAATGGTCTTCCAGGACAAGAATTGGAACACCTCCGTATCAGGCACGAACCCGGATTACCAGTACGTCCGCAATTCGATCCCAACTTCCGGCCGCTTCTTTAACGATAACGAAGTGACCGGCCGGGCCAAAGTCGCGGTCCTCGGCAAAACGGTAGCCGACGAACTTTTCGGCAGTACCGACCCGGTCGGTAAAGCGATCCGGATCAACCGGATCAACTTTACCGTCATCGGAGTGATGCCGGAGAAGGGGGCGACCGGTTTTCAGAATACCGACGACCAGGTCTTTATTCCGGTTACCACGGCGATGTATCGTCTGCTCGGGCGCGATTATATCGGTAACTTTGACGTTCAGGTGAAAGACGCCGATTCTCTCTCTGCGGTCCAGGAACAGATCGGTCCGATCTTGGCCAAGGTCCATCGCTTTACCGAAGCCCAGATGCAGAGCATCGATGTCCGGAACATGGCCGATATCCAGAAAGCCCTTAATGACGTGGTTAACACTTTTACGATGCTCCTGGGATCGATCGCCGCGGTCAGCTTGCTGGTCGGCGGGATCGGGATCATGAATATTATGCTGGTTTTGGTGATGGAGCGGACCCACGAGATCGGCTTGCGCAAAGCGCTCGGCGCGGAAAATCGGGACATCATGATCCAATTTCTGGTTGAATCGGTTTTGATCTGCGTCTTAGGGGGATCGATCGGGATAATGATCGGTTCGCTGATCGC
Organism: Candidatus Margulisiibacteriota bacterium; assembly: GCA_041661965.1. Taxonomy (NCBI): domain Bacteria; kingdom Bacillati; phylum Candidatus Margulisiibacteriota; species Candidatus Margulisiibacteriota bacterium. Next base: position 572,809 of record JBAZTH010000001.1, read on the forward strand.
CTGGCTGATCTCGACTGTTTTCGGCTGGAACGCGATCGTCAGTCTTGGTTCGATCCTGCTCGCCTTTACCTTCTCGGTGCTGGTTGGGGTGGTCTTTGGGATCTGGCCCGCCTGGCGGGCGTCGAAGATGCTGCCGATCGAAGCGTTACGGTACGAGTAACGCTTCCCGGGTCGCTATCAGATCGGCTTCCCCCAGGAACGATTTAACGATCACGTCTCCAACTTTGACCGGATGATCGAGCTTGATCTTTTTTACTTCCGCCATCGCGGCGAGCAGTTTTGCTTTTGGGATGGGACGGCTGGTCCTGACCGGGACCATCTTTAAGTCCAGTCCTTTGGCCAAAACGGTCGTAGCCAAGATCCTGGCTGGGTTCTCGACTTCTTGTTTGGCGTAGAGGGGTCCTTTTTCGCATTTATTTCCGGTGATCTTGACGACGTAGCCTCCCTCAACGTCAACTTCCAGCTGGCAACCGACCGGGCATTCAATACAGGTCATTCTCATTTCAGATACTCCGCCGCCATTTGCCCCGCTTTTTCGCTGTCGCGGGCGACCGAATCGACCAGATCGTAGACTTTATAAGAGTTGCCGCAGATAAAGAGCCCCGGGATCGAGCTCAAATTGACCGCCGTGGAGATCGGGGAGTTAGTCGCCGGATCGAGTTTGACCCCGGCCATTTCGACCAGTTCATTTTCGGGGATCAGTCCGACCGAGACCAGGACCGTGTCGCAGGCAAGGTCAAAGGTTTCCTTGGTTATGACGTTCTCAACGGTCACTTTTTCCACCCGGTCCCGCCCGTGGATCCGGGCGACCCGATGTCGTAAGTAAAGGGGGATGCCGAAATCTTCCAGGCATTGAACGACATTCCTTACCAGCCCGCCCGTTTTTTCTTGGATCTCGACGACCGCTTGGACCCTGGCCCCCTCGAGTGTCAGGCGGCGGGCCATGATCAGGCCGATATCTCCCGAACCGATGACGACGACCTCGCGGCCGGGGAGGAGCCCTTCGATATTGATCAGCTTTTGCGCCAGTCCGGCGGGAAAGACCCCGGCGGGACGCGTTCCAGCGACGTGGATCATCTCGCGGGTCCGCTCCCGACAGCCGGTCGCCATGATCAATGCCCGCGCTTTAACGGTTTCCATCTTTCCCGGTTTAAGATAGGTCAAAATTTTATCGCCGGTCAGTTTAACGGCGAACGACCGGAGCGAGACCTCGATTGCTGGGGTTATCTTGATTTCTTTGATTAGTCGGTCGGCAAATTCCGGGCCGGTCAGGTCGGCTTTATAATGATGAATGCCGAAGCCGGGGTGAATGCACTGGTTGAGGATCCCGCCCAGGTACTGGTCCCGTTCCAGAAGGAGGATATCTTTGACTCCGTTCCTATGAGCGGAAAGGGCGGCCGCCATGCCGGCCGGGCCGCCGCCGACTATAACTAGTTCACGCTCGTTCATCTTTAACGACCTCCGAGCCGGGGCCTCGTTTGGTGATCTCGGTCAGCGGGATGCCGAGCTCTTCCGCCATGATCTTCATGATCCGGGTGGTACAAAAACCGCCGTGACAACGCCCGGCCTGCGCCCGGGTCCGGAATTTTATCCCGTCCAAAGTTCTCGCGCCCCGTTTGATCGCTTCTCTCACCTCTTTAGCCGAGACCATTTCACAGCGGCAGACGATGTCGCCGTATGACGGGTCGTGCTTGATAAGTTGAATGATCTTTTCCAGGGAGAGAGAGAAGAGGTGGACCGTTGGTTGGCGATATTTGCGGAAGAAGAATTTCCGCCGCAATTTTAAGCCGTTCTTTTTAAGGAGATCGGCGACCATTAAGGCGATCGCGGGGGCGGCGGTCAGGCCGGGGGACTGGATACCGGCGGCGTTGATGAACCCCGGAACTTTTTCTTCGTGGCGGATAATGAAATCTTTTCCGGCTACCGGCCGGAGCCCGGCGAAGTAAGCGATGATATCCCGGCTGCTGATCGCGGGGAGAAGTTTTTGGACGTTTTCTAAAACCTTAGCTAACCCTTCATCGGAAGTCGAGCGTTCTTCTTTATCTTCAATGTCGGTGGCGGTCGGGCCGATCATCGGATTGCCGTCGGATGTTTTAATGACCAGCGTTCCTTTGGAAGTTGGCGTGGGAAGGGGGAAGAGCAAGTGGTTAGCGAGATGTTCTCTTTTTTTATCGAGCAGGAACTCTTCCCCTTTGCGCGGTTTAATGACGATGTCGGTCACGCCGACCATTTGGGCGATCGTGTCGGCGTAAAGCCCGGCCGCGTTGATGACAAAGCGGGATTGAAACACTTTAGGCGTTGAACCGGAAACCGCGACGTTTAGTCGCAGGTTTCCGGTTTCTTGACTAATACTTTCAACTTTGTGCGAGGTTAGTATCTCCACGCCGTTTAGCCGGGCATTTTCCGCCAGGTCGTAAACTAAACGGTAGGGAGAGATAATACCGGCGGTCGGGGCGTAAAGAGCGGCGAGAGCGGCGGGATTAAGGTTCGGTTCGTGTTCCTTTAACCAGGCGCGGTCAACGATCTGAAGGCCCGGGACCCCCAGCTTTTCCGCGTCCGCTTTGATCTCCAGGAGCCGATTCCTTTCTTCTTCGCTGAAGATGACGATCAGTTCGCCGACTTCTTTGAAATCGACTCCCAGCTCTTTGGCGATTTGCCTGGTCAGTTTATTTCCTTCGACGCAAAGTTTCCCTTTCAGTGAATCGGGCGGGTTTTGCGTCCCCGGATGGATAATGCCGCTGTTTGATTTGGAGACGCCGAAAGCGAGCTCGGCTTCTTTTTCCAGCAGGACGATCTTGAGGCGGTAGCGGGAAAGCTCCCGGGCGATCGCCGCACCGGTCACTCCGCCGCCGATGATAATGACGTCGAAACTATTCACGGTTAGATTTTATCACGGCAGTTGGGATTTAAGAAGCGCTTCGAGGTGGAACGGACGTTGAATTATCGGGTGGAAAAATAAATAAAATTTGCCAAAGCGTGGTTTAGATAATTGCCGAAAATATTTCCAGCCAGGTCGTGCCGCAGCGGTTCCAAGCGGCCGTCTTGAGGGACGATCACCCGAACATCTTTGCCGTTAGTCCCGAGAAAAACATTCCGGACTGATAAGTCATAAGCTTTGGCAATCGCCAGGATAAAATTACCGGTCTCCCGAAAAGTAATCCCTATTTGTAATCCGTCATTAGTGGGATAGGTCTTTAAACAGCGCAGCTTTTCGTCCTCGCACTCTAACCAATAGGTATGGTTATAATCATTTTCAATAAAACCCTTGGGATTGACCGCAACCTGTTTCCCCGCCACGATATCGCGGAGGAGCGACAGATAATTGCCGGGATCACGCAGGTATGCTATAAGTTCTCCGTTGATCCGGGCGCGTTCCGGCGAGTTCGCGGTGGAATATTCATTCTCTTTAAAGAGCTGGTTGAGATGATGTCGCAAATATGAAATTAGATAATGGGTTGTTCCCGGAACAATCTCCAGTAAGTCGAGCGTCCGGCCTTCATGGACCAGCTTTGGGACGAAAAAACCATCCTCGACCGCGGCCAGACCGGCAGGATCGGCCGTGTCTACCAGCGGAAAGGACACTTTTCCTCCGGCCGTGCTGAGCATATAATGTTTTCCGCGGACTGGGTAAGAACCCGGAGGGAGCGGTAGTAATTGGCCGCCGCTGACCGCGAAATGTCCTTCATTGAAAGGAGTATTGGAAGCATCGGAAACAAAGAGGATGTTTGGTTCGTTCCTGCTGACCTGGTCAAGTTTCTCCGCGCCAGCCGCCCAGAAAAATGGAGGTTGGGCAAAAACTACCTGGCGCGTGGCTTCCTCTGTTATGCGGCTTTGCGGCATCTGCTGGTCCCACTTGGCCGCAAAAATTGGATCAAGGAATTTATCGGGAACACAGAATTTTGCCTTAAGCTGGCTTTGGTCAAGCGTGACCAGGTGATAGAGGCCTCTTTCGTGACGGCCTTCATCGATAGTCACGGAGTTATGGCCGGGAGCGGCTACCCGGCCGAGGTGTTTGAGCTGAAAGTCGGTTCTGATGCTCATAATATGTATCGGTCGCTGGAAGAAGATATTTCAGTGGAGATTAGGCCGAGAGGGTTCGACTAATGGCGTTTTTCCAGCCAAGATAGAGCTTTTCCGCCGCCGCTTTGGCCATTTTCGGTTTGAAGGTCCGGTCGCTCGCCCAGAACTTCTTGATCGCCGCGGAGTTTTTCCAGAAACCGATCGCCAGTCCGGCCAGGTAGGCGGTCCCCAGCGAAGTTGTTTCGATGCTCTTCGGCCGTAAAATCCTGACGCCAAGAATGTCGGCCTGGAATTGGCAGAGGAAGTTGTTGGCGACCGCGCCGCCGTCGACCTTCAATTCCTTGATCCGCAGGCCGGATTCTTTTTTCATCGTCTCCAATACGTCTTTGGTCGAATAGCCCATCGCCTCAAGGGCGGCCCGGACAAGATGGTTTTTGTTCGTTCCGCGGGTCAGGCCGACGATCGTCCCTCTGGCGTTCTGGTCCCAATAGGGGGCGCCAAGGCCGACGAAAGCGGGGACGAAATAAACACCGGCGTTATCTTTGACCGCTGTCGCCATTGCTTCCGACTCGGCCGAGCTCTTCATAATGCCGAGCTGGTCGCGGAGCCACTGGATCGCCGCTCCGGCGATAAAGATTGACCCTTCCAGCGCGTAAGCGACCTTCCCCTCCGGTCCGCAGGCAAGGGTGGTAATTAATCCGTGTTGTGAATTGACCCGTTTCCGGCCGGTATTAAGGAGAATAAAACAGCCGGTCCCGTAAGTGTTCTTCATTGTTCCCGGTTCAAAGCAGGCTTGGCCGAACAACGCGGCTTGTTGGTCACCGGCAATCCCGGTGATCGGGATCCCGGCCGGGAGCCGGCCGATCTTCACGGTTTGGCCGAATTCACCCGAAGATGGCTTAACTTGAGGTAGGATCGAGCTTGGGATCTTCAAAAGCTTGAGGATCTCTTTATCCCAGGCCAGTTTTTCAATGTTAAAGAGCATCGTTCTGGAGGCGTTGGTATAATCGGTGGCGTGGACTTTCCCCCCGGTTAGTTTCCATAAGACCCAGCTATCCGTTGTGCCAAAACAAAGTTCCTCTGCCTTCGCCTTAGCCTTTTTTAAGATCCATTCGACTTTAGTCCCGGAGAAATAAGCGTCGATCGGCAGGCCGGTTTTCTTTTTAATGAACCCGGCCAGCCCTTTCTGCTTCAGTTGGTCGCAGCGGGCCGCGGTCCGGCGGCATTGCCAGACAATGGCGTTATAGACCGGGCGGCCGGTTTTTTTGTTCCAGACGACGGTCGTTTCCCGCTGGTTGGTGATCCCGATCGCCGCGATCGAAGCGGGGGGAACTTTAGTTAACACTTTCTGAATAGAAGCGTAAACGCTTTGCCAGATCTCTTCCGGATCGTGTTCCACCCAGCCTGGTTTAGGAAAGTATTGGGGGAATTCCTGGTAGGCGCTGGCGATCTTTTGGCCTTTTTGGTCGTAGACTATCGCCCGGCTGCCGGTCGTTCCCTGGTCGATCGCTAAAATATATTTCATCGCGCCTCCAGCCAGTTCAGGATATCGGCAAAGACTTGTTCGCGCCCAAGGTCGATGGAGAGGGCGTGGAGCATTTCCGGATACTCGATCATCGTTTTATCTTTGAGCGGCAGGCTGGCGATCAGTTTTTTACCGGCCGTTTCATCGATCAGCAGATCGTGTCCGGAAATTAGAAAGAGCGAGGGGGTTGTTAATTTTTTACTCAATCGTTTCGCTTTCATTTGGGCGAAGAGGGTGTTGACGAGCATTTTCAGGCTCGCGGACCGGAGTTCATCAGGATTGTTGTTCATGACCTTTTGGTACGCAAGGTCCCGGGTGCACATTTCTGAAGTGAAGGGGACTTCGATCGTTCTTTGGGGATCGAACAAGATAAAAGCGGCCAGCGTTAAGTAGTTGGAGAGGGAAAACTTCATCCCGTTCTGGAAAGCGGGGGAGATCAATATCTGCCCGGCGAATTTTTCCGGGTTTTGGCCGGCGACATTAAAAGCGAGCAGCCCGCCGAGGCTTTCCCCGAGGAGATAGATCTTTTTACCGGGGTTTTCCTGGGCGACGATCTCGCGGAGCCGCAAAATATCACGGTAGTAAGTGTTGAACGAAGCGATATGGCCGCGCGGGCGGTCCTTAGTTTGGCCATAGCCTTTCAGTTCAATGGCGTAAGACGAGTAGCCATTTTTCGCGAAATAATCGCCGAGGAAATTCCAGCGGGCGGAGTGGGCGCCCATGCCATGCACGAGAAGAAGGACGGCCTTGGCCTTAACGGCGCTCCATTTACGATAAAGCAGATCAGTTCCGATAAGCTCCGGCATGAAAGGATTATAGCATCAATCGGTTTGACTGGAAGGGGTGGTCGTGAGAAAATCCAAACAATGAAAAACTGGATCGCTCCGCTCTTCGTTGCCGCCGCATTATATGACGGCCTTTTAGGTTTAATTGGTGTCGCGGTTCCGGTTTGGGTTTACGCTCAATTTAATATGCCGCTTCCCGAACATCTTGGCTATGTGCAATTACCGGCGTTGCTGATGATCGTTCTCGCCTTCGCTTTTATCGCGATTGCCCGTGACCCGCGGGGGAACAAGAACCTGATCTGGTACGGAGTTATGGTTAAAGTCGCTTTTTGTTTGGTCGCTTTTGGCCATTTTTTCTTCGGCACGATCCCCGCGATGCTTCTCCCCTTCGCGATCGTTGACCTGATTTTTATCGGGTTGTTTATTGGAGCGGAGAGAGCGGTTTAGTTTCAAGCTTTACAAGTCCGGTATAAATACATATAATTCCTTTTGTTATGAGAAGCGCTTTTATTTTGACACTGCTATTGGTCGTGTCAATGTCTGCGACGGCTCTAAATCTTCCGGGCTCGCGGCTTATTGAGAGCTCGGAAATTTATATCAATCATCGTTTCTTCGGCAATGTCTCGGACGACCCGCTCAATAATTTCATTGGCATGGACCAGGGAGCCAATATCGCCCTGGGCTTTGGTTTTCGGCTCAATGACCGGGCCGCTCTTTCCATTTTACGCTCCACTTTCGATAAAGAATATTTTCTGGCCGGCAAGTTCGCGCTAACGGACGGCTTGTCGGTCCTGATCGGCGATGCGCAAAAAACTTCTCCGACGGTGGTGGGGGACCGGAATAGCTATCTCGGCCAGTTGATCTTTACCAGGGAGCTAAACGATCGTTTTGCCGTCAGCTTCGTTCCTTCGCTTGCCAATCCGGTCAACAATAATCCAACCCTGGCGCTGGGGCTGGCCGGAAGTTACGCGCTGGAAGTAAGGGCCGGTTATCTTGAACGCCTGGAGCTGATCGCCGAATATCTCCCGGTCGTTTCAGGCTATGCTCGGCGCTATCCGACCGCGTCATTGGGGGTCAAACTTAAAACCTGGGGGCATTTTTTCTCCTTGATTTTTACCAACAACATCCAGACCCTGCCGGGCGGCTTCCTTCCCGGCAGCGCCGATAATAATCTTCATTTCGGATTTAACATCGTCAGAGAGATATCATGAAAAAGGAGGCCATATGACAGTTTCCAAGGTTACGATTTTAGACGGTTGCATCAGTTGCGCGCTCTGTGAACAGATCTGTCCGGAAGTCTTTGAAATACCCGAGACCGCGAAGGTCAAGGCGGGCGTTGATTTGAACAAGTTTGAAGACAAGATCAGGGAAGCGGCCGATTCTTGTCCGGTCAGTGTAATCAAAGTTGAATAAGAGAGGGGAGCGGTGAAGATTTTAATCTTAGCGGCTTTTTTTGCCGGCTTTGTTTTCGCGGGCTGCACGAGCCAGAATTCGACCTACCCGGCCACTACCACAACGACCATTCCCGCGTCAGCCGCGACTGCGGTCAATATTTCGGGCCTGGCTTTTAGTCCGGCCTCGGTCATCGTCTCCGTTGACGCGACCGTCGTCTGGACCAATAACGATTCAGTCTCTCATACGGTTTCCAGCACTTCCGGCCCGGCCAGTTTTGACTCCGGAACGTTTGGGGTTGGGGGGACTTTTTCTCATCAGTTTACGATCGCGGGGACCTATGCTTATCGCTGTAATATCCATCCTTCAATGACCGGGCAAGTGATAGTGCAATAAACCCGAATCCGGCCGAATACTGTGGGGGCAGGCCTATAAGCCGGATTCTGTGCCTCGACTCGGCCTTCGGCCTCGCTCGGCACAAGTGACTTGTCCCGAACGAACTAGTCGAGGAACGGCAATCTATCTGGGGCCGCCATTACTGGCGACCTCGGTGCGACCTACTCGAGCTCATAACGAGGCGAGCCGCCTCTCACTCTGTTTGGTCTTGCTCCGCGTGGGGTTTACAACGTGACCGTCGCCGGTCTGTTACGTCGGGAGCTCTTACCTCCCGTTTTCACCTTTGCCTTCCTACCTTTAGGGTAGAAGTGGGCCGTGTAATTTCTGTTGCACTTTCCTTCGGATTTAAACCCGACTGGGCGTTACCCAGCACGCTGCTCGATGGAGTCCGGACTTTCCTCACCTCGACTCGTGCTTCGCACTCGCTCGGTACAGGCTCCTTGAAACAAAGAGGCTTGCGCCGAGCGAACAAAGTGAGCCGAGGCGTAGCCGTCCAGCCTACCCCCGCTATTATTCTATAGGAAATAAGCGGAATTTCATAGTGTTTAGCGGTTAAACAGCGGCCCGTGGCTCGACTTCTGGTGATCGTCGATCCCTTTATTGGAGAGGAGGTCGGCCTCGGTGTTCTTTTCCCGGCGGATATGGGTCACTTTAGAGTGCTTGAATTTCTTTAGGAGCGACTGGGCGTGATGGAAGAGGGGGATCAACCCCTCGTTTTTAACTCGATATTCGCCGTTGATCTGTTTGACCAGGAGCTCCGAATCGGCAAAGCACTCGACCTCTTTGGCCCCCAGGCTTAGCGCTTCTTCCAATCCGCGGATAAAGGCCATGTATTCGGCGATGTTGTTGGTCGTCTTCCCCAGGTATTCGGCGACTTCAGCCACAGTTTTACCATTATGTTTAATGACCACTCCTGCTCCGGCCGGTCCCGGGTTGTTGCGGGCCGCGCCGTCGGAATAGATCGCGTACTTATTCATATTCTTCCTCCAAAATAGTGTCGGCCGGCAGATCAAAAGCGAATTCGATCCACTTCTGGTTCAGGGGCAGGGGGCCTTCGGGGATCAGTTCCCGCCCGCCGTGAGAAGTGTCGACGATCGACATGTTCAGCTCGCTGTCGGCGTTGTTCGAGTCGAAGATGCCGATCCGGACCTTGTTCGTCCCCGGTTTTAGAAAACGGTTGATCGGGAGCTGCTCGTTGAAATAAACGAGGTCGGGCAGACTGGTGTTGGTGTAGATCATGTTCCCGTTGACGAAGACGTTGCAACGGACCCCGTTGCCGTGCAGGTTATAGACGATATTGCAGACGTTCCGGTAGTTCAGCTCTTGGTGCTCGTCCCGCCTCAAGCCAAGCAGCAGGTTCAGGTCGAATTCACCGAAACTGATCCGGTTGGTCTTTTTCTCCCCGTCGTTGTTAACGTAAGTTTCAAGCGCCGGTCCGTCGGCGGCCAGATAGTATTCCGCTTTGCCGGTCCGAACGACAAAGAAACTTTGGCTTTTGATCTCCGCCAGCAAGTCGGCCGCCAGGACGTCGGCTTGTTCCAAAATATATTTCCGCTCCTGGATATGATAATAGAGAAATAGCTCTCCCTGTTTGGTCATCACTCTTGTCTCGCCTTTGGTCCGGACCAGCTTGATCTTCAGCCCGTTCTTTTCGAACTCCAATCCTTCCTTGGCGGCGACGGCCGGCAGACAAAAAGCGCAGAGCGCCAGCAGGCAAAAAAACTTTCTCATCTTTTCCTCATCAGTTTTTTTAAGAGCCGGCCGCCGGGCAGAGTGTTGATGACGTCGCTCTTTTTCAGCCAGCCGCGGCGGGCGGTCATCACCCCGTACTTCATGTTGACCAGCTGGTTCGCGGCGTGCGAGTCGGTGTCGATCGCCAATTCCAGGCCCAGTTCTCCGGCCCGCCGGCAATGGGTGTCTTTGAGGTCGAGCCGTTCCGGATAGGCGTTGAGCTCCATGAAGGTCCCCGTCTCTTTGGCGGTTTTGAATATTTCTTCGATCTCGACTTCGTAAGGGTCCCGTTTGCCGATGATCCGGCCGGTCGGATGGGAGAGGATGTTTACGTATTTATTTTCCAGCGCTTTATTGATCCGCCCGGTCATCTTGGACTTTTCCATTTTAAAATTGGAATGGACGGCGGCGATGACGACTTCAAATTCTTTCAGGACGCTGTCGGGGTAGTCGAGCGTCCCGTCGGGAAGAATATCGATCTCCACCCCCTTTAAGATCCGGAACCCTTTTAATTTCGCGTTCAGCTCGTCGATCTCTTCCAGCTCTTTTATGGATTCCTTGGCGGTCAGGCCGCCGGCGATCCGGGCCGATTGGGTGTGGTCGGTGACGGCGATGTATTCGTAACCGAGCTTTTTGGCCGCTTCGACCAGTGCTTCGATTGTATCGGCGCCGTCGGAGGATCGGGAGTGCATCTGCAGGTCGCCGCGGATGTCGCCGAGCTCGATCAGCTTGGGGATTTTCCCTTTGGCGGCCGCTTCGAACTCGCCCCGCATCTCCCGGAGCTCCGGGGGAATAAATTGCAGGTCGAACATAGCAAACATTTCCGCTTCGGTCCGGCCGCCGATCTGTTTTCCCGCGGCGTTAAAAATCCCGTACTCGCTGACTTTCCACCCTTTTTTCCGGGCCAGCTGGCGGATATGAATATTATGGCCTTTACTGCCGGTGAAATAGTGGGCGGCGGCGCCGAAACTCTTGTCCGGGACGACCCGCAGGTCGGCCTGCATCCCGTTCTTGAGGATAACCGAAGCTTTGGTTTCCCCCTTGGCCAGGGTCCGTTCAACTTGCGGGAGGGAGGTGAAAACGGCCATGACTTTGGCCGGCTTTTTTGAGGTCGCGAGGAAGTCAAGATCGCCGATCGTTTCCTGGCGGCGGCGCAGACTGCCGGCTGGCAGGAGCTGGTTGGTCTCTTTTTTCAGCGCCAGGGCGATCGGTTCGGCGTAGGCGAGCCCTTCAGAGAGGAGGAACCGTCCTTTGACCCGTTTTTTTAGAGCCAGTCCCTTGCGCAGGTTCTCTTCTTTTTTAGCGCCAAAGCCCGGGAAACCTTTGAGCTTGCCGGCCCGGAGAAATTGCTCCAGCTTTTTGACCGAGTCGATCTTAAATTTTTTGTAAAGACGCATGGCGGTCTTCGGTCCGAGGGAGGGGATTGCCAATAAGTCGATAAAACCTTTAGGGAATTCTTTTTTTAGTTTCTGGTAAGTCTCGACCTTGCCGGTTCTGATGTAGCAAACGATCTTTTCGGCCAGGTCGCGGCCGATCCCGGGGAGCTCTGTTAAAGCGGCCGTCCCGCCGGCCCGATAGATGTCGGCCAGATTTTTAGAGAGGGCCTCGATCGTCCTGGCCGCTCTTTGGTAGGCCCTGATCTTGAACGGATTATCCTGTTTTAATTCCAGAAACTCGGCGATTTCCCCGAAAATTTTAACAAGCTCGGTGTTTTCCATTGTTTCACCACTCTGGCGGGATTATAACACACTTGACATTGAAAATTGTCGGGCGTATTATCGCAAATCATTGGAGGTAAAAAAATGATAAAAAAGTGTGCCCTGATTTTTACGTCCGTTTTTGTTTTATCGACGATAGCGTCGGCGCTGGAATTTTCGGCCGATGTGGTGACCAATTATAAGGGAAAGACCGGCCCGGCCAAATCTAAAATGTACATGGGGAACAATAAATGGCGGATGGAGAGCGAAGCGGCCGGCAAGAAATCCGTTTCGATCATACTGGCCGATAAAAAAATTGTCTGGGTCCTGATGCCGGAATCAAAGATGTATTTGGAGCAGAAGCTGACCCCGGACAAAATGATGGGGATGGGGGAAAAAGCGCCGGGGGAAGTGACCAGGAAAAAGATCGGCCGGGAAAAGGTTGACGGGATCATGTGCGATAAATACGAAGTGACCTATAAAGGACCGGACGGAGAGAGCAAGATGTACCAATGGCTTTCCAGCGACAACTGGCCGATCAAATCGGCGGCGGTCGATGGTTCCTGGTCAACCGAGTTTAAAAATCTCAAGAAAGGGGCTCAACCGGGCGCCTTGTTCACTATTCCGGCCGGGTACAAGAAAATGCCAATGCCTGACATGGGGAGCATGAAAGGGATGAAGCCGGAGGATATGCAGAAGATGATGAAAGGGTTCATGAAGTAAATATTATAATTATCGGAAAAACAGCCGGCTTAGCTCCGGCTGTTTTTTTTTATCCTTATGCTATAATAACTTCGTATGGAGAATGTCCTCTTAAATATCGATCTCCCGGGGGTAAAGCTCTTCAAAAGAGGGAAAGTTCGCGATGTTTTTGAGGTTGACGATAATCTACTGATCGTCGCAACTGATCGGATCTCCGCCTTTGATTTTATTATGCCGAATGGCATTCCGGACAAAGGAAAAATCCTCACGCAAATCTCGCTTTTTTGGTTTGATTTTACTAAAAACATTATCAAAAACCATCTCTTGGTCACAAATGCCGATGAATATCCGGCCCAGCTTCAGCCGTATAAAATCCAATTGTCCAAGCGCTCTGTGATCGCTAAAAAAGCTCAATTGATCCCGATAGAATGCATTGTGCGCGGCTATCTTTCCGGTTCCGGCTGGAAAGAGTACCAAAAATCGGAGTCGATCTGCGGGCTTAAGCTCCCGGCCGGCTTAAAAGAGTCCGCCAAGCTCCCCGAGCCGATCTTTACCCCGACGACCAAAGCGGAGCAGGGACACGACGAGAACATTACCCAAGAACAGGTTCGCGATCAGATAGGGGCTTCAGCGGCCGCGGAGATCAAAGAAAAAAGTCTGGCGCTTTATCGGGCCTGCGCTGATTACGCCGCGAAAAAAGGGATCATCATCGCCGATACCAAGTTTGAATTCGGCTATTTTGACAACGAGATCATCATTATCGACGAAATGCTTACTCCGGATTCTTCCCGCTTCTGGCCGAGCGAGCGCTACCAGGTTGGACGATCACAGCCGAGTTACGACAAACAATTCGTCCGCGATTATCTCGAGTCCATAGGGTGGAACAAAGAGCCGCCCGCTCCCAAACTACCCGAGGAGGTGGTGCAGAGGACCAGGGAAAAGTATCTCGAAGCCTTCCAGAAACTAACCGGGAAGGCTGTTCTATAGGAGGTTAACCATGGATATCGGAAAAGCGTTTGTTGATTCCTGGAATAATTATATTAAGAACTTTGTGGTCGTATTGCTGGCCGCGATCGTTTCTTCACTGCTCGGGTTCCTGATCGCTCCGATGGTCGGTTTTCAGATGATGTTCGTCAAGGCCAAAAGAGGGGGCGAGATCGCGTTTAACGATGTTTTTGCCCCGTTCAGCAAGTTTGTGAACATCTTTTTCGGCGCGATCTGGATCGCGATCCTGCTGGTCCTGGCTTTTCTGCCGGGAATGCTTTGTTTCTATCTCAACTGGAATGCCGTCGGCGGGATCCTGATGTTTGCCGCGGTCCTGATCGATATTTATCTGGCAGTTTGCTGGATCTTTGCCCTCCTCTTTATTTATGATAAAGGGTTGTCGATCAAGGCTGGACTGGCCGCCAGCCGGGCGCTGGTCATCAAGAACAACTGGTGGTCGCATTTCCTGTTGGTGATCCTGGCCGGGATCGTCAGCGGCCTGGGGAACATTCTCTGGGGAGTCGGCGCTATCCTGACCATGCCGATCGGTATTGGCGCGATTGCCAGCGCTTACGCCGACGAAGCGAAGTAACCGTTCCGTTCGAGCTTGAAACTTGGCGGCGGCAGAAATGTCGCCGCCAATTATTAACCGAGAATTTATTGGTTTAAAAGAAAGGGAAACTATGGATATCGGGAAAGCGTTTACCGAAGCCTGGAACATTTACCGGAAGAACTTCTGGACGGTCTTCCTGGCCAACCTAGTGGCGGTCCTGCTAAGTATAATTACCCTGGGGATCCTCTTTCCGCCTTTGTCGATCGGTCTGCAATCCCTTTTTATCAAGGCTAAAAGAGGCGAGCCTTTTGTTTTGCACGATATTTTCGGGCCAATGGGCCGCTTTTGGCCTTTAACCGGCGCGACCGCCTACTATTTTCTGGTTATTTTGATGGCGATCCTTTTACCCTGTCTTGGGGTCTTAGCTTTGCTGATCTGGCCGGGTTGGGCGACTGGTTTGGCCGCTTTTCTCACGATCGTGATCTTTTTCCTCTCTTTCGGCTGGATGACCTGGTATATGTTTACGTTCCTTTATATTTATGATCAGAAAATGACGGTTGGCGCCGCGATGCTGGCCAGTAAAATTGTCGTCAGAAAAAATAATGTCTGGCTCCATTTGCTGCTGTTCCTCTTGTCCGGGATCATTTCCCAACTTGGTTCCAACGTCTTTTATGTCGGGGTCTTATTTACCGCTCCGTTGGGGGCGGGGGCATTAGCGTGCGCTTATGATGAAGAAACAAAGTAAAAAAATAATGGTCGGCGGTCTCCCTCTTGGCGGAGGAAGCCCGATCTCCGTCCAATCGATGACCAAGACCAAAACGGCCGACGTTAAGGCGACGGTCGAGCAGATCAATCGTTTGGCGGAAGCCGGCTGTCAGATCGTCCGCTGTGCCGTGCCGGATCGGGAATCGGCCCTGGCCCTTAAGGAGATCAAAAAGAATATCGGTATCCCATTGGTTGCCGATATTCATTTCAATCATGAATACGCTCTCTTGGCGGCCGAAGCGGGAGTTGATAAACTAAGGATCAATCCCGGCAACATCGGCAGTGAAGATAAGGTCCGGGCCGTTGTCGGCGCCGCCAAAGAACGGCGGATCCCGATCCGGATCGGGGTCAATTCCGGCTCTTTGCCGAAAGATATCCTGGAAAAGTACCATGGTCACGTCACCGCCGAGGGGCTGATCGAAAGCGCCCTCCGGCACGTCGCGATCCTGGAGAAGTATGATTTCCATGATATCGTTCTGTCGCTCAAGGCGACTTCGGTCCCGCTGACGATCGAAGCGTATCGGCTGATGGCCAAGAAAGTTACTTATCCTCTCCATGTCGGGATCACCGAATCGGGAATTCCCAGGACCGGGATCATTCGCTCGGCGGTCGGGATCGGGACGATCCTGGCCTCCGGGATCGGCGATACCCTTAGAGTTTCCCTGACCGGCGACCCGGTCGAAGAGGTCCGGGTCGGTTTTGAGATCCTCAAGGCGCTGGAACTTTATAAGCAGGGAGTGACCGTGATCTCTTGCCCGACCTGCGGCCGGACCGACGTCGATGTCGTGGCGATCGCGAGCGAAATTGAAGAGCGGACCCGTTCGGTCAAACAGCCGCTGACGATCGCGGTCATGGGGTGCGAAGTCAACGGTCCGGGAGAAGCGGCCGAAGCCGATCTTGGCCTGGCTTGCGGTAAAGGGGCCGGTTTGATCTTCCGGTCTGGTAAAATAGTCAAGAAGGTCGCCGAAGCCGAAATGGTCGAGGCGCTGATGTCGGAGGTAAAGAAAATAGTTGATTAATGTTTCAAGGAACCTGCGAATAAACTTCGCGGTTCCTTGAAAAACACGGAAACCGCGACGATATTGTCGCAGGTTTCCGTAGAAAAATAGGGGGTTAATTAAGTGATCGATCGTTATACGTTGCCGAAGATGAGGGAGATCTGGTCGGAAGAGAACAAGTACCGGAAATGGCTGGAAGTTGAATTGGCCGCCTGCGAAGCTTGGACCGCTTTGGGGCGGATCCCCAAGCCCGCGCTGGATAAGATCAAAAAGAAAGCCGCTTTCGACATTAAACGGATCAACGAGATCGAACGGGAAACAAACCACGACCTGATCGCCTTTTTGACCTCGGTCGCGGAGAAGGTCGGGCGCGAATCGCGCTTTATCCACCTTGGGTTGACCTCTTATGACGTCGAAGATACCGCCCGCTCCATCCAGCTCCGGGAAGCGGCCGAACTGATCATCAAAGACATTGAAGATGTCATTAAGATCCTGAAGCGCCGGGCGAAAGAAGAGAAAGATACCCTGATGATGGGGCGGACCCACGGGGTCCACGCCGAACCGATCACTTTCGGTCTGAAATTGCTGGTCTGGGTCGGCGAGATGGACCGGAACCTGGAAAGGATGAAACGGGCCAAAGCGGTCGTTTCGTTTGGAAAAATTTCCGGCGCGGTCGGCACTTACGCCCTGGTCGATCCCCGGGTGGAAGAATATGTTTGCAAGAAACTGGGGTTGTCCGCGTCTCCCGCTTCGACCCAGGTCCTCCAGCGGGACCGCCATGCCGAGTTCATGACCACGCTGGCGATCGTTGCCGCGTCGCTGGAGCAGTTTGCGACCGAGATCCGCAATCTCCAGCGGACCGAAATCCTGGAAGTGGAAGAGCCGTTCGGCAAAGGGCAGAAGGGTTCTTCGGCGATGCCCCACAAGAAAAATCCGATCACCTGCGAGCGGATCACCGGTTTGGCCAGAGTTGTCCGGGGGAACGCTATGGCGGCGATCGAGAACGTCGCTCTCTGGCATGAACGGGATATTACTCACTCCTCGGTGGAGCGGATCATTCTCCCTGACAACTGCATGATGGTCGACTACATGCTCCAGAAGTTTGCCTGGGTGATGGACGGATTGGTCGTTTATCCGCAAAACATGCGCAAGAACATCGAGAAGAGCGGCGGGATGGTCTTTTCCCAGAAGCTCCTCCTGATCCTGACCGACCGGGGGTTGACCCGCGAAGAGTCGTACAAGATCGTGCAGACGGCGGCGATGAAATCGCGCTCGTCCGGCAAAAGCTTTAAGGATATTTTAATGGAAGACCGTGAAGCGCTCAAACACGTTTCCCCGAAAGAGATCGAGAAGATCTTCGACATCCGGGACAACGTCAAGAACGTCGACGTCGTCTTCAGGAGGTTTGGATTATAATGGCAAAGATCAAAGTTTTCGTTTATCCGAAAAAAGGAGTCCTTGATCCGCAGGGGAAGACGGTCGAGTCGGCCCTGCACACTTTAGGCTACAAGAAGGTCGCCAACGTTCGGATCGGCAAGTATATCGAACTGGAACTGCCCGATGGCGACAACACCAAGCTGATCGACGAGATGTGCCGCAAGCTGCTGGTCAATTCGGTGATCGAAGATTATCATTTTGAGGTAACGGCGTGAAATTCGGAATTATAGTTTTTCCGGGCTCCAATTGCGATCAGGATTGCTACCATGTCGCCAAAAACGTCCTGAAACAGCCGACTAAATACGTTTGGCACCAGGAAACTGATTTGAGCGACTTGGACTGCGTTATCCTGCCGGGAGGTTTTTCCTACGGCGATTACCTGCGGACCGGGGCCATTGCCCGGTTCTCGCCGGTCATGGAAGCGGTCAAGAGGTTCGCGGATAGCGGCAAGTTCGTCATTGGGATCTGCAACGGTTTCCAGATCCTGACCGAAGCGGGACTTTTGCCCGGAGCTTTGCAGCGTAACCGGGATCTCCACTTTATCTGCAAGCATGTCGATTTGAAAGTCGCCAACAATCAGACCGCTTTTACCAACGCCTGTAAAGCGGGCCAGAAGCTGAACATCCCGATCGCTCACGGCGAAGGGAACTACACCTGCGACGCCGCGACCCTCAAGGCGTTAAAACAGCACAAACAGATCGTTTTTACCTACGCGGGGGAGAACCCGAACGGGTCGGTCGCCGATATCGCCGGGATCTGCAACCGTCGGGGGAACGTTTTGGGGATGATGCCGCATCCCGAGCGGGCCTCGGAAGCGATCGTCGGCTCCGCCGATGGGCTGCTGATCTGGCGCTCGCTTTTGAAAAAGTGATTGTATTTTCCCTAACTTTGTCTATAATATCTCCATCATGAAAAAATACCTTGTCGCTTTAAGCCTGTTTCTTTTCGCTTCGACTTCTTTTGCCGCGATCAAGCTGCATGAATTGCCGATGGCTTCCGATTTTCATCTGGGTCTGACGACCGGGATCGGGACCGGCCTTAATTTTGGCGCCATCTTCCGTTTCCCTTTCAGCAATAACTTCCAGCTGGGAGTCGAAGCCGAGCCGGTCATGACCGATGTCAACTATTCGGCAACGATGAATTTGATCCGTTTTGGCGGGGTAGTCAGTTATTTAATCAATGATGAGATTATGCTTAACGGACATATCGGGATGTACAACATGAAGGTCAATCAGGATATTAATTACATGAAGGATACGACCCTATATCGCTTCCTGGCGGCCACCAATTACAAAGGGACTTACGCGGCGATCTCCCTTGATTATTATTACGCCCCGTGGGACGTCAAGTTCACTCCGAAATATGTCTTCAACACCGTTTCCGATTTCAATTTGCAGTTTAACGAGATCGATTTCAACATTACCAAACCGTTCTAACCTCACCCCTTTCTTCGCCTTCGCTTTCGCTTCGGCGAATTCATTCCCCTCTCCATCAAAGATGGAGAGGGGTGTCACGAACGAAGTGAGTGACGGGGTGAGGAGTTAAAAATTCCCGCCGAGCGTGATTGCCAGGTAATAGGCCGAGATCGTCAGCTTTTTCCCCGGATCGACAAAATCCCCCCGTTTCAGGGAATCGAACGAAGTGCTGAACCACCCCAGCTTCAGGCCGGTGAAAAAGTAATTGGTGAGCCGCTTGCGCAGGTCGATCCCGCACAGCACGGCCAGGGCGCTGCCGTAGCGGTTGACGTCGGTCCCGGAAAGGTTTTCATCGGTGGTATAAAGTTCGTATCCTCCCTGGGCGAGCCCGAGGCCGAGGTCCAATCCCAAAATAATGGAATCGTTGATGATCGGTTTGTACTGTGCCTGGACCATTTCAAAGGCGGCGGCGACGCTGTAATTGTAATAAGTCGTGCCGACCTTGACCGTGCTGCCGTTGCCCATCCCGCCAAAGAGCCCGCCGACCGCCAGGTTGGGGTTTAAGTTGAACATGAAGCCGCCGGCCCCGCCGTATAATGAACCAAGGCTCGACGCCGACAGCGCTTTGTTGTCGTTAATATTACCGGTCGGCATAAAATAGTAAAAACCGCCGCCGCCGCCGACCGCCATCGGGTCTTGCTGGACGTAACCGGTCTTACGGGCCGATTCATTGGCGATCTTTTTCATTGATTTGGAGAGATCGTTCAGGTCCTCGATCGACATTTGATCGAAGGTCGATTTTAATTCGGCCGGGGTCAAAGCGAAAAGCGGGGTCATGATGAGGCCGATCAAGAGATAACTAACGGCAATTTTCTTCATAGATTGCTCCTTTTAATAGATCTGAAGAAATTGTAGCTTAGATCAGGGGGGAATTCAACGTCAGCGTTTGGCGAGCCAGCCGGCCAGGTCGGCGAAAACTTTTTCCCGGCCGAGATCGAAGGAGAGGGCGTGGAACATTTCCGGATATTCGATCAGGGTCTTATCCTTGACCGGCAGGCGCCGGAAGATTTTACGGCTTTCGTCGGCGGAAACGAACAGATCGTGTCCGGAAACCAGAAAGAGGACCGGGAGCTCGATCTTGGGGATAACGAAATTGGCCCGAATCTGTTCCAGCAAGACGTTCAATAAAAATTTGGAAGTAGTGACCCTGACCTCCCGCCGATCGGTGTTCATCTTTTTCAAGGTCTTCGGATCGCGGGTCGCCATGGACGAAAAATAGGGGACCTTGAGCTTTTTGTTCGGTTCAAAGAGGAGCCCCTCGAAAAAATCGAACAGATCGGTCAGCTTAAACTTTAACGCCCCTTTGAAGGCGGGGGAAAGGAGGACCAGGCCGGCGAAGTAGCCGGGATTAAGGGCGGCCAGAGTAAAGGAGAGGAGCCCGCCCAGACTCTCCCCGCCGATAAAGATCTTTGTCCCGGGATGGTCTTGTTTGATCTTGGCGTAGAGTAATTTTATGTCCTGGAAATAAATGTCGAACGATTCGATATGGCCGCGCGGCTCTTTGGTTTCCCCGAAACCTTTTAATTCAATGGCATAAACGGCATAGCCCGGTTTGATCAAGGATTGAGCAAGGTAGTGCCAGCGGTCGGAGTGAGCGCCGATGCCGTGGATCAGGAGGAGAACGGCTTTAGCCTTAGGCGGACCCCAAGCCCGGTACAAGACATCGGTTTTATCCAACTTTCTTATACCGGGCCCGGAAAAAAAGTTGAACAGGTCTATTTTTCGTTCTCCGCGACGAACTTCTTGATCTCTTCAATCGCTTCCAGGATCAGTTTGGCCTTGGACATACCGAAGGAAAAAGGGAACTTGTCGCTCTCGTCCCTTTTAAGAATGAGCATCGGCTTCCCTTTGAATTCTGAACGTTCTGTGAGCATGTTGAATCTCCTTTACAATTTATTTTTGAACTTTGTCATTATAGCTTAACTTTTCGCTTTTACAAGTGTTTAAGGGCATGGCTTATCGGCTATTCGCAAATTTAATTAAATATTATTGTTTACTTATAGCACCCCATTTCTTTGACAGCAAAGAAATGGGGGAAAGAAACTGCATAAGGGGTTCCCCCTTATGGATCCCCGGCCTTCAAAATGCCCCCGCAACAATCTGATCTTAGTAGGGTTGTTGCTAACCCCGCCCCGCTGATGAAACCCCTTGAAGGCCATATTTTTAAAATATCTAAAGAGTGTTTTGTCCCAGTGTTAAGTGAGGCAGCCACTTAAATAATGGCACTGGATTAGAATATAAGTTCAGGATGGGCGCGCATTTCGCTTACCTTAAGAAAAATCGAAATGCGCCGGCGTTTTCTTTTCGTCCATTTTCTTTTTTGCTGTAGAAAAAGAAAATGGACACCCAATAAACAAGAAGAGAGAAAGTGATCTGCGAATAGACCAAAAACTAAGCTATGAATCTTTACTTAACAGCGAGCAGGGCGAGGAAGAGGGGGATCTCCTGGCGGGCGCGGTTTTCGGCGCGGGCTTTGGCGCCGGGCTGGCTTTGGCGGTGGGAAAACCATTCTTCCAGCCGGGCGACGGTCAAGCCGGCTTTATTGAGAGCGGTGAAATAAGTTGTGAGCGGACGGTGGAAGGTCCAGGTGATCTTCCCCGGATCGTAGCCGGGGTGCATTTTGATCGGGATCTTCATTTCCGAGAGGTAACTGTCGACCCGGCGGTATTGGAGTTTCCGTTGGTCGTCAAAGCCCCAGCCGCTCTGGCGGGGGATGCGGAAACAGGGGTGGCTGGTGACGATCAGTAAACCGCCGCCGTCCTTTAAGACCCGGGCGCTTTCGCTGATCACAATATCCAGCGGCTCAATATTTTGGATCGCCATGATACAGGTGACGATATCAAAAGAGGCGTTGGCAAACGCTTTTAAGTTGGCGGCGTCACTGACCTGGTATTTGATCGTTTTTGGGCTCCGTTCAATCGCCGCTTTGATAAGATTAGGGGAAGCATCGATCCCGGTGACTTCAACTCCCGCTTTGGCGAGTTCCCGGCAAAGGACCCCTTGGCCGCAGGCGAGATCGAGGATCTTTTCCCCCCGTCTGGGGTCTAGGAGCTTAAGAGTTCCCGGAATGATCACTTTTTGGTGATAATCAGAGCCTTTTTCGCCAACCAGTTGGTCGTACCAGTTGGCGACTTCATTCCAGCTTGTTTCGTGTTTTTTCATCCCATTCATTATAGTTTATGATCATTTAATTAACAAGCTGGCGAAAAATGGTCAATTTACTATTTACATTGCCAGAGAACCAGATTATAATGCCACCAGAAAAGTAAAGGAGGAGAAAAAATGATCAATATTACCAAGAACGAAAATGCCTTCGATCGGTTTATCAAGATCCTGGTTGGGAGTATTATTATTTTTCTGATCTTCTATTTTAAGGTTAACATTATTCTTTTAGCTGTTCTTCTCTTTGCCGCTCTTTGGATGGTCATAACCGGGCTGATCGGTTATTGCCCCCTTTACCATCTTCTCGGCATTAATACCCAGAAATAACCTGAAATTTCCCTTCGACAGTTAAGATATATATCCGGATGGATCGTTCTTAACCGGAGGGGAAAATGTCAGACGTCTTGATCAACCAATTAGCGAAACGCTACCAGCTTAATCCAACCTGTCCCCAGACCAGACATTCTTTGCGGTCATTTATCAACGGCGAACCGCTTCGTCTCCACCACCTTCGTTTTTTAGCCCTCGGCGCCAATCGCCGGGTGGCGACTTATGATCCGATCACCGGCAAGCCGTGGGGGAAAACCCAGCATATCGGTCTCAATTACGGCGCGACCAAGCCGCTCCTGGTCCCGATCGCGGAAATGGCCGATTATTTGGAAACTAATTTCCGGGAAAATGTCGGCCGGAGTTCCGGTCCGCACGCCGAGATCATGACCGAAGCGTTGGGGGAGGCGCGGCGGGCGATCGGTGATTTTGTCGGCTACGAGCGCGATCGTCACGTGGTCATCTTTACCCCCAATACCAGCGTCGGGATGAACCTCTTGGTCAAGAAAGCGGTTCAGGACGAGCAGGCGGTCTTCCTGCTTTCGCCGGTGTCGCACCATTCCTCCCAACTGCCGCAACGGACGAACGAACGCTCGATCCCGTTTGAATTTTTCCAGCTTCTGCCGAACGGGACCTATGATCTGGATTCGATCGAAAATTTGCTGCATCGATTCACCAAAAGCGGCTGTTATCATCCGATCTTATGCGTTGAGTCCCAATCGAACGTTACCGGTTATAAAACACCGGTCGAACAGCTCTGCTGGCTGGCTAAAAAATATAGAGTTAAAGTTTTTATCGATCACGCTCAAGGAGCCTCTTCGATGAAGCTTGATCTGAAAAATCTCTCCGGCGAAGTATTTATCGCTCTTTCCGGACACAAGCTTTACGCGCGGGACGGGAGCGGCGCGATCATCGGTCCGAAAGATTTCTTCCGCGGCGCGGCGCTCGATCCGGCCGGCGGCACGATCAGCGGCGTTACTTCCCGGGATATTCATTTTGCCGATCCGCCGGCGAATTTCGAGCCGGGAACCCCGGCTTTCATCGCCCAGGCTTCACTTGGTAAAGCGGTTCATTTGCTGACCGAGGCCGGATTGGATAATATTGCCGGATTTGAAGCGGAGATGGCCCGCCGAGTAATTGACTCGATATCGCGGGTCAAGGGACTGGAGATCCTCGGTGAATCGAACATTGATTTGGTCCCTCGCGGCCCGGTGGTCAGTTTTATCATGCGCGCGGCAAATGGGGACCGGATTCCCCCTGGGTTTATCGGCAAAGCGCTCGAGGTCTTTTTCGGCGTTGATGCCCGGGTCGGCCAATTCTGCGCCCATCCATATGTTTACAGCCTGCTGGGAGTCTCGGAACAGGAAGCGATCGCTCACGCCATGGCTCACGCCAAGAAGAGCCGGGCCGGCTGCGCCGCGCTGCCTGGCGACCAGAGCGCTCACGCCGCCCGGATCAGCTGGGGCTTTCCGACCCCTCACGAACATCTTGAAAAGATCCCGACAATGCTCGAACATATCCAGCGGATGTGGCCGCACGGCATCTTAGCGCTGGACGCGGAAGCGGGGGAATTCTATATCCCTGATCAGTCCCGGCCGCTGACCAGCGGACAATTTTCGATCTTCTCAAACGGTCGATACGAAAAAGAATAGCTCGTTGACGCCGGTTTAGTTACCTCTTATAATGGCGCCAGGAGGAGCCCTATTTTTCTTTTTTCATTCATTATTTTTGCCGTGATCGGGACCGTTGTTCTCCTGACGGTTAACGCCGCTGAATATTTGCTTCCTTTTTACGCCGTTTCGGGGAATCTGTTCCTCGGTTTTTTCGTCCTGCTGAAAAATTGGCGGAACAAGGTCAATGTTTCATATTCCCTGACCGCTATCCTGACCGCCCTCTGGGCTTTGTCGATCTTCTTTTTAAGCGAGGCGCGGACCATTCCGGACGCGATGATTTGCGCTAAGGTCGCCGCCGCTTTTTACGCTTATTTCCCGCTCCCGTTCCTTTATTTCTTTTCGGTCTTTCCGCAGGAAGACGTTGTTCCCCGGACCTATCAGATGGTCGCCTGGTTCATTGTGGCGACCTTTTTTGCCCTGATCTCTTTTTCCGATCTGATCGTGAGAGACATCGTTTTGGTTAACGACCGCTTCGTGATGGTCGCCGGGGCGGCCTTCAGCTTGTTTATTTTTTATTATCTCGGTTTTATCTTTTTTGCTTTTTACCGCTTGACCGATAAGTTTTATTCTTACAAAGGGCTCAATAAGCGGCAGATCGCTTATGTTTTGTCCGGCTTCTTTATCGGGGTGATTTTCCCTGTCGCGACCAACCTGATCTTGCCTCTTTTCGGTTATCCCTATCTGACCGGGGTAGGACCGTTCTCCACCATTATTACGACCTTGCTGATCGCCTTTGCTATTACTAAGTCGCGCTTAATGGATATCTCGGTCATCATCAGCCGGATCCTGGCGGAGATCATAACCCTATTTTTTCATGCCGCGCTTTACCTGACCTTGGTTTGGCTTTACCGGGGGTATCACCGGATCGATTGGCTCTTTGTGCTGGGGACCGTCGCTTACGGGTTTTTTGTCGGTCTGACCCATCATCCGATCCGCTTGCTGGTCCAGACGACCGCCGACAAATTTTTCATCAAGGGAAAATATGATTACACCAGATCGATGGCCGAAGCGACTTCCAAGGTTGCGGAGAAATTGTCGATGCCTTCGGTCCTCGGGATCCTTTTTCGGACCTTTAAAGAGGTCATGGAGATCCAAAATCCCCGGATCCTGTTGCCGAATAATTTCCTGGCCGGCGACAAACCATCGACCGATTATGTTGAGTACGACCGGGCGGCCTTTACGCCGCTGGCCGATGGGCCTAAGATCCCGATCGATGACCCCCTGATCGCTAAATTAACTGAAAAGCGCCGGCCGATCGTCGATCACCATGGGGATTGGGAAGTCGTCGTTCCCTGCCTGCTGGAAAATAGGGTGGCGGCGCTCTTCCTGCTGGGGAAGAAACTTTCCGAAGACCCCTATACCGATGAGGACCTCCGCTTATTGGAGGTCCTGGCCAGCCAGGCGGCGATCACCTTTGACCATACCCGCTCTTACGAGAAGATCCGCCTTGATTTTGACGAGAACCAGAAAAAGCTTTATGACACCGAACGCTTGTTGGCCCGTTCCGAGCGGATCGCTTCGCTGGCCAATCTGATCCGGGAGTATAATCACGAGATCAAAACGCCGCTGGCGATCATGCGGAGCGAGCTGGAGCTTCTCCCCGACGATCCGAAAGAGGTCAAAGACTTCAAAGGCTTTAAAGACGAAATGATCAAGGAGATCGAACGGGCGGACGATATTGTTATCAGCACCCTCCGTTTGAGCGAACCGAAAAAACGCCAGGATATCCCGCTCGATCTGAATGAAGTGATCGACAACGCGCTGAAATTAATGCCGCCAAGCGGGGTTCACTTCGTCAAGGAGCTGGGAACGATCCCGAAGCTGACCGGCGATCCTGACGACCTGCAGATGGTCTTTATCAATCTGGTGAAGAACGCGCTGGAAGCGATGCCGAAAGGGGGGAATCTGACTATCTCGACCGCGCTGGTGGAAAAAGAAGCGAAAACGATCGTCGCCAAAGTCGCCGATTCCGGGGCGGGGATCGCCAAAGAGAACCTGGAGAAGATCTTTGAACCGTTCTTCAGCACTCATGTGACCAAGGGGCGGGGGCTTGGGCTGTCGATCGTTTTCCGGGTGATCAGAGAGCACAACGCGACGATCGACGTTGAAAGCGAAGTCGGCAAGGGGACCGCTTTTATAATGACTTTTCCGCTTCCTTAAATTCTTCCCGCTTCTGGATGTGTTTTTCGAAAGTTTCCAGGGTCATTCTGGTCGCTTCGCCGTCAAAGTAACGGTCGAGGGTCGAGACCAGTTCTTCCGCCTTGAACGGTTTTTTCAGATAGCTGACCACGAACCCGGAGGTCGCTTTGTCCCACTTCTCATTGTCTTCCCAGGCGGTCAGCATGACCACGCCGATCGAATCGCCGTATTCTTTGCGGAGCTTGGTTAAGAACTGGAGCCCGTCCATTTCCGGCATCTTGATGTCGAGTAAAATGCATTTGACCTTATTGCCGCCCAAACCAAGGAACTTTTTATTCTTGGCCAGGAAGTCAAACCCGTCTTTGGCGCTGTAAACGGCGACCGCGTCGTAGCGGTCGGTCCTCTTGATTAGTTCGGCGATATTATCAGCGATCCGTTGTTCATCGTCAATTGTCAGAATAAGCGGTTTTTCCATTAAAATGTCCCTCCTCGAACGAATTATCCGGATTTTGCCATAGATTGCCGACTAAAGTCAAATAAGAAAAGGATGAGAAAACATTGCAAGTATAAAACGGAAACCAGCGGCAATATCGCCGCGGTTTCCGTTTCACGACTAGACAGCTGATTTTGGAAGCCGCGACGATGTTGTCGCAGGCTTCCAAAATCAGGTTCATTATTATATAATCTAGATCATGGTTAAAATAGGTATTATCGGCGGCTCGGGGCTGGATGATCCCAAGATCCTCAAGGACCCGATCGAAGTTGAGGCGAACAGCAGTTTTGGCAAGCCATCGTCCCTTCTGACCTGCGGCAAGATCGGGGGAGTAGAAGTTGCGATCTTGGCCCGGCACGGGAAAGACCACAGCATCATGCCGACCAAGGTCAATTACCTGGCTAATATTTTCGCGTTAAAAGAGATCGGTTGTACCCATATCCTGGCGGCGACCGCCGTTGGGTCGCTTCGCGAAGAGATCAAGCCGGGGCATCTGGTCTTCCCGTCGCAATTTATCGACTTTACCCGCCACCGGAACGTGACCTTCTACACCGAAAAGGTCGTTCATACGCCGATGAGCGATCCGTACGACAAAAAACTGCGCGATCTCTTATGTAAGACCAGCGACGAACTCGGCTTAAAATACAATCATGACGTCACGGTCGTGACGATTGAAGGGCCGCGTTTTTCGACCCGGGCGGAGAGCCACATGTTCCGCGCCTGGGGAGCGGACATTATCAATATGTCGACCTGTCCTGAAGTTATTTTGGCCAATGAGCTGGGGATACCGTACCAAACGATCGCCATGTCGACCGATTACGACTGCTGGAAAGAGGACGAAGCGCCGGTCACTTTTGAGATGGTCCTCGAGCGGATGAAAGAGAACGCCGAAAAAGTTAAAAAGCTCCTGATCACCGTTATTCCTAAAGTGAGGTAAATATCAATGCCGATCAAATCACGGATCCGGACTGTTCCGCACTGGCCGAAAAAAGGGATCATGTTCCGCGATATTACGACGTTGCTGAAAGATCCGGTTGGCTTAAAGCTTTGCCTCGATGACTTTGTCGCCCGCTACAAGAACAAAGAGATCGATATTGTCGTGGGGATAGATTCCCGCGGTTTTATCCTGGGCGGGGCGCTGGCGTACCTGCTGGGGAAAGGGTTTGTCCCGGTCCGCAAAAAAGGAAAACTGCCGGCGGCGACCGAACGGGAAGAGTACGCCCTGGAATACGGGACCGACGTGATCGAGATCCACAAGGACGCGATCGAAAAGGGCCAGCGGGTCCTGATCATTGACGACCTGATCGCGACCGGCGGCACGGCGCTGGCGGCCGGCAAACTGGTGAAAAAGCTCGGCGGCGAAGTTGTCGAATTTGCGTTTATCGTTGACCTGCCCGATATCGGCGGGCGCCGTAAATTGGCAGAGGCCGGTTATCAGGCTTACGCCCAGACTGCTTTCGAAGGGGAGTAGGCCCATTAAAGTTAACGGCAAACATTACCGGACCGTTTGGCTGGAAGGGTCGACCGTCCACCTGATCGAGCAAAATCTCCTCCCTTTTGACTTCAAGATCCATCAAGCGCCCAAGTCGGCTGATACCTGCCAGGCTATCAAGACGATGATCGTCCGCGGGGCGGGCGCGATCGGGGCGGCGGCCGGCTTTGCCATGGCGCAGGTTTTGTTGGAAGTTCCGGGCGATTGGCCAGCTATCGACCGGGGGAAGCAAGCGATCGAAGCGACCAGACCGACCGCCCAGAACCTTTTCTTTGCCGTTAACCGGGTCTACCAGGCGGCGAAAAAAGGGGGCGAAGCGGCAGGAGTTGCCGAGGCGCAAAAGATTGCCGATGAAGACGCCGAAAATTGCCGGTTGATCGGCGAACACGGGAGCCAACTGATCAAGGACGGGATGACGATCGAGACCCACTGCAATGCCGGTTGGCTCGCTTTTGTCGACCACGGCTCGGCCCTTTCACCGATTTACGCCGCCCAGCACGCGGGGAAGAAAGTTTTTGTCTACGCCGACGAGACCAGGCCGCGCGGCCAGGGGGCCCGGTTGACCGCCTGGGAACTGCAAGGGGAGAAGGTTCCGCACGCGATCGTCCCCGACAACGCGGGAGCCTACCTGATGTCGCTCGGCAAGATTGACCTGATGATCGTGGGGGCTGACCGGATCGCCGGGAACGGCGACACCGCCAATAAGATTGGCACTCTGGAAAAAGCGATCTGCGCGAAAGAATACGGCGTCCCTTTTTATATCGCCGCGCCGACTTCGACCTTTGACCTGAAGTGCCAGAGCGGCCGCGATATTCCGATCGAAGAGCGGAGCCAAGACGAAGTCCTCTACCAGACTGGGCCGGACGATCAGGGCGTTCAACGTCGAGTTTTAGTTTGTTCTCCCGGCTCAAAAGCGGTCAACCCGGCTTTTGACGTGACGCCGGCCAAGTTCATCACCGGGATCATCACCGAAAAGGGGATCGTCAAACCGGACGCCTCCGAGATCGGGCGGTTGTTCTCATAATGGCTGAAGGTAAGGTCGCCCCCAAATTTACCACTGAATTTCTTGACCGCCAGGTTCCTGGCGATCAGCAGATCGATGAGCTTAAAAAGTGGTGCGATCAGTTCACGCAAAGCGGCTTGATGCCATTCTACGGGAGCGGCGCGTACGGCAATTTAAGTTTTCGCCTTAAGCCGGGAAGCCAGGAATTCATTATTACCTCTTCAGGCATGAAAGAAACTTCCGCCGCCGCGAGCTTCGTGAAGGTTACTCGGGTCGATCTGGAGAAAAAGATTGTCTATGCCGCCGGTCAGCGGGAGCCTTCTTCGGAAAGTATGTTCCATTCGCTGATCTATCGGGCGCGGCCGGAGATCAACGCGGTCTTTCACGGCCATTGCCAGCAATTGCTCGACAATTGTGCCCGGTTGGGGTTGGTTTGCACTGAAAAGGAAGAACCGTACGGCACCCTGGAACTGGCCGATCAGATCATGAAGACGTTGGGGAAGAATGATTTTCTGATCATTAAGAACCACGGTTTTATCGCGCTGGGTAAAAATATGGCCGAAGCGGGAGAGCTGGCGTTAAAAACGATGGCCCGTTGCGCTTAACGATAGGTCGGTTTCCAGCCGTGATGGGCCGCCATTCTTGCCCGGGCCGAAGCTTCGGCTTTGGTCTTGGTATTAGAACTGCCGACTAGCTCCCCGGTCTCTTTGTTGATGATCTTCCACGGTTTCGGCCCTTTTCCTTTTTTGACGATCTTGTAAGGCATTTGTCACCTCCATGCTCGGTGATTAAAACCAATTTGTTCGCTCGGGTCAACTTCTTGATCGCCGCTTCCCGTTTTAAAGCGCGGCTTTTACTGCCGCATCTTTTGCCGTAAAGGAGTTTGACCGCCGGATTGGCGGTGGTGTAGCGGGCGCCGCGTCCGGTCTGGTGTTGTTTAAAGCGCCGGTTAAGATCGTTTGTGATACCGGTGTAGAGAGCGTGGTTGACGCATTCAATGATATAGACGTAATAAGGGGCGGTCATTTATGTTTTAGGGAGAGGGCGAAGAAGTAGCCGATGATGATAAAAGTCGCGACGGGAGAGACATACTCCGGAATTTCGTGGCCGAAGGCCCGCAGGAGCATGATCAACCCCAGGACCAGGATCGAATACATCGCGCCGTTCTTCAGGTAAACGTACTCTTTGATCTTGCCGATCCCTTTGATCGTCAGTTGGCGGACGACCAGCGCCCCGATCCCATTGCCAAGCAAGATCAGGGGGATGGAGAGGGTGAAGGCGAACGCTCCCAGGACGCCGTCGATCGAAAAGGTCGCGTCGATGATCTCCAGGTAAAGGACCTTGCTGATGTCGGTGAACTTGGCGGTGAGAAGTTTTTTCTCGTTCTCTTCGGCGTTCTGTTTGAAGCCGTGGGTAATGAAAAAAGCGGTCGAACCGACCACCGCTCCCAGCGCCATTAAATTGTTGATGCTCAAGGAGAACCAAACGACCGCGGTCAAAACGATTGAAACGATCGCGTAGAACCAGACCCCCTGGCTAAGAAAAAACTTTTCCGTCCGGGGGAGGCCGAAGTGCTTATCTTCCAGGAAAAGCCAGTGGAGGAACAAAAAGATCAGGAAGATCCCGCCGCCGGCCAAAAGGATCGGGGCCGATTGTTCGATCGACTCTTTGATCGCCGGATCGCTGGAGAAAGTCGCGGTCATGGCCCCAATTGGTCCCAAGCCCGGATTGACCGCCCAGACGATCAGCCAGGGGAGGAAGCCGCGGACGATGAAGACGGCGAATAAGATTCCCCAGAAGAGGAACCAGCGCCGCGCCCGCTGGCTCATGGTGGTGAGGACTTCAGCGTTGATGATGGCGTTATCGATGCTCGAGATAATCTCGAACAAGATCAGGCCGGTGACGATAATGATGGCGGAAAACAAAGTCATAGCCAATTATACAATAGAGCGGCGGGTTTCAGAACCACTTCTTCTTTTTGAAGAAGATCAACATGGTGATAACAATGGTAATCGTCACTCCCCAGACCATCAGGTAGCCGTAACGCCAGTTCAGTTCCGGCATGTGGCGGAAGTTCATGCCGTAGATTCCGGCGATGAAGGTCAGCGGCATAAAAATGGTCGAGATCATCGTTAAGATCTTCATGACCTCGTTGAGCTTGTTGCTTAAGCTGGAGAGATAGATATCCAGCAGGGAGGACATCGTATCGCGCTGGGTCTCGACCGTGTCCATGATCTGGATCGAGTGGTCGTATAAGTTCCGCAGATTTTTTTGGGTCTCTTTCGAGATCAGTTTCGATTCCCCTCTCTGCAGCGAGTTCATGATCTCCCGGACCGGCCAGATCGATTTGCGCAGGAAGATCATCTCTTTCCGTTTTCTCTGCATTTGGATGAGGGTCGCTTTGTTCGGATTGGTGATCGTTTCCCGCTCGATCTCTTCGATCTGGTCCCCCATAACTTCCAGGATGGAGAAATAATAATCGACCACCGCGTCGATCAGCCGGTAGGCGAGGTAATCGGCTTTGGACTGCCGGATCTTGGTCCCCGCGGTCCGGAGCCTTTTGCGGACCGGGTCGAAAACGTCTTCGGCCAGCGCTCTTTCCTGGAAGGTGAGGACATAGCCGCGGCCGATGACAAAGCTGACCTGTTCGGCGACGATCTTGAGGGTGTCCTTGTTGTACAGGAACATTTTCATGACGACGAAAAGATAATCGCCGTAATCTTCGATCTTCGGCCGCTGGGTCGGGTCAATGATCTGTTTGTAGACGACCGGATCAAGGCCGTAGCAATCGCAAATATCCTTGATCGCTTCGTGGTTTTGGATGCTGTCGATATTTATCCAGGAGATGGTCGGTTTGTTCTTATAAGTGACGCAGGTGTTGAGCGGGATCTCTTTCTCGACGCATTGCTTCTCGTTGTAGTCGAACGCGGTGACGCGGACCTTTTTGGGCTTGTCGGAGGAGTTTATTTCAACTCTCTTTCTCATGGGGGAATAATAACAGATCTGAAGCCGGATTGACAACCCGACCCGGTTAAGTTAAATTAGTCGCATGGATATTTGGCAGAGCCTGATCTTCGGCCTGGTCGAGGGGATCACCGAATTTTTGCCGATCTCGTCGACCGCTCATCTGGTGCTGACGGCCAAAGCGCTGGCGATCCCCCAGACCGATTTCGTGAAAAGCTTCGAGATCGTCATCCAGTTTGGGGCGATCCTCTCGGTCATCGTTCTCTACTGGCGGCGTTTTCTGCTTGACCTGGAAAGCCTGAAGCGGGTCCTGGCCGCGTTCGTCCCGACCGCCCTCCTCGGTTTCTTCCTTTATAAAGTGATCAAGAATTATCTGATCAGCAGTGAAACGATCATTGTGTGGGCCCTTTTTCTCGGTGGGGTGGTCCTGATCCTGTTTGAGCTCTTTCACCGGGAGCAAGAGGGGGCGCTCGAAGATATCGGCAAGCTCCCGTATTCCAAATGCGTCGCGATCGGGCTTTTTCAATCGCTGGCGATGTTTCCCGGCGTCTCCCGTTCCGCCGCGACGATCATCGGCGGCCTGCTGCTGGGCCTGAAGCGGAGCACGATCGTCGAATTTTCCTTTCTGCTGGCGGTGCCGACCATGCTGGCCGCTTCGGCTTACGATCTGCTTAAGAGCGGCGGCTCGTTTTCGTCCGGGGAATTCGGCGTCCTGGCGGTCGGGTTCGTTGTCTCTTTCGTCGTGGCGATCTTAAGCATCCGCTTTTTTCTGGCCTACATCAAGAATCATACGTTTATCTCGTTCGGGATCTACCGGATAATTATCGCCCTCTTCTTTGCCTCGCTGTATATTTTTAGGTGATCGTCGGCGTTTAGAAGTATTTTGCCAGGAGGGGGCGATAGGGGTAGACCGCCGGATGCGAAGCCAGCCTCGATTTTTTCTCGTAAGATAAGCGGAGATAAGAGCTAAGCGCGTCGATCTCTACCAGTTCGAATAATTTTATGACCGGTCCTTTTGGGGTTGGCTTGACCGTTAACCAGAAGACCGCCAGGCGCGGCCCGTTTTGCTGACTGGCCGCTTCGTTTTCCCAGAGTTCAATCAAATGAAGGTCCGGCCGCCCGGCTTTTTGGGTGACGACAAAAACGGGGGAGCTGGCCCCTTTTTTTAGTTCGCGGACGATCGCTATCCCCCGGGGACTCCGTTCAAACCTTGCCCGTCCGTTGGGAAAGAGATGTAACGGGACGATCTCTTCGTGGTAACCTTCGCTTTTTTTTGAAAAAATAAAATTACCGAACTTTTCCGTCAGTTCGATCTTTTCGCTGATCTGATTTTTTCTCGTTCGCCAGACGATTTCCCACCGGCTTGTTCCGTTAAGGCCAAGCCGCCTGGCGACAACGTGGCCATCGGGGAGGATCGATTCTCCGCCGGCGGCCCGCGCTTCCGCGCTTTCCCAGAAGAAAACTTTCTTTTCCTGTCCGCTCACTGTCAGGCGGCCGTAAACTTTTTTCCCGGCGTGTTGGCCGTAGCCGGAAAAGGGGATATAACCGCCGTGGAGCGCTTCCCCGGTATGGAGTTTGAGCGAACCGGCCGGGCTAACGACTTTTGGTTCCAGGTCGAGGATCGCGTTCTCGGCCTGATCGGTTGCCAGAAAGTCGCGGATTTGCCGGGCCAGCAGGCGGGCTCGTTGGGTTCCATTGTCGGCCATGGAATATCCGACCCTTGTTTTGGCTTTGGGGTCGGCGGGGAAAATGAACTGCCGGAGCAAGCCCTGCCCTTCGCCATAAACGCTTAAGCGGATCTCGCCGCCGCGCAATTTGACCGTGACGACCATTACTTCATTGTGACCATTAAAACCAAACAGATAACGACGGCGGCCGTTGATGTTGACCCGAAGGCAGGTTTCTCCTTTTCTTTGCACGGTTTTTTGCCAGAAGGTTGTTGGCTCATTGATCTCCGGCCGGTTGATCAGTTCGGCGGTTTGTCTGGCTTCCGCTTTCCGCTGTCCGGCCGTTGTTTGTCCTTTGACGATCTCGGCCTTGGGCAGGATCCGCCAATTGCCGTCGACTTTTCTGGCCAGGATATGTTCGGTGAATGATTTTGTCCCATCTCCCCAGTCCGTTTCATTTTTCCAGGTGTAAAGGACTTTGACCGGACCCGACCGGTCTTCTTGTTGGACGGCGGTATAAATACTATTCAATTGTTCATTGACCAGGGTTCGGGGGAGGCAGATCGGTTTGACTTTTTCGCCGCCGGCGGTCAGGTGTAACGGGAGAACATAACCGATCCGGAGGGGAAAGTCCCCTTTAAAAACCAACCGGCCGGTATCTTTCAACAAAAAATCCTGCAAATTACCACTGCGCGGGCGGCGCAAGACGAGATTACGCTTAATAGAAAATAGTTGAATTTCCATGGCTATTTATCATCAAAATAATGCTATGATTTCAGCATGGTTTATGTTATGTATGCTCCGAGCCGATAGCCGAAATGCCGGAGGAGTTGGCCCAAAGACTGTTGAAAGCGCGGCAAGATGAATTAGAAAAGGGGAGAGGCAAATGAAATATTTACGTTACCTGGCGTTCTTTGCTCTGGCAATTGTTATTTACCTTAGCGGTTGCGGCCGGGTCGTTACTGACCTTGTCGAGATTTTAGGCGTGAATTGGACCCAGGCCACGGGGAGCGCCGCTTTTTCAGTCAGAATGAACCAGGCCGGCGCGGTTTATCAGGATAAGCTTTGGGTGATCGGCGGTTATCGCGGCAGTCTTAGTCCGATCGCTCGTAACAACGATGTTTGGTCGTCGAATGACGGGACAACCTGGACCTTGGCCGTTGCCTCGGCGGAGTTTGGGGTCAGAGACGGTCATAACGCGCTTGTCTTCCAAAATAAGCTCTGGGTTCTTGGCGGGTATCAAGGGGGCGGCGGGGAGTTAAACGATGTTTGGTCGTCCACGGATGGGGTAACTTGGACGCAGGCGACCGCTTCCGCCGAGTTCAGCGGCCGGGATGGCGCGATTGGTTTGGTTTACGACAATAAAATGTGGCTGATCAGCGGTTACGGCTCACCCGATCAATACAATAATGATGTCTGGTCTTCCACCGACGGAGCGCACTGGACGCAGGCAACCGCCGCCGCCAATTTTGCCAAGCGCAATTACGCCGCCGGGGCGGTCTTTAACAACAAAATGTGGGTGATCGGCGGGTCGTCTTCAACCGGCAAACTGAATGATGTTTGGTCCTCGACGGATGGGGTAACTTGGACGCAGGCGACCGCTTCCGCCGAGTTCAGCGCCCGGAACCAATATTCTTGCCTGGCGTCTGATAACAAGCTCTGGGTGATCGGCGGGCTGTCGGACCAAGGTTATCAGAATGATGTTTGGTGGTCGCTCGATGGAACGACTTGGACGCAAGCGGTCGGATCGGCGGAATTTTCCGGTCGGGACCTTTTTAGCGGTGCGGTTTACCAAAACAAATTGTGGGTGATCGGCGGACAGAGCCAGACTTCTTCATTTAACAATGATGTCTGGTCGGCCCCGTAAACCATCGGCGACGAACTCTGGTCGTTCCTGGCGGAAGTCCCCCTTCTTCAAAGAAGCAGTAACCGGCTGATTTCTTCAGTTTCCATTCTCCGATCGGGGAGGTCGTGTCCCCAACGGTCAGACCGGCCGGATCCGATGCCAAAAAAATCGAGTGAAATTATGTTTTGCAATAAAGGATAATCAATTGTTATGAGAATTGAACGCAAAGGCCCGCCAATAACACCAGGCAATCTTGCCGGCATCAGAGAGATCGTGACCAGCCGCTTTCAAAGAGCGACGTCAATTATTATCTCCCCGGCCTCGCTCTATCGGCAACTCTATACTTTTAATCTGGCCTTTATCTCCAGCAACGGCAGGGACACCCAGCAGTTGCGCGAGCCATTTGAGGCAGCCGCCAGACTATTTCGTCAGGTTGAAAAGATCGTGATCAAGCGTGGCGCCAAAGCGGAAGACATTGCCGCGCTTTTTGAACGGCTGAACAATAAAACATCTAACCTCCGGGACTTTTCCCGGCCAAATATTGAAATTGTCTTTCGGCCGCAACGAGTCGAGCAGGCTCCAGCTACTATTCCCCAAACCGCCCCAATCCCGCAACCGCCCCTGCCGCGTCCTGAAGTTGAAAAACCAGCTCCGGCCCCTCAACCACCTAAAGCTACCGTTCAGGAAGCTAAACCCGAACCAACACCTCCGGCACCGAAATTAACGCCGGATGCATTGTTTTTTGAGGGTAAGTGGATATTTAGAGAAGGCCTCACCTTTGAAAATTGGTCTGCGATTAAGCCGAGAGCCGAAAACTGGATAACGCGGGCTAAGGCTGAAATAGAAAACTATAAAACTCAAATCGGTCCGAATGGACGAGGCTGGACACAGGGACTGCTTACGGAACGGGGCACAATATGCAAAATAGCCGAGACCATAAGCAAATTTCAGCGGGCGATTGGACTGCCGCTCGAAGAGATCGAGATTCCTCATTACCGGGGAGGAAGCGTTGACCGCTTGCCAAAAACGGCCAGCCCCGCCACACCAGCCGAGCCGGTCAAGTCGGACCTGCTTTCTCAAGTTAAACCAGGATATATCGACGGTTTTCGCAGAACTTTTGCCGGAGAAAGCGGGACGATCGTTCATTTCCGTGGAGGGGAAGATGGCCTGTTGCTTGACCGCCTCACTCACTCCGACCGTCTGGAGTACGGCGAATTCATCGACACCGGATTTATTTTGGGCATCTACAAAGTCTGTTGTACAAAAGAATTTTTAACCGAAGTGGCTCCGGCCCTGTTGAAGGCCATTTTAACCGGGCAAGTATTTCAGTTGGAAAACCACCGCTTCAATTATGCCTTTGGCAGAGAGACGATTTTTGCCGTCGAAAAGATCGGTGCGCACTACCACCCGCAAGGAGGCATGTCTGTGGCTGGCTATGAAAGGGCCAGCGCATATGCCGGTCGCGAATTCTCCTTTCGTCTAACCGTTGAAGGCCTACCCCAAGAATGGACGGCCAGGGATTTAATCCACCATATGGCGCAATGGCCGCTGCGGGCGGTTGCGGCTGAAAAAGTAACCAAACCTACGCGCCCGGTATCCTGCCTAACCCTGGATGGGCTGGAACGCGCTTGTATTGAAATACACACCTCTCGAACAACTTCCGGGGAACTATTTCCCTGGCTGGAATATCTGGCCGGCTTCACCGATTTTAGACAATTAGCCGAAGAGTATCCCGAATATTCCTCTGGTTTCAGCACTCATTATAGCGGGTTGATAAAACGCGCCTTGGCGATCCTGCAAAAATATCGGTCAAGTGCCACGGAAGCCGAAGCGCCGGCTCAAACGGTCAAACCGGAACGGCCATTAATTTGCCGAACAGATGATGATCTTATCTCGGTTATCGGAACAATCCGTAGGATAGATTGGGAATACCAATACTGCATCCTCACCAGAGCTGAAGCCACTAAACAAATCGCCAGTTATATTAACCCAAGTGTAATAGCGTGGCTGGATTATCTTGATAGTGATCCAAACATTTTAGTGAAAGAGTATAGTAATCAAATTGCGGACTGGCGGTTGAATTTAAGAAAAGCCATTGAAATCCTGGCTATTTTCCGCGACGACACAAACCAATAATCTAAATTACCAAATCCGGGGGTAGATATCATAGAGCTTCCGATTTATTCGATCTTGATCCCGAACGGCGAGAGGAGGGCGAGGACCTCGGGGTAAGCGAACTTGGCTTGCTTGACCTTGTTCTGGGTCGGGTCGACGTAATAATTCCACGAGCCGACGAAGCTCGCTTTTTCCAGGTTGGCGTTGCGGAAGGTGCTGTTTTCCAGGTCACAGCCGGAGAAGGTCGCTCCCGAGAGGTCAACGTTGACGAAATCGGTCCCCTGGATGACGCAATCGGTGAAACGGCTGTGTTTGAGGCCAAGCCCGCCGAAATTGCAGAGGGCGATCTTGCATTTCTGGAAGTTCCAGTCCAGGAGGAGCTTGTTGATCTTAATGAAGATCACGCCGATCAACTTACAGCCGTTAAAGTTGACGCCGCGAAAACCGCAGCCGTCGACTTTGACATTGGCCAGGTTACAGCCGTTAAAAGCGCAGTCGCTGAAGATCGAACCGGAAAAGCTCGAGCCGCTAAAATCGCATTTATTGAAAGTGCATTCGGAAAACTCTTTATAGCTAAGGTCGGTCTCCTGAAGGGTGACTTCCTCGAAAGTTTGGTTGCTAAAGGCGTTTTGGGTGAGAAGCGGATTCGGCTTGTCCATTAAATCCTCTATCTCCTAAATAGCAAAATCAGCCGACTGGAAATTCTCGTACATTCGGCCGTTCTTGGCGGTGAATTTTAAAACGCAATAATCCGGATCGGTCACTCCCTCGGCGTAATACATTGTATCGCCGTCGCGCCAGATCCTTTCTTTGGTCGGAAGGTCATGCAAGACCTTCATGGTCCCTCTTAGCATTAACCCTTTAAAGGATTGGCCGTCGTAGAAGTAGATCGAGGCTTTCGGGTTTTTCAGGTATTGTTTGACCCGCCTTGATGAGGTATTGGTCGTAAAATAGAATGTTTTTAAGCCGTCATGTTCTCTCGGTCGTAACATTGCTTTCACGTTGGGATAGTCCTCATCGTCAACGGAAGCGATTATCGCGTAGCTGCTTTTTTCTACTATCGAGAGGGCTGTTTTTATTACGTTCGTGTTCATTTGGGCCTTTCCTTTTTTTGTTTCATTCTTCTAGTGTATAATTCTATCATGAAAAAATTGGCTACATATGAATAAGTCCGATACCGCCCGGGTTATTGCCCAACACCGGGGGAAGTATCGCGTTTTAAGCGAAAGCGGGGAATCCTGGGCTGAAGTTGCTGGTAAAATAGTGTTTGCGGCGGCGTCGCCACTTGATTATCCGGTGGTCGGCGACCTAGTTAAGATTATTGGTCTGGAGCATGGGAACGCCCTCATTGAAGAAATTCTCCCCAGAAAAAGCCTCTTAAAAAGAAAAGCGGCCGGGAAAAAAGATGAGGTTCAGCCTATCGCCGCTAATGTCGACAGCGTTTTTTTCGTTCAAGCGGTCGACCGTGATTTTAACCTGAACAGATTCGAGCGCTACCTGACGATCGTTCAGTCGGAAAAGATCAGCCCGGTTTTGGTTTTAAATAAGATTGATCTTGTTACGTCTGAAGAGCTTGAAAAAATAATTTTCCAAGTCAAAGACCGGTTTAAAGGGGTCCCTCTTATTACTACGAGCGTATTGACGGGGAGTGAGTTCGACCGTTTAGCGCAAGCGATTAAACCCGGTCAAATATGTTGTTTCCTCGGCTCTTCGGGGGTCGGCAAGTCGTCGCTGACCAATAAATTATTGGGGGAAGAGTTGATAACGACCAAGGAGATCAGCGCTCAAACCAAGAAAGGAAAGCATACGACTACTCATCGTGAACTTTTCGTCCTTAAGAACGGGGGGATGATCATCGATAATCCGGGGATGAGGGAGATCGGGCTGGCGGACGCCGAAGAGGGGCTGAAAAACGTTTTCGCCGAGATTGAAGAGATAGGTCAGTCATGTAAATTCATTGATTGCACCCATCAGCACGAACCGGGCTGTGCCGTGCTGGCCGCGCTCAAGTCGGGGAGTTTAAGCGAGGAGAAGTATCGGAACTATCTCAAATTAAAAAATGAGAATGATTATTACGCCATGACTAACCTGGAAAAACGACAGAGAGACAAAGACTTTGGCAAAATGGTTAAAAGCGCGCTGAAGGAAGTCAAGAAGAGAAAGCCCCGTTAGCTTAAGGATTTGCCCAGCGCGACCGCTTGTTTCCGTACTTTAGGCCTTTTTAGCGTTCCAGAAACCCCCGCATTTGGCACTAGCAGCGATTTAAACTTCATCTTAGTATAATCGGCGGTCAGTTTGAACGGTTTTTCCAGGGCGTCCAGCCCCACATCCTCGTACGCGCTGGCCATAAGGACCAAAGTTTTCCCTTTAAGCGGCGATTCAAACGTATCCTCGTCATTATCCCAATGGTAGAGCGAGAACATCCGGTCGAGGATCATGACAATAGGGGCGCTGGCGGTGAAAAAGTAGAGCGGGGTTGCGAAAACAATGACGTCGGCCGCGATCATCTTTTGTAAGAGCTGGCTGACATCGTCATTGATAACGCATTTAAACTCTTTTAACGATTGGCATTTCCGGCACGAGCTGCAGCCGATAATTTTAGGCTTAAGGTCGGCGGCGCGAACGACTTCAGCTTCTTTTGCCCCTTCGCGGAACCAATCGATCAAGGTCGCGGTATTGCCGTTCCTTTTATAACTGCCGGATATGATGAGGATCTTCTTCATGGTTTGATATCAACAGAGATGACATCGGAGGTGATCTTGGAATTCGGGATGATCTTCCGTTTATGGTCGGCGGTCTTGAGGACCGTGCTAAAGATCTGGATCTCTTCCACGACGCCGGAGACGCCGGCCGCTTCGATCGTATCGCCGAGTTCAAAGGGGCGGAAGATGATTATCATTAGTCCCGCCGCGAAATTGGCCAGGGAGCCTTGCAAGGCCAGCGCGATTGCCAAGCCGGCGGCGCCGATCAGGGCGATGAAGGAAGTTGTTTTTATCCCCAGTCGTTCAAGAAATGATAGGACCACGAAGATGACGACGGCGTAATAGGCGATATTGCTGATAAAAACCGCTAGCGTTTGATTAACTTTTGAACTGATCATCGCCTTTTTGGTGATGTTTGAGGCGATTTTCGCTGCCCAGATGCCAATGACTAAGATTAGCAGGTCGACTATTATTTCCATGCCGTGAGAGAGTAAGTAGGCTTTTACTGGTTCGATGATGTTATACATACGAGCTAAGTATAATTCAGATGAGATATAAGGGCAAGGAAGGGGGGCTTGATATTCTTAATGAACTAAATATTATTACCGGACTGACTTTACAGACGAATTTTATTGTACAATATGAATTGAAGAGGATTTAAATAAGCGGTTGGGAAGGAAGGATTTAACATATAATGTTAAGAGAAATAGTGTTAGGAGTATTGTTTGGAACAATTTATCTTTTTATAAACAAAATTATAGGAGGCATAATATTTGTTCTTCTTGTTCTATGGTTTTTAATAAATGGATTTTTAAGTTACTTGTTTGCTAACAAAATAATCAAGAAGGCTCAGCCAGCTGCCATCTGTCTAGGGCTTAAACAAGCCGGACATCCTTATTATCAAATTAACCTGGAAAGCCCAGGCGCGTCATATATCCCAGCCTTAAAAAGGAGGCCGACGAATAGTGATTTTTTTTGGGCGATATTTGTATCTAGATGTTTAGGAAGGATAGATAGGTGACCTTACCCCATTAGCTGTACCATTATGAATTAGAGTAAATCTGGCTGCAAGAGCCAGTTTCCGCCTCCTTTCGGATAAATTCATCCGGTGTTAGATTCCCCAGCGAACTATGCGGCCTGACC